>NZ_CP030117.1:365000-540000 GCF_001039275.2 Brevibacillus brevis
AAGTCGCGATGAAATGCACCCAGGTGTTTGCACAACTTGCCATCGCACGGGAAATTCGTCTCGAAACAGACATCGAGCAACCCATTGAGATGGTGGGAGACCAAGAACGTCTGCATCAGCTCATGGTCATCTTGCTGGACAATGCCTTGAAGTACACGAACGAAGACGGCCGGATTTATGTCTCTTGCAAAAAGGAAGGCGGCCGCGTTTCGATTCTCGTAAAAGACAGTGGGATCGGGATTTCCAAAGAGGATATTCCGTATTTGTTTGATCGCTTCTTTCGGGTGGATAAAATGCGCTCTCGAGCGACAGAAGGAACAGGCTTGGGGCTTTCCATTGCCAAATGGATCGTGGATGCGCACCACGGAAAGATTCAGGTTAGCAGTGAGGTAGGTATCGGAACGAGTTTTTTGGTTACACTTCCAATAAAGCCTTAATCAGATGAAAAGAACCGTTTTCCCAGCGTAGGGAATCGGTTTTTTTTCAAATAGTGGAGCAATTCCATTTAATATACTTTTATGTTTCAAATATCTCTAAATTGAGGTAAACTATTAGCAGAGAGGAGTGGCGTACTAATGAACATGACGATCACTAAAGCAGCGGTAGCATGGTTTCGGGAAGAATGGGGATGCAAAGAAGGAGACAGCATTCGTTTTTTTGTCCGGTATGGAGGCGTTAGTACGGTTCAGGATTCATTTTCGATGGGGATTGCCAAAGAGTTGCCGAATGAAATCGGCATTTCTACAGTAGAGGATGGCATCACATTTTATATGGAAAAAGATGAGTTGTGGTATATGAATGGAAGAGGGTTGATTGTCGATTATCGGCCAGAGACAGACGAAGTAGAATTTAAACTGGATTAAGCAAGGAAAAGGATAGCGAGTAGATGAAGGGCTCCGGATATACGGGGCCTTTTTTATATGAGCGAAAAACCAAGATACGATACTTTACAAACAAAAATGTATAGTATATGATGGGTACATAAATGGAAAAAGGAGGAAGTTACATGCGTTTACTTGATTCTTACTTGGAGCTTGGCATTACGGGAATGGCACGTGCAGCTGGAGCAGGATGGTTCGACGGTCATTATGGGGCAGCCTTATTGGCAGGGTACTTCATGGATCGTGAGCACGATCTCCCAGAACATGTAAAAGAGGGCATTGAGCGGACATGCGAGTCCTTCCGCAAGCAAAAACCTGAATGGTTTGTTCCACTAGATCAAGACGAGCAAGCTGACCCCTCCTTGTTACAGCACGTCATCGATGGCCTCCAGCAAAATGTGAAGCAACTGCGGACCTCAGGTCATGGACTAGCACTAGGTGTGTTGGCATTAAAAGCACTGCGCGAGCGCCCTGATATGATCACTCCGACTGTGGTGAACGGCCTGGTCAAGATTCTCAAAGCGACGACAGAAGACAGGTTAGACCGTTATTGGGGCATTGAGAATTACCATGGCATGACGATTGATGATGTCAAAGACGAAGTTGCGCCTTACCATACAACTGCAGAGATGGCAGAGCGGGCGTTTGACGAGCTACATTTGGTTATACCACCGCGTGATATTAACGGGGTACGCTATCATTTGGCGAGCGAGGTCGTCCATAACATCACACATGCTCATGCGTTAACAGATCTGGAACGATTCGGTTATGAGGATATTGTGAAGCCTGGAATCGTAAACCATCGTCTTCAAATCTATTTGAATCGCCATGTTCCTCCGTTTACTTTGGAGGATGAGGTGAAGGAGCCTGCGTTTGAACAAATTTTTTCACCGCTATACTGGGAAAGACTGTACAGCGATCCTCATGCATTGAAGCTTCCGTATGCTGCGTTGGATCTGCTAAAGCGGTTTCCGCCAGAGAAGAGAGCTCATGCCGAGCGAAATTTGTGCAAGCTTTTGACGATTACGGATTAATACAATCACCTAAATAAAAAGAACAGGGAGGCCAATAGGCTCTCTCTGTTCTTTCTCACTTCGATTGAGTGTTGTCTACCAGGTTGGAATGACAGTGGTAGTAGACTCTTGATTTGCATAGTAGCTTTTATGCTCGATTAGGGCATTGCGAATGGCAGACTCATTGATGTCGAAACCGATTCCTGGAGTTGTCGGTACAGCCAGCATACCAGGTGCTGCAAAATCGATGAGAGGTGTCACGATATCTTCCGCGAAGTAGCGATGGGACGGGGATGTGTCGCCAGCAATCGTGAAGTTGCTAAGCGAAGCCATCGCGATGTTGTGCGCACGTCCAATCCCTGCCTCCAGCATTCCTCCGCACCATACTGGTACGCCGCGTGTCGCACACAGGTCATGAATCTTCTTGGCGTCGGTGAGACCGCCTACGCGACCGATCTTGATGTTGATAATCCGGCAACTGCCGAGCTCGAGTGCTTTGCGGGCATCTTCCACCGTATGAATACTTTCGTCGAGGCAGATCGGTGTTTTTAGTTCCCTTTGCAAGGTCGCATGGTCAATGATGTCGTCATGAGCCAATGGCTGTTCAATCATGATCAAACCGAAGCCATCCAAAGCCTTCAGCATCTCCATGTCTGCCAGCGTATATGCCGAGTTTGCGTCCGCCATCAGAGGAACGTCTGGTCCAAATGTGTTGCGGATCGCACGCATTGGCTCGACATCAAAGCCCGGTTTGATTTTCACTTTGATCTTTTTGTAGCCGTCACGAATGAAGCCTTCTACGCGTTGCAGCAGTTTTTCGATGGTCGGCTCGATTCCGATACTTACCCCGACGTCAATCGTCGTACGAGTTCCGCCCAATGCTTGGGAGAGGGAGAGGCCGTTCATTTTGGCGTACAAATCCCAGATGGCACCTTCCAAAGCGGCTTTGGCCATGTGGTTGCGGCGCATCCAGGAGAAGAGGCGGGAAACGTCATCAGGATGCTCGATCTCCCTTGAAAACAGCTGCGGGATTAAATACTTTTCGAGCATATACCAGACCGTATCGACATCTTCCTCATTGTAAACAGGGACGTCCATTGCGACGCTTTCGCCGAACCCGACATAGGCACCGCTGTTTGCACGCACCAGAATGCATTCCTTGTGGGTTTCGACTCCCATGCTCGTCTCAAAAGGGGAATTCAACGGAATTTTAATTCGTTGCAGGTCCACGCGTTCGATTTTCATGTTCATCTCTCCTCAACCGTTCATATGGATTGTCGCTCAAACGTTTTCAGTACCGTTCTTGCCAAAATCTCGATGCCGTCTAACAGTGCTTCTTTTTCAAAAGTCATCTGCGGATGATGAAGTCCTGGTGTCAGGCCGCAGCCTAAACCAAGCATGGTCGCCCGAAGCTGTGGACGTTCTTTTGTGTAATAGTGGAAGTCCTCCGCGCCCGGTGTCTGAATCGGTGGTTCGAGCTTCTCTGCTCCCAAGGTTTGGGTAATGGCATCCGCCATGATCATTCTCGCTTCTTCGTTCACTTCCGCCGCATAGACGCGTTCGGTGATTTCGTAAGACAGTTCAACTTCATAGAGACGGGAAACGTGTTGCAAAATGTGCTCGACACGGGCAAATAGGGCGTGAATGACTTCATTCGTCTGTGCCCGTAGGTCCAAGTGGAACTGCGCCGAGCCCGGAATGATATTGCTGCTTTTGCTGCCGGCGGAAAGCTGCGTCATTTTGACGGAATAAGGGACGAGCGGATCGAGATGAATGCCTTTTAACTGCTCGACAATTGCAGTGGCTACCTCGATAGCGTTGACTCCGAGATGAGGCCGTGCACCGTGAGCATCGGCACCCTTGATTTGCCCGGATATCGTTCCAGCCGCCCCGTGCAAGATGGCAGAAGCAGCTGTGCCGCGCGGGATTTCCTGTATGGGACGAAGATGGACACCGTACAGAAAATCAATATCGTCCACAACTTTCTTGTTCACCATCGCAAGTGCGCCATTTCCGCTTTCTTCTGCTGGTTGGAAAATGAGCTTCAGGCGCCCAGGGAGCTGGACGTCCAATGCTTGCAATACCATCAGGACGCCTAATGCCATGGTCATATGCGCATCGTGTCCGCAGGAATGGTTCGCGGTAAAGACGCCGTTCACTTCTTGCCAGAGTGCGTCCATGTCAGCTCGTACGCCTACAGTGAATTTTCCTGGCGTCAGATCGCCCCATTCCCCGACAACTCCCGTCACGTCGTCAAAGGTAGTGACACGGCAATTGTGTTTTTTCAAGAAGTCAGCGATGAATGAGGTGGTTTGGATTTCCTCCCAGCTTATCTCTGGATGCTGGTGTAAATGCTCGTATAGAGAAAAAATGGCGGGCTGCAATTGTTTGATCGTTGTGCGCATGGTTCCTCCATCGGTTTCGTTCGTAGGTAGTCAATAAGTGAAGCGAAGGCTACGCCAATCTACTTGACGCAGCCAGTTTTGCGAAAAGCTCATTTGTTACGAAATGCCGATTGTCACTGCTACAATGAGCGCGATTGAGGCGATCACGGCCCAACCGGCTAGCAGCTTCCAAATGAATTTGACCCATTTCTCATACGGAATGCCTGCAACAGCCAGATAGCCCATCAACGCAGAAGAAGTCGGGATAATGGAGTTGGTGACCGCATCACCGTATTGGAAGGCAAGAACCGCTACCTGACGCTGGATGCCGAGCAAGTCCGCAATCGGTACCATAATTGGCATCGTTGTCGCTGCCTGTCCACTACCGGAAGAAATGAAGAGATTGAGAAAGGCTTGAATCACAAACATGGCGATGACGGTTACGGCATCTGGCAAATGACTAATCGCCGAAGTCAGACTGTTAATCATCGTATCGATAATTTTACCGTCTTCCAAGACGACCGTGATCGCACGGGCAAAACCGACGATCAGTGCGCCAAACGTAACGGCTCTCGCACCAGCGACGAAGGAATCAAACAGCGTATTGACCGATAAACCTCCGACGAGACCAGCAACCAGGCCCATGATCAGGAAGGAAGCGGTAAGCTCTGTCAGGAACCATTCGTACTTGAATACACCGTATACGTTGAAGGCGAGACCACAGACCATTACCAGGAACACGAGCTTGTGGCGTGCATTCAGATCTGGGATGTCTACTGTTTCCTGTTCTTGACTTTCGTGATTCTCTACGCCATAAAGCACACTCTTGGTCGGGTCTGCTTTCACACGATACGCATAGCGCATGACGTACCAGATGGCAAAACCGAGTACGAAGACATACACAACAGCACGGAAGGTAAGACCAGAGAAGAGCGGCAATTGCGCGAGCGACTGCGCCACCCCAACCGTAAATGGATTGATCATTCCGCCCATGAAGCCGGCTGCCGCCCCCATGGTGATCATGGCCGTACCTGTTACGGCATCAAAGCCCATTGCACGAGCCAGCGCGATACCGATCGGAACGAAGATAATGCTTTCTTCTGCCATTCCCATTGTGAAGCCACCGATGGAGAAGAGGAACATGGAAGCAGGAATGAGCAGCTTTTCCCGCCCTTCCAAGTATCGGACACCTTTATTGATCCCGGCTTCAATCGCTCCAGTCTGACGGATGATTCCGAATACACCGCTTACAATAAAGATGTAGAAAATGATTTGTGCTCCTTTTTGCATCCCTTCTGGAATCGCTTTGAACATGTCAAAGAACGAGACCGGATCACTTTCTACAGGATGGTAGCTGCCGTTGACGACGACGGTCTTGCCTGAGGCAACGTCCTTGACGCGTTCGAACTCACCAGCCGGGAGCACGTAGGAAGCTAGGGCTGCCAAAATGATGATGATAAAGAGGATGGCATAGGTATGCGGCACAGAAAAACGTTTCTTTGCAGGTTTCAATGGATGTGTAGACATGAGGTCACCTCGCTTTTTTTTGCTTATGACAAGCAAGGGTCGTGCCAAGTGTCGAAATTTCCCGAATATAAGCGTTTTCAGTGGATTTTCATAGGTAAGGTAAGGGAATAAAATGAGCTTTAGGAATGTTTATTAGGTTTTATGCAGCCTAATACATCCTATTATTCATTGGGCGGAAGTTAAATCCGCCCGTTTTTTCGCAACAATTCAATACCCGCGGGGGTGATGGAGGTTCCTTGTCGGGTTGTTCCTGAACGCACGAAACCTTGCTGCTCTAGCAGTTTTAGCTTGTGTCGCAGTGCACTCTCCGTCCAGCCTACGGACTGTAGTTCAGGGGAGTGCGCCAATTGATAACGCCCGACTGGTTTGTTGGATACGTAATAATGATGCAAGCAATACAAAATATCCAGGTCGCGGTTGTCTTCCAAATTGGGGATAGAAGCCGACTGCTGCTTTTGAAACAGGCTATCCGTTAATCGTTTAGGGAGGTCCTGAATGCCGATGACAGGATGCTCGCTTACCGTAATGGCATAGTCGACGACATTTTTCAGTTCGCGAATGTTCCCCCGCCAGTCATGGCGATAGAATAGCTCCATTACTTCTGGCGACCATGATTTGCGAATGCCTTGCTGCTCCAGATGCTCGTCGATGAGAAGGGGAATATCACTGATTCGCTCACGCAAAGCGGGGATCTGGATTGGCAGGACAGCCAAACGATAGAAAAGGTCCTCGCGAAAGCCTCCTTGGGAAACAGCGTCTTCCAAATCACGATTGGTAGCAGCGATGATGCGGCAATCCACAGAGAGAATGCCTGTACCGCCCACGCGGATGACCTGCTTTTCTTGCAGCACGCGAAGCAGCTTGACCTGAATGGCCCCAGAGATGTCCCCCACCTCATCGAGAAAAATCGTCCCACCGTCCGCTTGCTCAAACAGGCCGGGCTTTCCGCCTTTTCGTGCTCCTGTAAAGGCACCGTCTTCGTAGCCGAATAGCTCGCTCTCCAGCAGGTTTTCCGGCAAGGAGGCACAGTTGATTGCGACAAAGGGGCCGTTTTTGCGTAACGAGTGCTGATGAATGGCATGGGCGAACAGCTCTTTTCCCGTTCCGTTTTCGCCTGTCAGTAGAATCGTTTGATTGTTTTTGGCCATCTTTTTGCCGAGCTCGATGACTTGGAGCAGCGGTTGACTTTGTCCTTTGATATCGGAAAAGGAGTAGGTCGCTGTATGACCGCGCAAAGTAAGCGTAGTTCGCAAGCGTTGGATTTCGGTCACGTCTTTTAGTGTACAAACGAAGCCTAAATGCTCATGTCTGCGGCGGATGCTTTGACTGCTGACGATAAATTGTTTGTGATCGATGGTTACGAGTGCGTCCTCCTGATCTTCCTGCTCAAAAAAGGGCTGCAGCAAGCTGTGCTCCTTTAACACCGTGTACGGTTGTCCAACGATAGAGGATGCCTGTGGACAAAACAGCTCAACGGCGACGTCGTTTATAAACGTGATCAGACCTTGTTCGTTGCAAGCGATCACGGGGTCTTTGACTGCCTGAAAAGTAGATTGTAGCTGGCTGTTGAGCTTTTGTACTTCTGCGTAGGAAGTGCCGAGCATTTTCGCGAGCTCAGACATCTCTAAGATGAAGGAAGACAAGTACTCGCGCTCCCATTCACTGGGCACGCCCACCTTGCGACCGATATCAATCAAGTCATGAATGTTGATTTTGCGAAATCCGAGATCGATAACCTCCACGTGAGGAGGCAGCGGTACATCAGCGATGCTCATAATGATCGCGTACTGAAATTCGAGATCATCAAATGTACAGCCAGGGTGAAAAGGAACGTAATTGATATGATCGACGTTCGCTTCTATTAAATTTTGGATGACCTCTTGTGCCGTCACTGGCGAATTGTTCATAACAGGGACGGTCGTTCCCGGAGGGATTTGCATCAGCGCTTTCATTTTGCGTAACTCGAAAAAACGGTTTAAAACCGTGATGGGTACGGAGTCAGCGACAGCTTGACGGGCAACTGTGTACAGCTCCGGGGATTTGGTTGTGATAAAGACATGATCGACTCCGCTCAAATCGGGAATATGCTCATGGCTGGCGTAACCGACGACTTTGCAATACGGCTCGAAGTAAGCTCGCAGTTCTTTTAACAAAAATTCGAGAGTGTCCGTTCCTTTTGCAATCAAGACAATGGTGTGGTCCATGCTGCACCGCCTTTGCTCAAACAATCGTGAATGTTTTGTAATCTCATGATAGCACAATGCCTGACTGTAATCGGATGGATTCGCTTGTATAGAGAGGAAAGAGAAGGATTGATTTGGGGGCAGGGAAATGTGATTTAATAGAAGATAGAAAAGCAATAACAGGAGCAGGAGGAATCAGCATGGGGGACAGATTGGTTCCAGAGGTGCTGCAAATGATTGGGGAAGTCGTACCAGACGGGGTATCGATTGCGATCTCGGACGGCTCACAATACTTGTACTATCAACCGAGTTCCAATATTGATTTGAAAATTACGCCAGGGGATCTCGTTCCCATAGGTTCGGCTACACATCAAGCACTCATGGAAATGGGAAAAGTGGGGCATCAGGTGGAGAGTCGTATTTTTGGTGTGCCGTACTACGGACTCTCGCTTCCATTAGTGCGAAATGGTCAGGTCATGGGCTGTATTACCGCCATCTATCCACCTCAAAACGTTCCGCTCACAAATCCGGAGCCGCGTCTATCGTTTTTGGTCGGAAAAGGGGAGGACGGCTGGCTACCCATTCCGTTAACGGAGATCGTCTTTATCAGCTCTCATGAAGGAAAAACGCTTCTGCATACGGCTAGTGGATCATATGCGAACAAATACAACATGGCTGAACTCGAGTACATGCTCCCGCAAGAGCGATTTGTGCGCTGTCATCGGTCGTATTTCGTCAATATGGAATCGATCGGCTTTATTCACCCTCATTTTCATTCGACGTTTTTATTGGAGATGAAGGACAAGCAAAAGACGAGAGTTCCTGTGAGTCAGTCGTATGCCAGCTCGTTTCGGCAATTGCTCGGCTTCTGAAATATCTGACAAATGAGAATGGTTCGCTGTCGTTTTTGCTTGATCGCCGCTTAAATATTCTGTTTTGTTGAAAATCGAGTGCCCGCTCAGAATCCATGTGCTAGTGTAAAGGCAATAAAGATGGCATGGGAGGTCACAATGATGTGGGAGCGCTTACGCGATAAAAGACTGGCAGATAAAATCGTGACGGCTGAGGTAGCAGCAGGATGGATTGAGGATGGCATGACAATCGGGTTAAGTGGTTTCACGCGTGCTGGTGATGCCAAGGTCGTGCCGCTCGCATTGGCTGAGCTGGCGAAAAAAGAGAACAAGCCTTTTGGCGTAAACGTATATACAGGAGCTTCACTCGGCTCCGATGTGGATGCCGTGATGGCAGAAGCGGGGATTATCAACAAGCGACTGCCTTTTCAAGCAGATCCGGTCATGCGCAAAAAAATAAACGATGGCAGCATGATGTTCGTTGATCAGCATCTGTCGCATACAGCGGAAGCAATCCGTCAGGGAGCGATAGACGCGATCGATTACGCCATTGTGGAAGCGGTTGCAATTACAGAAGAGGGCATGATTATTCCGGCTACGTCCGTGGGGAATTCCAATATTTTCGTGGAAAATGCCAAGCATGTCATCATTGAGTTGAATATGGCTCAATCGGTGGAGTTGGAAGGCGTCCATGATATTTATACTCCAGCGAAACAGGGAGAGCGTGAACCGATTCCGCTCACGTCCGTGGATCAGCGAATAGGCACAGCGGGGATTCCCGTCGATCCGGATAAAGTAAAAGGGATTGTCCTGACGAATCAGTTGGATTCTCCCTCGACAATTGTGGAACCGGACGAAGAAACGGCGCAGATTGCGGCACATCTGATCGAGTTTTTGCGTCAGGAGGTAAAAGAGGGGCGCTTGCCGAACAACCTCGCTCCATTGCAATCGGGAATCGGATCGGTAGCAAATGCGGTTTTCAACGGATTTTTGGATTCGGAATTCACAGATCTGACTGTCTTCTCGGAAGTGTTGCAGGATGCCGTGTTTGATTTGCTCGATGCAGGTAAAATTTCGTTTGCCTCAGGTTGTTCGATTACATTAACGGCTGACAAGATGAAGCATGTCACCGAAAATTTCGCCCAATACCGTGACAAGCTGCTGTTGCGTCCGCAAGAAATCACGAACCATCCGGAGTTGATTCGCCGCCTCGGTCTGATTGCGATCAATACCGCGATTGAAGCGGACATCTACGGCAACGTCAACTCGACCAATGTATCAGGTACGAGAATGATGAACGGCATCGGCGGCTCTGGTGATTTTGCTCGCAACGCACGTCTGGGCATCTTCGTAACCAAGTCGATTGCCAAAGGTGGAAATATTTCGAGTATCGTTCCGTTTGCCTCTCATGTGGATCATACTGAGCACGATGTAGATATTATCGTGACCGAGCAAGGCTTGGCTGACCTGAGAGGCTTGGCTCCGCGTCAAAGAGCCATCAAAATTATCGAGAACTGTGCGCATCCGATGTACCGCGATCAATTGATGGCGTACTATGAGGAAGCACTCACACGCGGCGGACACACTCCGCATGTACTGGAAAAGGCATTCTCCTGGCATGTGCGTTACGCGCAGGAAGGCACGATGCTGGAGAAAAAGCCAGCGCTGGTCTAGTCGATTGAATGATGAAAAAACAAACCCGCTCGGGCATGGAAGCCTTGGCGGGTTTTTCTCTATTTTTGCCGTACATACTGCTCGTCCCTCATGAACAGACGCCAGAAATAAATAAAGCCGGGTACGAGAATCGCAAAGCCGACTAAATAACAAATGAACAAAGCGTGGAACGTATCTGGATGTGTAAAGCTGGACTCAATCGTCACTTGGGGATAGACGATGTAGGGGAGGCGCGCTGCACCGTACGCATAGCTGGCGAGCAGGTATTGCGTCGTGGCGACAATGACCGCAATCCGCGGAAGATGGATGCCGAAGTATCGACGGTCTTGGGGCAACAAGAGAGCGATATAACTAATGAAAAAACAGACCGCCGATGCAATCAGCCACGGCAAATAGTCGAGCATGCGGTCATATAGCCATTTTGCCTCCAGTTGCATCGTGAGCACGGTAACCAATGCCGCAAGCAACGTAATTGGCCCCAGAAGCACCGCATCCCGGAGGTAGACGGAGAAGGCTTTCGTTTCACCTGCGACGAAGGAGTAGTCCGCGAGAAGCAGCGACGAGAGGTAGAGTGTGCTGCTGACGGCAAGACCAATAAAGGAATAGACGTGCGGGCTGGTCAAAAACAGTCCCCAATCGAGATACTCCACACCATTGATCGTTCGAGACAACCCGCCCTGAGTCACAGGAAGCACGCTGATTAACAGAGCTGGCACCAATATCCCAGTAACGCCGGAGACGATGCTGAGCATCTTGTCATACTTGTAAATTAGATGAGAAAACACCATGAACGTACTGCGAATCAGCATCAATAACACCACGAGACATCCGGGAACCAACAGCAGGCTCCCTAATGTGTAGGTCGCGCCAGGGAAAAAGGTTACGAGCGCGACAACAATTAACACGATAAAGACATTCACGACCTCCCAGGAGGGCGAGAGATAGCGATTGGCGATTTGAGTGGCTTTGGTTTTTTCCCGATTCAAATAGATCATCGACCAAAAACCTGCACCGAAGTCGAAGGAGGCCGCGACGGAATAGATAACGACGAAAATCCAGAGCAGCGTAATGGCAATAATCGTGTCGGTCATGCCGTTCCTCCGTCCACTTTCGGCTGTTCTGGCGGATCGAGCTCCAAGGGATGGCGGCCAAAATAGCTACGGAATACGAGCAGGGTGACGATCGCGAAAAATAGGTACACCGAGAGGAAAATCCAGAACAGGGTGGAGATGCCTGCTGCTTGTGTAGCGGCATCAACTGTTTTCATCACACGATAAACTACCCATGGCTGGCGTCCTGTGCAGGCAAAAATCCAGCCAAATTCGATGCCTAACAAGGCGAGCGGTCCACTCGCGACAAATACCCAGAGAACCCAACGAGGAAACTGAGAGCGCTTCAGGAGCTTCTTCCAAGCGAAGCCGATGAAACCAACGAAGATCAACAAGCTGCCGATGATGACCATCCCGTTAAATAGCGTATGGACGTAGAGTGGAGGCCACAGCTCCTGTGGAAAGTCATCCAGACCGACCACGACCTCGTCAAAGCGATTGGCTGCAAGGAAGCTGAGCGCCCATGGAATCTCGATGGCGTATTTGACTTCTTTCGTCTCGGGGTCGGTAAAGCCGCCAATCGCGAGTGGGGCGTATGCTTGTGTTTCAAACAGTCCTTCCGCAGCGGCCAGCTTTTCCGGCTGGTATTTATGCAAAAGCTGTGCGGATTCATGACCGTTCAAGGCGGTTAAAAGCGAAAAGGTGCCGCCCACGATTAAACCGGCCAAAAGAGCTTTTTGATGATACAAATAAACCCGACTGCCTTTTGCAGCCCGCAGCATTTTCCACGCTGCCACTCCAGCGACGATGAATGCCCCCGTCATATAAGCAGAGACCGTTACATGACCTGCCGTCACGATAAAGCTGGGATTGAAAAAAGCTTTCCACGGGTCCACATCGACGATCTGCCCATCGACCATCCGGAACCCAGTTGGCGTGCCTTCAAAGGCGTGGACATTCGTAATCAGAATCGCGGAGGCCGTCGCACCAAGCAAAACCATGAACAAACTCAACAAACGCATGTTACGGGATAGGCGGTGAGCTGCGTAGACGTAGATGGACATAAATAAAGCTTCCACGAAGAAAGCGAATATTTCGATCTGAAAAGGCAACGAGATCACCCTGCCGACAATCTCCATGAACCCAGGCCATAACAGAGAGAGTTGGACCCCAGCAATCGTTCCAGACGGGATCGCGACACCTAGCAAGATCGCCTGGGCTTTTGTCCAGCGTTTGGCCATAATCTCGTAGTCGCGGTCACGCGTCCGCCAAAAGAGGAGCTCCACCAGCAAGATCATGAGCGGGAGACCAACGCCCAAGGTCGCAAAAATAATGTGAAAGGCCATAGTCGTCCCGAATATGGCTCTGGTCATCACGATATCTTCCACGTTCCACTTCCTTTCTGATCGGCACCAAAAATTGTTAACGATTTCCTCGTTAATGTCCCATGAGGAGGCGGAGTTTATACGAAAAAGACCGTCACAAAAATGTGACGGTCGGGCTTGATGATAGGATAAGGGCGTTTGGAAGAGTAGATTATTTACGATAAAGTGGATAATCAACCTCAGTGGGTACTTGAATCAACACCAGGCGGAGCGGGGCATCCGTTGATGCTTGGTAGATGGCTGTGCTGCTTTCCTCGGAGGAGAGAACAACAAAGTCACCTTTGGTTGCCGGGGTGTGGTTCTCGCTGACAGTTGCTTTCTCTGCAACGCTTCCGTTCCCTTCCACTATGACGACTGCGTGAGCATAACCAGCCGGGAGTTCTTTTGCATACGATTTTCCAGCGGGAATCGTGATGTCGCGCATCAAGGAATCGGTGACCAACTGAATGGGAGCAGATGATCCGATGATGTGTTTTACTTGCACACCATCTGCATCCTCAGACGGAAACTCCTCATGATCATATTGATAGTAAGTCGGAGGTTGCTTCGTCGTTTGTGCAAGATGCGGTTCAAACCAGATTTGAAACATATCCGTATCCTTGCCAAGCTCTTCTGCATGGTACGCGCCTGAACCGGTTTGCATGATCTGCGCGCCGCCTGTCGACACCTCTTGAAGATTTCCGAGCGTGTCCCGATGTCCGACTGTCCCTGTAAGGACGTACGACAAAATTTCGAAGCCGGAGTGAGGGTGCAGCGGAATTTCAAATGTCTTCAGTGATTTTGCCCATGCCCAGTAAAATAGTGGTCCTACCCGTTTGACAACGGAGCCTTCATGAGGGAAGCCAATTGGTTTGTTCTCTACGATTTCACCGTCGCCAAAATGTCCTTTTGCTTGCTGGTTCTGTTTGTAGACGCGGATTTCCATCTGATGTTCCTCCCTTAGTACGATTGCTGACTTACGGGTGGTGAGGAGTCACCATTAAAACAAAACGTATGCGCCTGGACCGATCAACGCTACACCAATAACAACTGCGATTAACGTGAGGTTGTATTCGAATCCGTTTTGTGTGACCCAATATCCATTTTGACCGTGTACTTTCAGAATGGCAACCAGCATTGTGAAAGCAAGCAAAATAGAACTTGCCCAGATACCTACGCCTGCCGCAAACATCAGACCGCCAACGAGTTCAGCGAATCCAGCGACAAAGGCCATCGCTACGCCAGGTTTTACTCCGATGGACTCCAGCCAGCCGCCTGTTCCTTTCAAACCATAACCCCCAAACCAGCCAAACAACTTCTGCGCACCATGACCTGCAAACGTCAAACCGATGACCAAACGAATTAACAACAATCCAGTATCCAACACTTTTCATCTCTCCTTAATTGTTTTTAATTAGTATATCTTTATTTTGAGATATTTGTCCAAAAAGGCTGGCGGGCCTTAGAAGGATTCCGCCAGTTTTGCTGCTTTTTCTACACCAGCTGCAACGAGCTCAGCTGCTTTGTCTTGGAATTGGTTGTGACCTTCTACGATCACTTCAGTTACATTGCTGATGCCCCAGAAGCCGAGGATCGTGCGAACGTATTTGTTTGCCATTTCAATCTCAGCCATAGGCCCTTCGGAATAAACGCCACCGCGTGCGCTCAACAGAGCTACTTTTTTGTCGCCCATCAGACCAACTGGACCTTCAGCAGTGTACTTGAATGTTTTGCCTGCTTGGGAGAGGTAATCCATATAGGAGTGCAGAACAGCAGGAACAGTGAAGTTCCACATTGGGAAAGCAAATACGATTTTGTCTGCTTCTGTAAACTGGTTCAGGTATTTGTTAACCAAGTCAGCACGTTTTTGCTCATCAGCAGACAGCTCGATGCCGTTTCCTGCTTTCCACATAGCAGTCAGCATATCGTTACCGTAATAAGGGAGGTTTTCAGCAAACAGATCCAACTCAACGATTTCGTCATTTGGATGTGTTTCTCTGTATGCTTTCGTGAAAGCTTCGTACAGCTTTACACTTGTTGCCTGCTCAACTGGGCGATCGTTTGCTTTAATAAAAAGTACTTTACTCATGAAAATTTCATTCCCCTTCCATTTAGTAAGTCGCTAACTTTTAATGCGTAAATCTTGATTTTAAGATTATTACGTATCAGATCGTTTGTCAACACTTTTTTGAAACGATTGTAGTGGTAGGAGGGACTGCTCATCTAATAAGTAGCCTGAGCAGTGCGTCCCAACTTTTTTAGCAGTTCGATTGCTTGACGCTGTTCTTCTGGTGTGAGACCTTCCATCGCTTTCTCAATGGCGAGTTGATGAGGAGGGAAGATTTCGGACAAAAATTGATGCCCTTTTTCTGTAAGTTCCGCATAAATGACGCGGCGGTCTGCCGAACAGGGCTTGCGAATGAGCAGTTGCTTCTTTTCGAGTTTGTCCACAACGTATGTGATGTTTCCGCTGGAGATCAAGATTTTTTCGCCAATTTGCTGCAATGGTTGAGGACCTTTATGAAATAATACCTCTAGTACCCCGAATTCAGTCGGATTAAGTCCATGCTCGCGAATGTGACGATTGGAGTGAGCGGTAACCCAGTTGTATGACCTTGATAAAACTACAAAAAGATCGAGGGGATCATTTCGCAGTGGTTTGTCAGACATATGGACCCTCCTATACATCGAAATTTCGATATCTCTAATTTAAGATAATCCTACATGATCGTATTCCTATTTGTCAAATTGAGATAAAAATAAAATAAAAAACACGCTTGTACAAACAGTTGTCTTCATGATAAACTTTTGTTTGTAAACAAGCTGTGAAAGCGAAACAGAAGAAAGGAGGATGACCGTGGAAAAAGACATGCAGATCCTTCATCATATCCGGCAAAATCCTTTTATCACGCAACAGGAGCTGGCTGATCTGATTGGCATCTCACGTTCAGCGGTAGCTGGCTACATCGCACAGTTGACCAAACGCGGGGAAATCAAAGGACGGGCTTATGTACTTCGTGATGAAGGAATGATTGCTTGTATCGGTGGGGCCAACCTGGACCGCAAAGCACGCGGCAAGCAACAGGTGCGTCTACACTCATCCAATCCCGTAACGATTATGGAATCGTGTGGAGGGGTGGCACGGAATATCGCGGAGAACCTCGGTCGTCTTGGCTGCAATACGTCACTCATCACCAGCATTGGTGAGGACAAAGAAGGCGAATGGCTCTTGCAGGAGACGAAAAAGCACGGGGTGCACATCAGCCAAGTGTGGCGACTGCCTACACAGCGTACGGGAACGTATACGGCGCTTCTCGATATTGATGGCGAGATGGTTGTTTCCTTGGCGAACATGGATATTTACGATGCTCTCACACCGGAGATGTTCGCGGAGAAATGGTCGCACATTGCAGCAGCCCACGTGGTTTTCATCGATACAAACATTCCGGCGGACTGCTTGGCGTACATCATCGAACGTTGCCGGGAGGAAAACATTCTGCTCTTCGTTGACCCGGTCTCTTCAATAAAAGCAAAGAAGCTCCCACAGCAATTGGACGGAGTAGAAGCGATTTTGCCGAATCGCGAAGAAGCCGAGCTGATGGCTGGCATGAAGATCACGACGATCGAAGAATGCGCCGAGGCTTGCCGCAAGATTAGGGAACGAGGCGTCAAGCACGTCATTGTGACCTTGGGCGAAGAAGGCATTTATTATCAATCCGATGAAGTTGAGGAGCATATGGCTCCATATCCAACGGAAGTAGTAGATGTAACAGGTGCGGGAGATGCGTTCGCGTCGGGCCTCTTGTATGGCATTGTAAACGGAGAGTCTTTCCAGAGAGCATGTCGCCTTGGATTGGCAGCATCCGCTCTGACATTGCAAACAGAGCAGTCCGTATCTCCTCTATTAAAAGCAGAACAATTGGAACTGGCCGTAGAACAATTCGAAAAGGAGCGATAAGAGATGAAACAATATTTGACCTTTACTGAGGAAGTACGCCACGCACTGGAGAACAACCTGCCGGTAGTTGCTCTGGAGACGACGATTATTTCGCACGGTATGCCATATCCGCAAAACATTGAAATGGCAAAAGAAGTAGAGCAAATCATTCGCGACAACGGTGCTGTACCAGCTACGATCGGGATCATGGACGGCAAAATCAAAATCGGTTTGACTGACAGCGAGCTGGAAGAGTTTGCGACGAACAAAAATGTAGCAAAAGTAAGCCGTCGCGACTTCGCTTACATTTTGGCTAGCGGTAAAATCGGTGCGACTACAGTAGCCGCTACCATGATCGCAGCTGAGATGGCTGGCATCCACATGTTTGCAACTGGTGGTATCGGCGGGGTACACCGTGAAGGCGAAATCACTTGGGACGTGTCTGCTGACCTGACTGAGCTGGCGCAAACTGATGTAGCTGTAGTATGCGCAGGGGCGAAATCGATCCTCGATATCGGCCGCACACTCGAATATTTGGAAACACAAGGTGTACCAGTTGTGGGCTACCGCACAGATGAATTCCCATCCTTCTTCGCTCGCGAAAGCGGATTTGGCGTAGACATGCGCATCGATACACCGGAAGAAGTCGGTAAGATGATGAACACCAAATGGGATTTGGGACTCAAAGGCGGTATGATTATCGCGAACCCAGTACCAGAATCCGATGCACTCAACCACCAGGAAATCGAGGCTGTGATCCAAAAAGCACTCGCAGAAGCAAAAGAAAACAACATTGCAGGTAAACAGGTAACGCCATTCATGCTCGATAAAGTGAAAAAGCTGACAGAAGGCAAGAGCTTGGCAACGAACATCGCGCTGGTGAAACACAATGCTGAAGTAGCTGCGAAAATCGCGGTAGCTTATCAGAAAGAAGCGAATCAAGGTAAATAAGAGAGATTGAACAACTAAATAGTTAAAAAAAACGAGCCTCTAGAATTGCTTCTAGGGCTCGTTTCGTTTATTTTACTCACTCCCACCAATGTTGCATTCCACGGATTCCAACATCCCACAGCTTAGCGTTTCCGGAAACGATAATGGTAATTTCGTTTACCTCGTTAAAAGGCATCTCCCTTAAAGCTTCTGCCCCTTGATAGGATTGTTCGTTTAACGGAGTTATTTCTTGTCCGTCTACGATGATTTTGGCTTCACCCTTAGAGTCTCCATTGTCGGGAATGCCGAAATAGAAAGAAAGCCAAACATTTTCTTTGTTCCCCAGAATATAGTTGTATGTTTGGGTTGATTCCCCTTCACTGCTATACACGTTCATTTTCGGTTCTATTCGCTCACCTGCTACGGTGAAGCTTGGGAGGTTCTCAGTCATAGGTGTAGTTCCTGTCATTTCTTTCATGACCGTTAATGATTGAATAGGGCCTTCTCTTTTTTTGAGGATTTCAGAGACCACCATGACTCCAAATATAAGGACAACAATAGTTAGAGCCGAAGCCATGAGCTTTTTATAAGAAATGTTTGAAGAAAATCCAACTCGATAGGCAATATAGCCAATCGCTGCACCTAATGTATTGGATATCACATCATTTACATCAAAGCTACCAAGATAGGTTAAAGCCTGAATAGTTTCTAGAACAAGAATCGCTAAGACAAACAAGGATATGAACTTCCCAAATCTTACACGATACAACAGGGGAAATAGTATTCCAAAAGGGATAAAAGCAGCTACGTTTCCAAAATCAACAATCCATGAATAATTTAGTTCTGGAAATGTAAGTGGTACTCCTTCTGGAACAAGGATAAAGGTGTATCCTTCTAGACTGGTTACACCGTCGAGCCTGTTAAATGCAAAGAACATAAAAAATAAAATGAAAATCGTATAGCATATGGTGCCAGCTAAAATGATTTTCCGTGATTTCGTTTCCATCATTTCAATCTCCTTAAAGCCATTGTGTCTGAATGATTTTACTCTGAATGAATACGTAAGTGATTAGCTGTTAGTCACATCCTTCATGTAACGGTGTAAAGCTGGGGGGTGACATTTGCTTCGCCCGGCACCAAGGATAGAGGACGCCCGACATTTTTCCCTGTGTTTTCAGCACTTGAAGCCCATTTAGAAAAAAATTGAAAAAAGTACTTGATATACCCTGAGGGGGTATTGTATAGTAAAGGTGTGATCAGGAAACAACGTAAGGGAAACGATACGATAAAATATACCCCGTAAGGGTATTTGGAGGGATTAGAATGAGTGCCAAAACAGCAGAGGCAACAGTTGCAATCTCAGGGATGACTTGCGCAGCTTGTGCACTGCGCATCGAAAAGGGCTTGGGTAAAATGGAGGGAGTGGAGACCGCCAACGTCAATCTGGCTTTGGAAAAATCCACAGTCGTCTTCGACCCAACGAAAACGAATATCGACGACATCCGCTCCAAAATTGAATCGCTCGGCTATGGCGTCGTCACTGACAAGGTGGAGCTAAACATCTCGGGAATGACATGTGCGGCTTGCTCCACACGGATCGAAAAAGGCTTGAACAAAACCGCTGGGGTTCTGAAGGCAAACGTGAACCTGGCGATGGAAACAGCCACTGTCGAGTACGATTCATCACAGGTAAGTGTGACGGACATTATTCAAAAGGTAGAAAAGTTAGGGTATCAGGCGACTCGTAAGGAAGAAGGAAAAGAAGAAGAAAAAGTAGATCGTCGCCAGGAAGAAATCAAACGTCAGACCCGCAAGTTCTGGATTTCCGCGATTCTGTCGCTCCCGCTGCTCTGGTCGATGGTGAGCCACTTTTCCTTCACCTCGTTTATCTGGCTGCCTGAAATCTTGATGAATCCGTGGGTACAGCTCGCATTGGCAACACCAGTACAATTCATCATCGGCGCACAGTTTTACGTCGGAGCTTTCAAAGCCCTTCGCAACAAGAGTGCCAACATGGATGTGCTGGTTGCTCTCGGTACCTCGGCTGCTTATTTCTACAGCCTGTGGGTCGCGATCAACTCCATCGGTGCTCACGGTGGCCACATGCTGGAGCTGTACTTTGAGACCAGTGCGGTACTGATCACGTTGATCGTCTTGGGTAAACTGTTTGAGATGAAAGCAAAGGGACGCTCTTCGGAAGCGATCCGCAAGCTGATGGGCTTGCAAGCAAAAACAGCAGTAGTCGTACGGGATGGCGTCGAAATGACTATTCCTGTAGAAGAAGTGAGACTGGGCGACGTCGTTCACGTGAAGCCGGGCGACAAAGTACCTGTCGATGGCATCGTCATGGAAGGACAGTCCGCAGTTGATGAATCAATGCTGACTGGTGAAAGTATTCCAGTGGATAAAGCCGCAGGCGATACCGTCATCGGCGCCACCTTGAACAAAAACGGCTTCTTGAAGGTTCAAGCAACCAAAGTCGGAAAAGAAACGGCTCTGGCGCAAATCATTAAAGTAGTGGAAGAAGCACAAGGAACAAAAGCACCGATTCAGCGCGTAGCTGACAGCATCTCCGGGATTTTTGTCCCAATCGTAGTAGGGATTGCTATTCTTACCTTCTTGATTTGGTACTTCTTCGTTATACCTGGCAACTTCGGTGAGGCTTTGGAAAAAGCAATTGCTGTACTCGTAATCGCTTGCCCATGCGCTCTCGGTTTGGCAACGCCGACTTCGATCATGGCGGGCTCTGGACGCGCAGCTGAGTTGGGCATCCTGTTCAAAGGCGGGGAGCATCTGGAGACGGCTCACCATCTGGATACGATCGTCCTCGATAAAACAGGGACTGTAACCAAAGGCGAGCCAGAACTGACAGACGTCATCAACATTGATATCGAAGAGCAAGAGCTGCTCTCTTTGGTAGGTGCCGCTGAGAAAAATTCCGAGCACCCGTTGGCTCAAGCCATCGTTCGCGGTATTGCGGATAAAGGAATCACCCTGTCCGATACAGGTTCATTTGAAGCCATTCCTGGTTTCGGTATCCGGGCAACCGTCGCTGGTAAAGAAGTACTCGTCGGTACGCGCCGTTTGCTGGAAAAACACCAAATTTCGTACCAAGCAGTGTCTGATACCATGCTGGCACTGGAGCGCTCCGGTAAAACGGCGATGCTCGCAGTCGTCGAAGGCAAGCTCGCTGGCTTGATTGCCGTAGCGGATACGATCAAACCAACCTCCAAGCAAGCTGTTCAGCGCATGAAAGCAATGGGATTGACTGTGATCATGATGACCGGTGACAACCGTCAAACAGCCGAGGCCATTGCCCGTGAAGCAGGAATCGATCACGTCATCGCAGAAGTCCTGCCTGAAGGCAAAGCCGCAGAAGTGAAAAAACTGCAAGAACAAGGCAAAAAAGTCGCGATGGTCGGCGATGGTATCAACGATGCGCCTGCACTCGCTACCGCTGACGTCGGGATGGCAATCGGTACAGGTACAGATGTGGCTATGGAAGCAGCAGATATTACCCTGATGCGCGGCGAACTGACCAGTGTCGCAGACGCCATTGAGATGAGCAAACTCACCATCCGCAACATCAAGCAAAACCTGTTCTGGGCATTGGCCTACAACACCTTGGGCATCCCGATTGCCGCAATCGGCTTCCTCGCTCCGTGGCTTGCCGGTGCCGCAATGGCCTTCAGCTCGGTCTCCGTTGTACTCAACGCACTGAGACTGCAACGAGTGAAGCTGTAACAACAGTAACAAGCGGCTTTGTCCGCCTTACCTATAAAACATAAAATGTAAGGAGAGATTGATCATGACAAATATCACATTGAACGTAGAAGGTATGTCTTGCAACAAATGCGTAGCGCGCATCGAGAACACATTGAAAGAACTGGGTGCAGAAGGCAAAGTAAACCTGGCTGAAAAAAAGGTTGAGGTTTCCTACAACGAGGGTAACTTGACTCTCGATGCAGTAAAAGAAGCAATCGAAGACCAAGGCTACGACGTCGTTTAAGCATCGTGTCTTTGAAAAGCAAAGCTCCTGCCTGATTCATTGAGGCAGGGGCTTTTTGGTGTTGAGATAAAAGTGGCTGTAGTGGAGGGGAAGAAGCCCCATTTCCAGTCTACGCTTCGGCCTACGCCCCGCAAGGGGTTAGACTGTCCGCTCCGAAATGAATGTCGGGAGCGCTTCAAAACTGAAAACGTTACAACGTTTTTGTATGTGATAAAAGCTGAAAACCCCCGCCATTCATTTCTCCGCTAGGTAGGGCTCCAGAGGCGCTAGGACTGGAAATGTTCTTCTTCCCAAGCAGCTTTTTACTTTTTACTACCTTTTGAAAGCAGCATTCAAGCTGTCTTTTAAAAAGCATGTAGAACCCCAACAGCTCGTAGAGGAAACAGGAGAAATAAGCGAAGATCTTTGGACACACCCACCGAGGCGCAGCGAAAAAAAGAGAAACTGCCTTTAGCGTCCACCTCTGAGCCACATCCTGATGGACTACTTTGGACGCGGTTTCGCTTTTTTTCACGGAGCCGGGCACCCTATGCTCCCGCGCAGGGGTTCCAAGAATCTGAGCGTTTTCTCCTGTTTCCTCCCCACCACAACAGCGAGTATAAGGCACTAATATCTTGATCGAGTGAGCAACTAACAGCTAATCTAATCCGACTCATAAAGAAAGCCGTCATTCGGTTAAAACCGTGTTAAACAAACGTTCACAATAACTGGAAGCGAGCGTATAATCAAATCACAATCAAGCTACAAAACACATACGGCCTAGTTCCGAGATTCTCGGAAGCGGGGGAACCAATCTTTTGGGGTTAATCCTGAGTGATCAGGAGGGATGAGAAAATGTCTTCTCTGCCATCCTACCCGTCAGCTAACCTCGTCGGCCAAAGCAGGGAAGGTCATGGATGGATAAAGTCTAGGCATTTAATGCGCAACAAGGGAATTCCTTGCGGGCGTGTGATAGGCCGATGCAGGCTTTTTCTTTGGGACCTTTGTTCTGGAGAAAAAGGATGGATCGGCCTATTTTTTATGGAAATACCGATGAGCAGCTTACGCGATACAGACGTGAAGGAAAGGGTGTGGATCGCTGGGAGGCAGTTGGTACGACATAAACCGCTGACAATCGAAATCAGGAAGACAGAGTACAGGGAGTCCTGAAAACGGACGCCAGGTATTACGTAAGCCTGCGGATTTTCAACACGAGTAAAAATCAAGCGTGCCTTGGTTTTGCTGGAGTGTGGAAACTTCGCGGGCTTTTTTCTCATTTACAAAAAACGAAGGATGGGGGATACCATGCCCAAAATGAAAGTCCATCAACTGACAAAAGTGTTCGGCAAGCAGCCCGAGCTGGCCTTGAAGCTGCTGGCGGAAGGACGTACGAAAGAACAAATTTACAAGCAAACGGGCCAGTCTATCGGGGTAAATCAGGTCAGCTTTGAAGTCGAGGAAGGTGAAATCTTCGTCATCATGGGCCTGTCCGGCAGCGGCAAATCAACCTTAATCCGACTGTGCAATCGACTGATTGACCCAACAAGCGGAAGCATCGAGATCGATGGGGAAGAGATCATGGACATGAAGGCGACAGATTTGCGCGAGGTGCGGAGGAAGAAGCTCGGAATGGTTTTTCAAAATTTCGCCCTGTTTCCGCAGAGGACGGTACGAGAAAACGTCGAGTTTGGATTAGAGATTCAACAAGTACCACCAGGGCTCCGGCAAGAAAAAGCACGGGAAGCACTCGCGCTCGTTGGATTAACCGAGTGGGAAAATGCGTACCCGGATCAATTGAGTGGAGGGATGCGCCAGCGGGTCGGATTGGCACGGGCGTTGGCTAATCATCCCGATATTCTCTTGATGGACGAAGCGTTCAGTGCACTGGACCCGCTCATTCGAAAAGATATGCAGGATGAGCTGCTGGAGCTTCAGATGACGATGAAAAAGACGATCCTGTTCATTACACACGACTTGCACGAGGCGTTGCGGCTAGGCGATCGGATTGCCTTTATGAAAGACGGACAGATCATTCAGATCGGCCGCCCGGAAGAAATCATGGCAGACCCAGCGGATGAATTCGTGCGGAAGTTCGTGGAGGATGCCGACCTGTCCAGGGTGCTCATTGCTGAAAATGTGATGAAACGGGCAGAAGCAATCACCCCTGACAAAGGGGCGCGAGTGGCGCTGCAACTCATGATGGATAACGGCGTTTCCAGCTTGTACGTCGTGGACAAAAAGCGCACACTGCTCGGCTTGATTACGGCGTATGACGTATCACTTGCGATTGGTACGGGAGATTCGCTGGAGACGATCATGAAAACCGACCTCCCTACCGTTTCACCTGACGCACGTCTGCACAGTTTGTTCCCGATGATGGCAGACCTTCACGTCCCGATTGCTGTAGTGGGCGAGCAGCAGCGTTTGTTGGGTGTCATCGTAAAAGGAGCGGTACTAGGCGGGCTGGTAGGCAAAGTCAATGTTCAAGAGCACCAGAGAGCAGAGGTGATGAGTGATGGACGCCGTACCTAAGCTGCCGATTGGCGAATGGATGGAAGGGTTTGTGGAGGTGCTGGGCCAGTACAAAGGGGTATTGTTTGATCCAGTGTCTATCGTCATTTCCACGATGGTGACTTACTGTTCCACGGTTTTGGCAGAGATACCCTCGCTGATTCTCATCTTGCTGCTAGGGGCCGCTGCATGGGTTTTTGCAGGGAGAGCGTCCATGGTCTTTACGGTTATCGGACTTTCTCTCATCCACAACTTGGGGTACTGGGATGAAACGATCGAGACATTGGGACTCGTCCTCACTGCCACCATGATTTCGATCGCCATGGGGATTCCGGTGGGCATTCTTTGCGCGAGACATGATACGTTTCGCAAACTGGTCACGCCAGTACTGGATCTGATGCAGACGATGCCAGCGTTCGTTTATTTGATTCCTGCGATCTTTTTCTTCGGCTTGGGCGAGGTGCCGGGAGTTATTGCCTCCGTTATTTTTGCTTTGCCGCCAATCGTGCGTCTCACGAACTTAGGCATACGTCAGGTCCCAGCGGAAATGGAGGAAGCAGCGGACGCCTTTGGTGCAACTGGCTGGCAAAAGCTCGTAAAAGTACAACTGCCTTATGCGAAATCGACAATCTTGGCGGGAGTCAATCAATGCATCATGCTCGCCCTGTCGATGGTGGTCATAGCGGCTATGATCGGGGCGAAAGGCTTGGGCGCAGACGTATATCGCGCGGTATCACAAGTGGATATAGGAAGAGGATTCGAGGCGGGACTATCCATCGTGATCATCGCTATCATCTTGGATCGGCTTACTCAACATGCAGGAAAAAAGGAGAGAAATACATGATGAACAAAATGGTTCCAGCTTTACTGGCAGTGATGATGGGAGCGACAGCTTGGCTCGCAGGCTGCTCCAGCCAAAACACAAACACACCAATACCGACAGCAACGGTGATCGGTCCGATTCCTTCTGAGACATCGGACAACGCGCTAGGAGAAAAGCTCGACTACAAAATCATCGGAATCGACGCAGGAGCAGGCTCGATGGTGAAGACAGAGGAAGTCATGAATCTGTATGGCTTGGATAAATGGCAGCTTGTTGAAGGCTCAGACGCAGCGATGACAGCAGCTTTGATCAAGGCATACGAAGCGAAGGAACCGATTATCATTACGGGCTGGACGCCGCATTGGATGTTTAAAAAGATGGATTTGAAATACTTGGCGGACCCAAAGAACGGCTTTGGCGGAGCGGAACAAATCCATACCATCGTGCGCAAAGGGCTGAAAGAGGATCAGCCTGCTGCCTATCAATTCCTGGATAAGTTCTGGTGGGAGCCAGCCGATATGGAGTCAGTCATGGTCCAAATGATGGACGGAAAAGATCCGGAAGTAGCCGCTGCGGAATGGGTAAAAAACAACGAAGCCAAAGTAGGGAAATGGGTGGAGGGTATTAAACCTGTCCAAAAAGAGAAACTAACTCTCGCTTATGTAGCATGGGATTCTGAGATTGCCAGCACGCATGTCGTAGAGCATGTGCTGGAGAAGAAGCTGGGGTATGAAGTCGACTTGAGTCAGGTGCAGACAGGACCGATGTGGGCAGGAGTGGCCATAGGGGATATAGATGGAATGGTGGCGGCTTGGCTGCCGTCTACAGATACGAGCTATTTGAAAAAATTTGGTGGGCAAATCGAGGATTTGGGTCCGAATCTCGACGGAACCAAAATCGGACTCGTGGTTCCTTCGTACATGAACATCTCGTCCATTGAGGATCTTCAATAAGGAAGGGGAGGCTCTGCTATGAAGCATTATCTCGTAATGGGCAAGGGGGAAGCTTTCACTTCTTTTGTCCAGACACTATGCTGCGATAGTTTGCCTGCATATTGGGGAAGAAATCCCGGTGCCTTTTCCTTGACAGCGGGGCCTGGAAACAAGACGATTCAGCGCTTTTTGCCCATCTCATTTGACGAGTGCTACCGCGATCAGGAATCCTTGCTGCTCTACCATTCCGTCTATATCTTTCCCGACGAGTGGGCGGAGGGACGCGACTTGCTTACACTGTTCAAGCAGTTGGGCACCTGCCGGATTTTTGTGATGACGCAGGAGCATCGGAACGCGCTGTTATACAAGGCGCTCGGGGCGAATCACGTCATCGTGAGCCAGCCTGGGTATAAAGGCTACGGCTGGTTGGCTGAACAGATGAGTGGGTAAGAGAGGAATAGAAAAGGCTCCGCCTGCAAATGAAGGCGGAGCCTTGTTTTCATAAAATTAGCCCAACATTTTTTCGAGGTCCTTGTCCAATACATAAACCTCGATCCGTTCACCCATTTTCGTGCTGATGTCGCTATGACTCGATAGTACTTTGCAGCTTGTCAGCTTTTCTACGATTTCTTCCGATTCTTCGCTGTACATTTCACGGAGAACCTCGCGCATTTCTTTGACGATGCGGCGACCTTTATCATGACTGGACAGATGCTTTTCTTCGACGGTGAGAACACCTTTGAACCTGACGATGACCATATCACCGACGATGTAGGTCTTCGCTTCCTGCGGACCTCGTCCAATCAGATCGCGTTGAAATTTTATGAATGCTTCGCTGATTTCTGCTTCCAGCTTTTTTTTGTTAGAGATGGCCAAACGCCATACCTCCCATAATTTATCATTGTGCCTAATATTACTCAGCCGTTTAGAGGCTGTCAAACAAATAGGCTGATAATGTGAAAACGCAAGAGAATCGATGAAATATCATGATCGGATGAGGCCTGATAGGTTTAAATCGCTTACACGGATAAAGAATGCAGAAATCGTGTGAAAAAGACAGAAATAGGACATTAACATCCGATTATGCCGGACGTATAATGAGACTCGTAACCAACAATTGCAAATATGGCCAAATCCCGAGGCACTCGGGAACGGAGGACCCAATCAGTAGGGGTTAATCCCACGTATGAATCGTGGGAGGGATGAGACACTCTTTCGCCATCCTACCCGTCAGCTAACTTCGTCGGCTAAAGCGAGGGAGGTCTAAAGACCGCCTATTTGAGGAGGCCTTTTTGTTATCCGTTAAGGACGACAAAGGTTAACTCGAAACGTAATGCAGGTCTTTTCGTTTTGCTCAAAAACGGCCATTGACCGTTTTTACTTACAAGTAAATAGCTGTTTTTTTGAAAAAGGAAACGGGAGACAAAACGCAAAGAAGGCAACTTCAAGTCGGCTGGGCGTTAGGTAGACCAATGAGTACTTTTTCTCCGATACAAAAAATCGTTTTATTTGCCGCGGGAAGCGGGCGACTTCGTTCGTCTGTTCCTCTTCAGCTCGGTCAAATATGGCGATCTTTCGGGGAAATCGTAAGCATTGGTCTATTTTTTTCCCAAATGGCAGGTTTTCTTCAAAAAAGAAAACTCGTACAGGGGAAGCGAGAGAGACGAGTCGGCCAGACTTCACGGAATAGTACATACGACAAAAAAGGAGGGACATGGCATGGACGTGGTTTCCATACTGCTCTTGGCGCTTTCATTCGGAGTATTTTTTGTACTCATCAAGTTTTGTGACGCCGTGGTAAGAGAACAGGGAGGGAAAGAGAAATGATCTGGTTGCTTTTGATTGTGGCAGGGCTTGCGATGTACCTGTGTCACGCATTGATTTACCCGGAAAAATACTAGGGGTTACCCGAAGCATTCGTTTATTTGGAACCATTTTTTAGAGGGAGTAGGAGGAACTGTCGTGGACTTTATACAAATAGCGTTGGTTTTGGTGGTGCTTTTCGTACTCGCCATACCGATGGGAAAATATTTGGCACGCTCCTTTTCGCTGGAGACGACCCGATTGGACCGTGTTTTTGGCGGGGTGGAAAAAGCGATATACAAGCTGTCTGGCATTCGCGTAGCAGATATGACCTGGAAGCAGTACGCAATGGCTGTTCTGGTCAGTAACATTTCGATGGTAGCGATTGCGTATCTCTTGCTTCGTTTGCAAGGGATGCTGCCTGGAAACCCGAGTGGAATCGCGGCGATGGAGCCGTTGCTTTCCTTTAACACGGCGGTCAGCTTTTTGACGAATACGAATCTTCAGCATTACAGCGGGGAGAGCGGATTGTCGTATCTATCGCAGATGCTGGTCATTATTTACCTGATGTTTACGACGCCAGCGACAGGGATCGCGGTCGTGATGGCCTTCATGCGAGGGCTGACAGGGCAGCGTAGCATCGGTAACTACTACGTAGATCTGGTGCGTGCTCATACACGTGTGTTGATTCCACTGGCGATTGTTGTGACATTGCTTTTGGTGTCCCAAGGCGTGCCGCAGACGATGGAGCCGACGGCAACAGCGACAACCATTAGCGGAACGGAGCAGCAAATCGCTCGCGGTCCGGTTGCTTCACTCGTTTCGATCAAGCATTTGGGGACAAACGGAGGCGGATTTTTCGGGGTAAACTCTTCGCATCCGTTTGAAAACCCGACACCGTTAACAAACGTGATCGAAATTTTGTCGATGTTCTTGATTCCAGCGGCACTGCCGTTCGCATTTGGCTTCTTGGCGAAGAGCCGCAAGCAAGGGTGGGTCATTTTTGGAGCGATGTTCGTGATGTTCCTGGCGTTCCTGATCACGGCGTATGCCAATGAGGTAAACGGCAACCCGGCGCTGGAACGAGCTGGCCTGTCACAACAAATGGGCAGCATGGAAGGAAAAGAAGTCCGTTTTGGTATCGCGCAAAGCGCCTTGTTCACTGCCGTGACAACAGCGGCAACGACAGGAACCGTGAACAACATGCACGATACATTGACACCACTAGGCGGCTTGGTTCCGCTCGGTGAAATGATGCTCAACTGCGTATTCGGCGGAGATGGTGTCGGAACGATTAACATTTTGATGTATGCGATTTTGGCTGTATTCTTGGCGGGCTTGATGGTGGGGCGTACGCCTGAATTCCTCGGCCGCAAGATCGAAGGAAAAGAGATGAAGCTGATCGCCATCGCGATTCTCGTTCATCCCCTGATTATTTTGGCGCCAACCGCCATTGCATTGGCGACAGAAATGGGCTCGTCCGCAGTATCGAACCCAGGCTTCCACGGCATTTCACAAGTGCTGTATGAGTACACTTCTTCGGCGGCAAACAACGGTTCCGGTTTTGAAGGATTGGCGGACAACACACCATTCTGGAACATTTCTACCGGACTCGTCATGCTGTTCGGTCGATACGTCTCAATTATTACGATGCTGGCGGTAGCAGGTTCCTTGCTCGCAAAAACACCAGTACCGGAAACGATGGGTACGCTGCGCACAGACAATAGTGTATTCACGGTGATTCTGATTGCGACTGTGGTGATCGTAGGCGCACTGACATTCCTGCCTGTGCTTGCGCTCGGCCCAATCGCAGAGTGGCTCACAATCCGATGATAAGAGGACGTTCAAAAGCCGACTTTTTGAACATCGATTTGAAAATGAATACTAGAGGCAAAGGAGTAATTTTCCATGAGTAGAACGCGCACGGTTGCGCTTCCTAAAGATTTGTACCAACGGGCCTTTGTCGAGTCTTTCAAAAAACTGGACCCGCGTGTGATGATGAAAAATCCAGTCATGTTCGTGGTAGAGATCGGGTTCTTCATAACGCTTCTCCTGACGTTTGTGCCCAATTTGTTTGGGGGAGCTTCGGACCCGTTTTACAACGGTGTCGTCAGCTTTATCCTGTTCGTGACAATTTTGTTCGCCAACTTCGCAGAAGCCTTGGCAGAAGGGCGCGGCAAAGCACAGGCAGAGAGCTTGAAAAAAACGAAGCAGGACACGCAAGCAAAAAAAGTGGGGAAAGATGGTCGCATTCAAGTCGTCAGTTCCACCGAACTGCGAAAAGGCGATCTGGTCATAGTGGAAGCAGGCGAGCTGATTCCATCCGACGGGGAAATCGTCGAGGGTGTCGCCTCTGTGGACGAATCAGCGATTACGGGTGAATCTGCTCCGGTCATTAAAGAAGCAGGTGGCGATTTCAGCTCTGTCACGGGAGGTACACGTGTCGTCAGTGACCGTATCCGCGTCCGTGTGACGACTGATCCCGGCGAATCGTTTTTGGATCGCATGATTTCGTTGGTGGAAGGTGCGAAAAGACAGAAGACCCCGAATGAAATCGCGTTAAATACGCTGTTGGTCAGCTTGACGTTGATATTCCTGATCGTCTGCACGACCTTGCAGCCAATCGCAAACTATGTAAATGCAGCCATTCCGGTTGCGACACTGATTGCTTTGCTCGTTTGCTTGATTCCGACCACGATTGGGGGACTCTTGTCAGCGATTGGGATTGCGGGTATGGACCGGGTCACACAGTTTAACGTCATCGCCATGTCTGGTAAAGCCGTTGAGGCATCCGGTGACATCAACACCATTATTTTGGATAAAACGGGAACGATCACACATGGTAACCGGATGGCTGCCGAGTTTGTCACCGTAGGCAACAGCAAAAGTACGGAATTGAACCGAGTAGCTGCACAAAGCTCGGTCCATGACGAAACACCGGAAGGACGCTCTGTTGTAGAGTTGGCGAAAAAACAAGGTCTGGCACCTGCTGAACTTGAATTGCCGGGTTCCGAGGGCGTAGAGTTCCGTGCTGAAACGAGAATGAGCGGGACGAATCTGGCAAGCGGCGTCCTCATCCGCAAAGGGGCCGTCGACGCCATCAAAAAATACGTGGCAGAGCAAGGGGGCAACATCCCTGCTGATCTGGATGAAAAAGCAAACCGGATTGCAACGGCGGGCGGCACGCCATTGGCTGTAGCAGAAGGCAATACGATTCTCGGTTTGATTTACTTGAAAGATACCGTAAAGCCAGGGATGCGCGAACGCTTTGAAGAGCTGCGCCGCATGGGAATTCGTACGGTCATGTGCACGGGAGATAACCCGCTGACAGCAGCGACGATTGCCCGCGAAGCTGGTGTGGACGATTTCGTAGCCGAAGCCAAGCCGGAAGACAAGATTGCGTTGATCCGCAAAGAACAAGCGGCAGGCAAGCTGGTCGCCATGACAGGTGACGGTACGAATGACGCGCCAGCTCTCGCACAAGCCGATGTCGGTTTGGCGATGAATACGGGTACGGTAGCGGCGAAGGAAGCAGCCAACATGGTCGATCTGGATTCTGACCCGACCAAAATCATCGAGGTCGTAGCGATTGGCAAGCAGCTTTTGATGACACGCGGTGCATTGACGACGTTCAGTATCGCCAATGACGTAGCGAAATACTTCGCAATCATTCCTGCGATGTTCATGCTGGCGATCCCACAAATGAGTGCGCTCAACATCATGGGTCTGGCAACACCGCAAAGTGCGATTTTGTCCGCGTTGATCTTCAATGCGATCATCATCCCGATCCTGATTCCGCTAGCGATGAAAGGTGTGAAATACACACCGATGAGCGCGACAAAGCTGCTTAGCCGCAACCTGGTGATCTATGGCTTGGGAGGAATTATCGTTCCGTTCGTGGGCATCAAGCTGATTGACTTGATTTTGGTGGGGTTAAATTTAGTTTAGTTAAAATGAAAAAAGAAAGCTCAGGTGAACCGATATGATATGGAAAAATTTGCGTCTCAGCCTCGTATTGCTGCTGATTTGCGGCATTGCCTACCCGCTGGCGATGACAGGGGTTGCACAGGTTGTCATGCCTGCACAAGCAAGCGGCAGTCTGATCACGGATGCAAGCGGCAAGGTGGTTGGCTCCGAGCTGATTGGGCAGTCTTTCACCGATCCGAAGTACTTCTGGGGACGCATTTCTTCTATTGATAACAATGCGGCAGGCTCTGGCTCGAACAACTACGCGCCATCCAACCCGGCCCTGATCGAACGTACGCAAAAGGATATTGCCGCATTTCTGGCAGCGAATCCTGGCGTGAAGCAGGAAGACATCCCGGCTGATTTGCTGACGAACTCCGCTTCTGGTTTGGACCCGCACATCTCACCAAAGGCTGCCCAGATACAAGTCGAGCGTGTAGCCAAGGCGCGCAATCTCGAACCGGTACAGCTACAGGCTTTGATTGAAGCGAATACAGAGGGAAGAAGCTTGGGGGTATTCGGAGAACCGCGTGTCAATGTATTGAAGCTGAATTTGGCTCTGGACGAATTAAAGTAATGGAGGGAGGGCTGCGAGATGGTAGAGCAATATCGGCGAAAGTCCCCGGAGGAAATCTTGCAGTCCATCTCCAGAATGCACCGGGGAAGGCTGAAAATCATTCTGGGGGCTGTCAGTGGTTCAGGTAAAACCTATCATCTGTTGATGGAAGGGCAGACGCTAAAGAAAAAAGGGATTGATGTGGTTGTAGCTGGCTCAGGTGAGGCCACTCATCCCAAGCTGGCACAAAAGCGGGAGGGCTTGGAGCAAATCCAGCCAATCATCTGGTATTCCCTCGGGGAAGCAAGACATGATCTGGACGTCGCAGCCATTATCGAGCGAGACCCGGAAGTTGTGCTCGTAGACGGTTTGGCTCATCGCAATCGTCCAGATGCCCCGCGACCAACCAGCTTGGACGATGTTCAGTACTTGTTGAACCACAATATAAGTGTGATTGCGACGGTAAACATTTACGAATTGGCCGGGATGAAAGAGATGGCGGAGCGACTGACGAAGGCAGAAGTGCGGATCGACCAGTGTGTCCCTGAGGATACGCTTGCCATGGCCGACGAGGTGAAGCTGCTCGACGTCACGCCAGAAGCCATCCTGAAACGGCTGCAAGAAGACGATCGCAACCAGACTCGATCCAAGCATCCGTTGTTTCGCAGAGACAATCTGCATGTGCTGCGGGAACTCGCTCTTCGGTTCGTAGCTACGGGCGTAAACGAGGATTTGGAGGATTATCGGGAGAAGCACGGCATGGTGGGGGCTTCAGGAGCCACAGAGAAGGTGCTGGTTTCTGCCCAGTATCATTGGAACGGCTCGATATTGGTTCGACGTGGACAACAGGTTGCCAAGCGGCTCGGCGGAGAGCTCTTGGTCGTCTGTTTTCTCCCTTGGTCCAAGAAGCTGACGAAGGAAGAGGCGACTTTTAAAAGATCCATCGGAAAGCTCGTGGACAAAGTCGGAGGTACCTTCGAAGAGCAGATGCTTGCACGTGAAAAGGACGTAGCAAACGAGCTCGTCGCCTATGCGATGGAGAATAATGTGACCCGAATCGTCATGGGGCAATCCAAGCGTACGCGCTGGGAAGAGATATGGTATGGCTCCATCGTCCATAAGATTCTTCGGCAAACGAAAAATATTGATATCTTGATCGTGGCAGATCGTTCCGAGCGGGACGGTGAGCGTGTCATGCCGACCAAGCGAGAACGGGCGATAACGGCCAATCCGTACCGACGACTCTCCGATGAGGAGATGCAGCAGGAAATCGGTAAAATCAAGCGCGGGACGCTAAAAGTATATGTAGGAGCAGCACCTGGCGTCGGCAAGACGTACACGATGCTCCGTGAAGGCAACGAGCTCGTCGAAAATGGCATCGATGTGGTGATTGGGCTTTTGGAAACGCATGGACGAAAGGAAACCATTGAGCAGGTAGGGGGACTTCCTCTCATTCCGCGAAAGCGCATTCCATACAAAAACGTGACGCTCGAAGAAATGGACACGGACGAAATTATTCGGCGAAATCCAGAGGTCGTACTAGTGGATGAGCTGGCACATACGAACGTGCCGGGGAGTGCCTATGAGAAGCGCTACCACGATGTCGAGAAGATTTTGGCTGCGGGTATTTCCGTCATATCCACGATGAATATACAGCACCTCGAGAGCTTAAACGACAGCGTCGAGCAAATCACGGGAATCCGCGTGAGAGAGACGGTGCCGGACCATATTCTGCATCAGGCAGATGAGGTAGAGCTGATTGATATTTCACCCAAAGCACTGCGTCAGCGGATGCGGGAGGGCAATATTTACGCGATGGAAAAGGTGGAGCAGTCGCTGACCAACTTTTTCAAAACAGGGAATTTGATCGCGTTAAGGGAACTGGCCTTGCGTGAAGTGGCGGACGACGTCGACGAACGCTTGGAGGCGTGGGAGCGACGAACGCTTCGTGGGCCTTGGCGGCAGCAGGAAGTCATTTTTGTCTGTGTGAATTTGCGTGCAGACAGTGAACGATTGATTCGACGAGGGTTCCGAATTGCCTATCGGCTGAAGGCGTCCTGGCATGTAGCTTACGTGCAGGATCATTCGTTGCTGACAGAAGAGGAAGAGATGCAGCTAGCGAAGCTGAAGGCACTAACAGAGCGGCTCGGAGGTCGTTTCGAACGATACGAAGCCCCTTCCCGACGCAAGGTTTTCACCAAGCTGGTTTGGCATATGAACGAAAAAGGAACGACGCAGGTCGTCATCGGGCAGTCCGCGCGTACCCGCTGGAAGGAAATTCTCGAGGGTTCGGTCATCCAGCGATTACTGCGGGAGGTCCGACACATGGATGTGCTGGTCGTGGCTGATCACGCATCCGATATGATGTGAGGGAGGGTAATGATGGGCACAGAAAAAGAAGGGCAATGGGACCAAAGCGTGGCAGACGCCTATAGCCGTTTGGAGTGCCTGATACTAGAGCCAACTACGGAGGCAGATTTGTTTTCCAGGCTGATCCGGGTCTACCTGGAGGAAGAAGAGGTGCGCATACGGCAAAAGCTAAAGCGTAAATCCTCACAGCGAATCTCTCGCGTCATGCATGAGCGGGTGGGTGAGTTTTTGTCCGGGCAGTTGACCGGGCTTTCGTTTCAAGTGATCGACGGTCTCTTGTTTATAAAGAGGGAGGAACAGTTAGTCGGGGCACTCAAATGCATCCCTGATCTAGGCAGCTACGATACGCCGTCCTGGAATGCGACACTTGCCCGTTTTGCCAAGCAGTATCAGAAGCGGTTCAATCTGGCGCCAGAGAAGCTGCTGTTCGTTATCTGCTCGCTCGCAAAAAGCTTGGATGCAGCTCATGCCAAGGCGTTGACCGGAATTGATGTGTGGTGTGGCGCGGCACTAACAACTCCAGCCTATCGGGATGCGTTACAGGTGTATGTCAACAAATACGTGGAAGTCATGGACGCTCTCCCGCAGCCTATGCACCAAGTATATTTTTTAAGTGCGGATGTCCATCCGAATGCGCTTGCTTGCCAACTACTGCGCGGAGAAAAAGCATCCTTGCCAGATCGTTGGTTGCGGCCTTCCGTCAGTGATCTTATCCAATTATTGCAAACGAAGCTGTGATATACTTTTAGGGACATTCATACCATGAATTCCTTGGGAGGGACTGTTTATAAAAGTAAAAGTAGCTGGTATCCCGCATTTCACAGGTGCATATGTCTCTGGTACAGAATTAGCCCCGGACGCGATTCGTACAGCAGGATTGATCGAGCAGTTGCAGCAGCATGGCTTGGAAGTGCAGGATATAGGAAATCTACATCTTCCCGACGATTTGCCTCGCCATAATATTCCACCAGTTCGTAATTGGCCGGCTCCGCGTATGTTTTGGGATTTGCTGCAAAAGGACGCGCAAGAGTGGCTCGATACGGATGACTTTGTCTTGATGCTCGGCGGCGATTGCAGCTTGGTCGTTGCAACGGCACAGGCTCATCAGGCTCGGTATCAGGAAAAAGCGTATCTGCTCGTGCTTGACGGTCATCTCGATGCAGTAGTTCCATCGGCTTCCCGCTGTATTGGAGCAGCAGGGATGGGATTATGGTTTTTGCTTCAGGATCGTGGACAATGGGTCGAACCAAGCGGCTGGGATGCAGAGCGAATCCGTCTTGTCGGCTGTCAGCAGATGCCTCGAGAAACTTTCGGCGTTGACATCATGACCTTGGCCCAGCTCACAGAAGGCAGCATCGTGGACCGAGTTTCTCATACGCTCCAATCGATCCCGCCTGATGCCAAAATCCTCGTTCATTTCGACGTAGATATCATGCACAAAGACGCGATGGCAGCCGCCTATTCTCCAAGTGAGATTGGATTGTCGCTGTCCGAAGCGGAGGCATTGCTCGCAACAGTTTTACGAGATTCGCGCGTGACCAGTATGGAAGTGACGGAATTCTCAGGGGCAAGAGATACCACTGGCGAGTATGCGCGGAGGCTAGTAGAATTGCTCGCCCGGGCACTATCTGCCCGTGCTTAAAGCCCTCCCATGCGAAAAAGAATAGATTTGATAGCAAGTGAGCTCGGCAGTCCTGATTTCAGTTCAGGCTGTCGAGCTCTTTTTTTGATCTTCCTAAGTTCTAGAAGGTACCGATGAGCAAAGAAAGCTGGTGAGAAGAAAAAGCACAGGGCTCGCAGACCTTGATAACGCCTACCCGGTCGGAACTTTAAAAAGAGGACCACGCTTGTCGAACACTTCTTCCCCGAGAAACGTCCGCCCGTAGGGTGGCTTTGGTTCGACGGTCCTCTTTTTAAAGTGGAGACGGACAGTCAATCCCCCACGCTGGCGTGTCAGAGTCGAAGAGAACTGTGCTTTTTCTTCTCCTCCCCTATGTTGACTCAAACCCCAACTCTTTTGACAGGAAAATAATATTTTTAAAAATAAGGAGAAAGGATTTTCCAGCAAATTCGTATTAGTGTTGAATCAACCAAAACGGAAGCTGCGCAGCATTCCCCAAAGGCTGATCGGTTATAGATGGAGGAGTAGTAGAAATGCCGGACGATCGGGAATTGATCGAGCAAATCCTTGCTGGCAATCATCAGTTGTACAGTCAGATTATCGACAGGTACAAGGGCAAGATCGTTACTTACTTGTACAAAATGATCGGTAACATGCCGGACGCACAGGATTTGGCTCAAGACGTGTTTACCAAAACCTTTTACCTATTGAAAGACTATCGGCCTGAGCACAAGTTTTCTTCATGGCTGTATCGAATCGCGAGCAATCATTGTCTCGATGAAATACGAAGACGCAAAAGAACGGAGCGGACGGCAATCGTGGAGGAACAGATCGTTGATCCAGAGACGCCAGAAACCGCCCTGTTAAAAAAGGAACGGGACGCCCAACTGGAACGAAGTATCATGCTGCTGGATCAGGAGTATCGTGAGGTGTTCGTCCTGCACTACTTGCAGCGTCTGTCGTATCGAGAAATCAGCGAGCGATTGTCTCTTACGGAGAGTGCGGTTCAAATGCGTTTGTTCCGTGCTCGTAAAGAGATGAAAAAAAGCCTGACGAAAACGATGGGAGGGGGAGATGTTTATGACATGCTTCATGTTTAATCAATGGAAGCTCTATGAAAATGGCGAGCTCTCCCCTTCCGAAAGCAAAGGATTAGAGCAGCACGCAGAACAATGCCCACAATGCCAAAGAAAGCTGCAAGAGTGGGTAGATCACATGCTGGAAGAGGAATTTTCCGCCTATCCGGAAGTTCCTGTACCCGATACGTTTACGGACGAGGTCATGAGTAAACTGTTCGAAGCGGTTCCCGCGCGTACGGCACGGAAGCACTCCTCCCGAACCAGAAGACAAAGGGGATGGGATATTGTGAAAAAGACAGGATTGGTAGTAGCAGGACTTACGGCGTTGGTAGTGACAGGAACGGTTGTATCACCGACGTTTGCTAATTATGTGAATAGCTTGTTCCAAATTGAAAAGGATGCGGGTATGAGAAACGCCGTCCATAAAGGCTTTGCCCAAAAGCTGAATCAAAAGATAACGGACCAAGGTATTACCTTTGAAGCAAAAGAGTTGATGGTTGACTCGATGCGGATCGCGGTCATCTATGATATGTACGACCAGAATGGCAAGCAAATTGATCTAGATGAACACTTCTTGGATTCTCAATTGATTGATCCGACTGGGAAAGATTTGATCAGTGAAAATGATGGAATTATTATGGCTAAACATGGGAATTATTTTATCGCCAAGTTGGCCTTAAACGATATTTTCGAGTCCTCTGATACTACTCCTGATCAGCTGGTTCTTAAAATAGAACAGACAGAAATTGCAGGGAAAGAAGGAAAGTGGGAACTGGAATTCCCGATTGATATGAAGAAAGTAAAGGAAGCGACCAAAATAGCGAACTTCCATGATGCTAAGTATGAATCACCACAGGGACTCGTAATGGAGTTGAAAAAAATCGAGTTTTCTCCGAGCGCAACCCGAGTACTGATGGAGACCACGTACACGACAGCAGCCGAAGAGGCGAGGAATCAACAAGTAGAGACCTATAAGAAGAACCAGGAGCAAGGCAAGACAATTGGAATCAAGCCGGAGTTTTTGGCGGATTCTCTAAGTGGGAACGATATTGCGTATGAAATCACCAATGAGCAGGGAGAAGTGGTTGCAGCTTGGGATATGGATTTGGATAAAGGCATTAGAAATCGGAAGAATGTTCTCCATGTATCCGGAACAGTAGCCGAACCGGAAGGGGACAAAATGAAGTGGTGGCAAACTTTCGCTCCGATTCAGGGGGAACAAAAGTTAACGTTTCAGCTTAAAAAGATTTATGAAAGGAAGCTGGCCTACCCCCAAATGGAGCTTGTTCCAGCCGAACTGGTTAAGCAGAAAGAGACCGTAAAGGATGAAGTCGGTAATACCTTTACGTTTTCTTCCTTCGTGCTAGAGCCGGCTAATGGCGAGAAAAAACCAAAAGCTCAGGCGGTGATCACCGTAGAGGGTACGTTAGGTAAAAACGTGGTCAGAACCGGTTTTTGGTTCGTCAAAGATGAGAATGGGAAGGTTTATCATTCCTATCTGAGTGAGACAGAGAGCATCAGGGACAAGGACGGACACGTAAACTTCAAAGGCAAATTGGAGATTCCAGGCATGGAGCAGGAGCCGAAAAAGCTCACCGTATCCTATGCTGATTATACGGTCGAGCATCGCAATGTGAAGTGGGAAGTACCGATTGAAATCAAATAGTTTGAAGGTAAAGGAAGAGGTAGACACAGGCCTCTTCTTTTTTGTTCCGGGGATGAAAAAATGATTTTTTTATAAAAAGAGAAAGGATTTTCCAATCTCTCCGTATTAGCTTATGATTCAACCAAAACGGAAGCTGCGCAGCATTCCCCGCTGGCTTGATCTGTAATAGATGGAGGAGTAGCAAAATGCCGGACGATCAGGAACTAATCGAGCAAATCCTGGCTGGCGATCATGAGCAGTACAGACAAATTGTCGACAGATACAAGGGTAAGATTGTTGGCTATTTGTACAGGATGATCGGCAACATGCCAGACGCACAGGATTTGGCTCAAGACGTGTTTATCAAAACCTTTTATCGTTTGCACGACTATCGGCCTGAGTACAGGTTTTCCTCATGGCTGTATCGAATTGCGAGCAATCATTGCTTGGATGAAATGCGAAAACGCAAACGGACAGAGCTGGTAGAAATCGATGAGGAGCAGTTGATTGACCCAGACACACCTGAGACAACATTGTTGAAAAAGGAACGGGACGCCGAGCTGGAACGGAGCATCATGCTGCTGGATGAAGAGTATCGCGAGGTATTCGTCCTGTTTTACCTACAGCGACTGTCGTATCGGGAAATCAGTGAGATACTGTCCCACTCGGAGAGCTCCGTTCAGATGCGTTTATTCCGCGCCCGCAAAAAGATGAAGGACAGCCTGACGAAAACGATGGGAGGGGGAGCTATTTATGAAATGCTTCATGTTTAATCAATGGAAGCTATACGTAAACGATGAGCTGGCCCCTGCCGAGAGCAAAGGATTGGAGCAACATGTGGAAAATTGTCCACAATGCCAGAAGCACCTGCAAGAGTGGGTAGAAGGCATGCAGGAAGAGGGTTTTTCCGACATTCCGGAGGCTCCTGTACCCGATGCATTTACAGACGAGGTCATGGATAAGCTGTCTGATGCAGTTCCTCCACGTTCTAAGCGAATGCACTCCTCCCGAACCAGAAGACAAAGGGGCTGGGATATTGTGAAGAAGACAGGACTGGTAGTAGCAGGACTTACGGCGTTGGTGGTAACAGGAACCGTTGTATCACCCACGTTTGCGAATTATGTGAATAGCTTGTTCCAGATCGAAAAAGACGCAGACAATGGCATGAAAAACGCCGTCCATAAAGGTCTTGTTCAAAAGCTGGAGCAAAAGGCAACCGATCAAGGAATTACTGTCGAGTTAAAAGAGCTGTTGGCTGACTCGATGAGGATCGCAGTCATCTATGATGTATACGACCAGAGCGGCAAGAAGATAGAAAACCATATTTTGGATGCGAAACTGATGGATCAGAACGGGAAGAATTGGTTCGAGGATGATGAAGGAGATAATTCGGGAAGTCATGGAGAGTTTTTCATCACAGAACGATTTTTGAACGAAATCTTTGAATCACATGAGGCTATCCCCGACCAACTGACCTTACATTTAGAACAGACAGAAATCGCAGGTAAGACAGGAAAATGGTCATTGGAAATTCCGATTGATATGAAAAAAGCCAAGGAAGCGACGAAAGCGGTTGCCTTCCAGGATACAGCTTTTCAATCGCCACAAGGGCTCGGGATTGAGCTGAAAAATATCGAATTTTCCCCGAGTGCGACACGGGTCATGCTGGATACCACTTTCCCAAAATCAGCTTATTTGGAGGTTGAACGAACGTCGATCCTGTACGATCGGAAAAATCCGCGAGGCGCCATTATCACAGAAAAAGAGCGCGAACCTGCTTTTTCGGGAGAGAATATGATGTACGAAATCACCAATGAAAAAGGGGAAGTGGTGGCAGCTTGGGATATGAAATCATTGGATGATGGGCTTGATAACAAGATGAATGTTCTATGGACGCCAAGAACAGAAGAAGAACCCGAAGAAAAAGCAGAGGGCGATGTCTTGAATTGGTGGCATACGTTTGGTCCGATACAGGGAGAACAAAAATTAAAGCTTGAGCTCAAGAAAATTTATGAGAAAAAACTGGCTTCACCTAAATTCGATCTGGTTCCAGCAGAGCTAAACAAGAAAGCGGCGACTTTCAAGGATGAGACAGGCAGTGCCTTTACATTCTCTTCTTTTGCATGGGAGCCTGGTAAAGGCGAAGATCTAGGTGAGGCTGTGATTACAGTGGACGGTACATTAGGAAAAGACGTACTCGAGAACCACTATTGGTCTGTAAAGGATGAAAACGGGAAGACTTACTATGCGTCAGTGGATACAGAAAGCACCAGAGACAAGGACGGACGTGTACAGATCAAAGGCACGATCACCATCCCACGCTTGAAGCAAGAACCGAAAAAGCTCACGGTATCCTATGCTTCCTATATGGTGGAGCACGACGTGAATTGGGAAGTGCCTTTTGAAATCAAATAGTTCAAAGAAGGAAGAGGCCGACAGTGGCCTCTTCTTTTTCATCACAGGATATTGCCCTTCACAATAAGAATGTAAACCGCAACGACAGGAAGAAGCCCAAGAGAATCGGTGCCAAGCCGAGCCAGACGACCGTTGGGAACAGGGTTGATGATCATGGCAGACTGTGGATTCAGCGGGTATCCCTCCGAGATGGCCATGATTTGTTGGCACACCAGCGGAGCTTTTCGCGTATACCTAATAGGCAATGGGAAAGAGGTGACCACATATGAGCGGATGGCTCGCACTCCTGCTCGTTTCCCTGGCCATCAGCATGGACAGTGTCAGTGTAGGATTGACGTATGGTTTACGGAACATGAGAATGCCCTTTTTGTCGCTCGTCGTCGTTTCCGGTTGTTCGTTTGCTGTTGTATATGGTGTCATGCTCGTAGGCTCATCCCTCACCGAATGGTTAACCCCCGAGATCGGCAAGTATATTGGTGCCGCGGTCTTGATTCTCATGGGGTTGTTTACTCTGTGGCGGCTCATTGCGACACGGTCGGGGACAGAGGCTCAGGAGTCTACCGCTGCGAGTAATGCTATTGTAGCCGCAGAAAAACAGGAAGAGCAGGAGCCCATCGTATTATTGTCGCAGTTCCGCATTTTTGGCGTCATGATTCAGATTTTAAAAGATCCGTCCAAAGCCGACGCTGACCGTTCTGGGCATATTATGGGCTGGGAGGCCGTCATGCTGGGGCTTGCTCTGTCATTGGATGCTTTCGGCGCAGGCATCAGCCTTACGTTTTTGGGATACTCGCCACTGCTTGTCGCTCTCTGTATCGCGGTGATGAGTGCCTTGCTTCTTGTGGTAGGAATTGCCCTCGGCAGGCGCGCCGGAAAATCTAGCTGGTTGACGCGACTCACCTGGCTGCCGCCGATTTTGTTGATTTGCATTGGTGTAGCCAAAAGCTTGAAATAACCGACAAACGAATTACAGACCCGTCCAGATATATGGACGGGTTGTTTTATTTTCTAGCTCGTCTGCATACACATAAAAATGAGTGAGAAGTGGATGGAGGAGATGTAGGTGGATACACAGCCAATTCGAAAATGGTACACGCTGGCAGCGGCCGACGTGACCGAAGCCCTTCATAGTGATGCTGCGCAAGGGCTGACTCAGCAGGAGGCGGAGCGGCGACTGGCTAAACAAGGTGCCAACCAGTTGGCTGAACAAAAGCGAAAGCCTCTCTACTCGGTCTTTGTTGATCAGTTCAAGGACTTTATGGTGCTCATCCTGTTCATCGCAACACTGATCTCGTACTTCCTCGGAGAGTACTTGGATGCGATTGCGATTATTGCGATCATCCTCATTAACGGCATCCTCGGTTTTATTCAGGAGGCCAAGGCTGAGCGATCCTTGCAAGCGCTAAAGGAGTTGGCATCCCCGATGGCGCGCGTCATCCGGGCCGGGAACATTTCCATGATACCGGCTTCGCGGCTGGTACCTGGTGATCTGGTGCAATTGGAGGCAGGGGACCGTGTTCCCGCAGATTTGCGGTTGCTTTCGGCCAATCGGCTAGAGGTAGAGGAGTCAGCATTGACAGGGGAGTCTGTCCCCGTCGGAAAAAACGTGAAAAGACTGGAGACAGCCCAGGCATCTACTGTACCGCTTGGCGACCAAAAAAATCTTGCGTTCATGGGCACGATGGTCACCGGAGGAACAGGGAGTGGAATCGTCGTAGCGACAGGGATGAGCACGGAAATCGGGAAAATCGCGCACTTAATGAATACAGCGGAAGAAGCAGAAACCCCTTTGCAACTGCGCTTGGAGCAAATGGGCAAAATTCTCGTAGTCGTCGCACTGTTGTTGACGATTGTGGTCATCGCTGCTGGTGTCTGGCACGGTCATGAGCTGTTTACGATGTTCCTCGCCGGGGTGAGTCTCGCAGTAGCGGCGATTCCGGAAGGCTTGCCAGCGATTGTGACTGTCGCGCTAGCGCTTGGCGTCCAGCGGATGATCCGCCGCAATGCGATCGTACGCAAGCTCCCATCGGTCGAGACATTGGGCTGCGCCTCTGTCATTTGCTCCGATAAAACAGGGACCCTGACTCAAAATAAAATGACCGTTACCCAAGTGTGGCACAGCGATTCCACGTATGAGGTGAGCGGCAGCGGCTACGCACCAGAGGGGGCCTTTCACTATCTAGGGAAAATGGTATCTCCCGCCCGTGACGGAGCGCTCTCACAAATGATCCGAATCGCAGATCGATGCAATAACGCCCGTTTGACATGCGAGGAGCAGAGCACGCGCAATCTGCTCGGGATGGGCAAGTCGTCACGCTTTTGGCAAGTGGTAGGCGACCCGACAGAAGGTGCTCTCAAGGTGCTTGCCGCGAAGGCATTGGGCGGCAATGCAGAGCGTAGCAACCAGAAGAATCAGGGACAGCGTGTGGAGGAGCTTCCCTTTGATTCTGACCGCAAAATGATGTCGGTCGTCGAAAAGGGGACGGACGGCGTGTATTCCCTGCTGACGAAAGGCGCGGCGGAGGCATTGCTGGCGAGATCGACACACATTTTGTGGAAGGGAGAGCTCATTCCACTCTCCGCGACGCTTCGCCACCAAGTACTGGAGCAAACGGAACGGATGGCAGGGAAAGCGTTGCGCGTACTGGGATTCGCGTATAAGACACTGCAAGGCTATCGCCCGGGACAACCAATCGGCTCCATGGAAAACAATCTCGTCTTTGTCGGATTGGCTGGGATGATCGATCCACCGCGTGAAGAGGTGCGTCCAGCAATCAATCTGTGCCATCAAGCAGGAATTAAGACGGTCATGATTACAGGCGACCACAAGGTGACAGCAGAAGCAATCGCCCGGCAGATTGGTTTAATGCGTGGCTACGGAGAAGTATTGGAGGGGCGGGAGCTGGATGGCATGTCAGATGAGCAGCTCGCCGAGTATGCGGAGCGCGTCACTGTCTATGCCCGTGTGTCTCCTGAGCACAAGCTGCGGATCGTCCGTGCCCTGCAAAGCAAAGGACATGTTGTTGCCATGACCGGAGACGGTGTCAATGATGCTCCTGCGATCAAAACTTCAGACATTGGGATCGCGATGGGGATTACCGGTACAGATGTGACGAAGGAAGCGGCCGATCTCGTGCTGCGCGACGATAACTTCGCCACGATTGTCGCCGCCGTGGAGGAAGGGCGTAACATCTATGACAACATTCGAAAATTCATCCGTTATTTGCTGGCATCCAACGTAGGGGAGATTCTCGTCATGTTTTTTGCGATGCTCCTCGGGCTTCCTTTGCCTTTGGTACCGATCCAGATTCTGTGGGTCAATCTCGTGACGGATGGCTTACCGGCCATGGCGCTGGGCGTCGATCAGGCGGAGAAAGATACGATGTATCAGAAGCCGCGCAACAAGGCAGAGAACATATTCAGCCGGGGGTTGGGCTGGAAAATTATTAGCCGTGGCTTCCTCATCGGGACCATGACATTGCTCGCGTTTTGGCTGACGCTCAAAGAGAATCCGAATGACTTGGTACATGCCCAGACTGTTGCTTTTGTCACGTTGGTTATGGCGCAGCTAATACACGTTTTCGATTGCCGGAGTCAATACAGCGTTTTTCACCGCAATGTATTTGAAAATAAATACCTCGTCTGGGCCGTGCTTTCGTCGATTGTGCTCGTGATCGGTGTCGTATACATGGAGACACTCCAGCCGATCTTCAAAACAACGGATCTGAATCTGCGCGATTGGGCATTAATTTTGGTCGCGGCGGGAGTTCCTACGTTTGTCGCGGGAATCGGTGGAGTACTTACCAGCGGCAGACAGCGCACAAGCAACGAGAAACGTGCAGCTATGCGTACGGTTCGTCCTGACTAATCGAGCCGCCAAAGGGGAGAGGGAGCCATCGTGCGCTTGAGAAGGGGAGGATGGAAAAGGCGTAGAAGGAGAATTTTCGCTGGGCTCCTACTGATTATTGTGGTATTGATCACTTTGTTTATCATTGTGGAACGCAGGGTAGAGCCGACGTTGATGCTGATTGCCCAGGCCAAGGCAGAGCAGGTCGCCAAGCTCGCCATTACCGATGCAGTCACCAAACGTATGTCCCAACAGGGCCTCGATGTCAACGAAGTCGTCATCATGGAGAAAGACGAGAATGGCAGCATCAAAGCGGTGAATTTTAATTTCAAAGAGTACTCCCGGATTGTGGGGGAAACGACAGCCCGTATTCAAAATCGTTTGAAGGAATTCGAGCAGGAGCACGTCCAGACAACGATACCGCTAGGCTTGGCTACCAAAAACGTCTTTCTGGAGCACTTTGGGCCTGAAATTCCGGTGTCGTTCGTTCCGATTGGAGCCGTCAAAACGAAGCTGGAAACAGGCCTAAAGCAAGCTGGAATCAATATGGTGCTGGTGACTGTCTACATTCACGTCGAAGTCGATTTGCGGGTCATTATCCCGTTTGCTACCAAGCAACAGACGGTCACCACACAAATACCGGTATCCGAAGCCCTGATCGTCGGAAAGGTACCGACTTATTTGTACGACAACCCGTCAGGCAAGCCCGATGTGCCGACGCCACGAAACGACCAAATCCCAAGCCAGCCGTGATGTTTTTCGCTTATACGCGAACGATTTACACATCTATGAAAATTTATTTGAAACGTTTCTGAAAGGGTGCCGTCCAATGAATAGAGACACACAAAAACAAGCAAGAACATTGGAGGCGTAAACAACATGAAAACAATCCGTACAGGTATGATGACAATCGCGGCACTGGCCGTTTTGGGAACTAGCGTGGTATCTGCAACCTCCGAACCAGTAAAAGAACTTTCTGTTAATATTAACGGTCAAGCAATCGCACAAGATGCGATCTTCGATAAAGGTCAACAAACCGTTCTGGTTCCGCTTCGTCCTGTTGCTGAAGCCCTCGGTTTCAAAGTAAGCTGGAACGACAAGGAAAAAGCAGCAGAAGTGCAACGAGGCGCGATCACCAGCTACGCAAAAGAAGGAGAGGATCGTTATCCTTTCGCAAAAATGTACAAAACGCTGGGAGCAGAGCCTCGCGTACTGAATGGCAGCACCTATGTGCCAGTCGCATTCGTTGACGAAATCCTGCAAGCAGAAGTAAATGTAACTGATGATACAGTGACAGTAGTTGAGGACGAAATCGCTCCTATGCGTACAGGGACCATTACAAGCATCAACAAATCCGATAAAGGCTACTCGGTTACACTGAACATCTATGAGTCTGGCATCATCCTGCACCTGACGGAAGACACGAAAATTACAGATGAAGCTGGTAAAGTGCTGAAGCCAGAAGACTTGAAGCTGGGTATGGCCGTTGATGCTACAACCGAAAAATTCATGGCGATGAGCTTGCCGCCACAAACGAGTGCGCTCAGCATCACGGTAAAAGGCGGCCTGGAGACTCAGGACGTCCTGGGAACTGCGGGTAAAGTAGCGAGCATCTCTGCTGACAAAGATGGCAACTACAAAATGCTTGTAGAGGGTCGCGGTATTACCGAAACCTCCCAAGAAAAAATCAACCTGAACATTACGGAGAAAACAGTGATCATCAATGCGCGAGACAACAAAGTACTCTCGCCAACTGAGCTGAAAAAGGATATGCAAGTAGTAGCCTTCTACGGCCCAATGATGACGAAAAGCCTGCCGCCTATCGGCACTGCTGAAAAAATCGTAGTAGAGTAAGAGAAAGAACGGGATGGCATTTGCTGTCCCTTTTTTTGCGTTTATGGCTAGATCGGCATATCAAAAGCTCTTTTTAATTCGAATGATGATAAGGGAATTCCCTGATACACTTTCTTTTATGGAAACTTTACAATAACGTTAGAACGATTGTCTCAAAAGGAGGAACGCATGGGTACGTCGAGTGAAGTGCTTTCCCTGATGCAGTCCATCTTTGCCAACGCTAGCGATGCGATCCTGGTAATTGATAATGAGGGACGAATCGTAAAGGCCAATGCTGCGTTGGAGCAGATGACGGGCTGGACAGAAGAAGAGCTGATTCGGGATAAACATATTTGCGAGCTGTGTCTCGGAATGGCAACGTGTATGGAAGAAACGAGCTGCACGGATTGCTTTTTTAAGCGCGTGCAAATGCCTTCATTCGAGATGAGGCTCCGAACGAAATCAGGTGTGGATTACCCTGTCGCAGCCAGCTCTGCGAGACTAGAGGATGAATCGCAGGGGAAGCTGGTCATGATTTTGCGTGATATGTCTGCGCAACAGCGAGTGGAAAAAGAGCGCTACCAGTACAAGCTGACGAATTTTGCGATCCAAGCACAAGAAGAAGAACGAAAGCGCATCGCCCGGGAGCTGCATGATGGCGTAGGGCAGGCGCTTTATAGTATTTTAGTGGGACTAAACGTAGTTAGACAACGAGAATTGAGCGAGCCGGTTATGCAGCATGTCACGGAATTGGTGAATATGACTTCCAAGGCGATGGAGGAAGTGAAGCGCATGGCGCTAGAGCTGCGCCCATCTGCACTGGATGATCTCGGTTTACTGCCTGCATTACGTTCGTTGATGAAACGGGTGGAAAAGACGTTTCATATCCAGGTGGAGCTGCATGTTCAGGGGGAGAAACGCAGATACTCTGCTGCGATGGAAACAGCGCTGTACCGGATTGTGCAGGAAGCCATGACCAATACGGCAAAATACGCAAAGGCGAGCCATCTGGGAATCATGTTCGAGAATAGGGAGAAGGAAATTGTCGTCACGATTGTAGATGACGGCGTAGGGTTTGAAGTAGAGAAAACATTGAACATCGGCAAAGGTCTCGGTGTGTTTGGCATGAAGGAGCGTGCCCAGTTGCTTGGTGGTACCGTTGATATTCGCTCCGCACCCGAGGAAGGAACGACGGTGATCGTCCGAATTCCGGTGCCGAAGGAGGGGGTAGAGGATGACCATTCGCGTCTTGATCGCTGATGATCATGCGATAGTACGCTCTGGGCTGGGGATGCTGATCAACGCCCAGGAGGACATGGAAGTCGTCGGCTATGCAGCTGACGGAAAAGAGGCATGTGAAAAAGCATGGGAAGTCCGGCCCAACGTTGTCTTGATGGATTTGAGCATGCCGCCTGGGGAAAACGGCTTGACTGCAACTGCCAGACTGAAGGAAACGGCACCAGACATCCAGGTGCTCGTGCTTACGATGCATGATGACGAGGAATACTTGTTTCGGGTACTGCAAGCCGGTGCTGCCGGCTATATTTTAAAAAGCGCCCCTGACCTCGATTTGATCACGGCGATTCGTTCGGTCAATCAGGGCATGGCCTATTTGTATCCATCTGCGACGAAATCTCTGATCGAGGAATTTCTGCAAATGGTCAAGAACGGTGAGGAGCAGGCCAAGTACGACATCCTGACTGATCGGGAAAAAGAAGTGCTGGTCTTGATCGCAAAGGGCTTCAGCAATAAGGAAATTGCCGAGCAGCTCACTGTTTCCGTCAAGACGGTAGAATCGCATAAAGCGCATATTATGGAAAAGCTCCATCTGCGTACGCGGCCTGATTTGGTGCGGTATGCGATTAAGAAGGGCTGGCTGGATTTTGAGTAGGACTTGATCTGTTCTGTATAGTCAACACCAAAGCCATATGATATGATAAAACCAAGAGATGTTGGCAAAAATAAATAGACCAGAGTGTTCCAGCACTCTGATCTATCGTACAGTAGACGGTACCCTTTAAGGGAATCGGCTCAGCAGAATTTAAAACGGGTTATGACCGCTCAGGTGCCTGCTAGCTCAAGAGCGGTCATTTTTTTTGGTCAGGGCAACAACGATTGCTACAATAAGGTCCAAGGACGATCCCAATACGGGGTCGTCTTTTTTGTGTCGATCCTGTGTCCGAAAACGGCCATAAAACGGTCGAAATCAGGGGTTTCCCGGAACATTTTAGGGGATTTCCCCGAATTACTTCCAAGGGGTTCCAGCGGTAGAATGAAGGCGTGAAAACTACACCGCGCCCATGAGGCACGTTAGGAAAGGAGAAGAGCGCGATGGAGACGCAAGTGGATAAGGCGGAGAAAGGCAAGAAATCAAAATCCAGCAAGCTGCAAACGAACCAGGAAGACTTGAAGGGAACGTTTGTTGCGGTTCTGATCGTCGGAGGTATCATTCTAGTCGGTTGGTTGGGTGTATTCGGGCTTTTCCTGGATAGGGCGTAATAAGGAAGTAAAGGAGGGTACTTATGCATTTGCATCGATATGAAAAAATCTGGTTGATGCTTGGCGCAGGCGGTTTGGCCTTATTTATTGTATTGTTGTGCGTCAATGCGTTTGCCATGGGGATGGCTCCGCCAAGTAATATGGAAATGATTGATCCAGAGAAGGTTACGGAGACGCCTCCTTTTGATAAACCAGGCTTGAAACAGGTAGGAGACAATGAATACGACGCTTACATGACAGCATTTGCGTTCGGCTTCGCTCCGACCAAGATGGAAATACCAGTTGGCGCAACGGTGAACTTCCACGTCACGAGTCCAGACGTTATTCACGGATTCCAGATTCCAGAGACCAACATTAACTTCATGGTTCTGCCTGGACACATCAGCTCGGCGACACACACGTTTGACGAGCCAGGCGAGTATTTGATCCTTTGTAACGAATACTGTGGCGCAGGTCATCAGGTAATGGCGACCACGATTATTGTGAAATAAAGGTAGGTGAATCCTATGGTAATCGCACGGAAGATCGACGATACACTCCCCCATGTTCCGGTTCAGCGTTCTGCGGCAAGACTTAGTTTGGCTTATGTGTGGGTAGCTTATATTGCATTCGGATTGGCAGCTGTGGCAGGGATGGTACAGGGCATGGTTCGCGGGGGAATCATGGAACTGCCGAGCTGGACAAATTACTATCAAATTTTGACCGCCCATGGCGTGTTGATGGCACTTATTTTTACCACGTACTTCATCGTCGGATTTATTTTCTCAGGAGTTGCCCGTACGACAGGTGGTTCCTTGCATGGAGCCGCTTTGAAATTTGGATGGGCCGGCTGGATTCTTATGACGCTAGGGACGTTGATGGCTGTTGTCACCATTCTAATGAATGAAGCCTCTGTTCTCTATACGTTCTATGCACCACTGAAAGCATCTCCGTACTTTTACATTGGTTCTGCCTTGCTCGTAGTAGGTAGCTGGCTAGCGGGATTCGGGGTTTTTGCCAGCTATCGCAAATGGAAACGCGAAAATAAAGGGAAAACGTCTCCGCTTTTCCTCTACATGGGGGTCACTACTTACATCCTGTGGATTACTGCGACGATTCCTGTAGCGGTGGAGGTTTTGTTCCAACTCATCCCGTGGTCACTCGGGCTGGTTCCAACGATTAATGTCATGCTCAGCCGTACGCTGTTCTGGTTTTTCGGTCATCCGCTCGTTTATTTCTGGCTATTGCCTGCTTATATGGCGTGGTATGTATGTTTACCAAGAATCATCGGCGGTCACGTTTTCAGTGATTCGCTCAGTCGGCTCGCTTTTATCTGCCTGCTGTTGTTCTCGATTCCTGTCGGGTTCCACCACCAATTGATGGAGCCGGGAATTTCACCAGCATGGAAAATGATCCACGTTACACTGACGCTGATTGTTGTAATCCCATCTTTGATGACAGCATTTTCGATGTTTGCCATCTTTGAAACGACTGGACGTAAAAAAGGCGGAGTTGGACTTTTCGGTTGGTTCAAAAAACTGCCTTGGACAGATGTACGTTTCTTTGCTCCATTTGTAGGGATGCTGTTCTTCATTCCTGGCGGAGCTGGGGGTATTATTAACGCAAGTAACCAGATTAACGCGGTCGTGCACAATACGATTTGGGTTACCGGTCACTTCCACATCACCGTAGGAGCTGCGGTGGCGCTCACTTTCTTCGGCGTCAGCTTTTGGCTGATACCTGCATTGACTGGACGTCAGTTGACCAAAACTGCGAATCGCATGGGAATGGTGCAAACGGTATTCTGGGCAGTAGGAATGTTCCTGATGTCGCTCGCCATGCACGCAATGGGCTTGCAAGGGGCTCCGCGCCGCACAGATTACACGACGTATATGGACCACCCGTTGGCTTTGGGCTGGATGGATTATCAACGTGTAATGGCGTTTGGTGGCGGACTGCTGTTCGTATCCGCGATTCTCTTGATCGCCATCTTGCTGTATCTGACTTTCTACGCACCAAAGGGAAATACGGAATATCCGATTGCCGAAACAGAAACGACGCAAGAAGTTCCAAAAATTTTGGAACGCTGGCCAGTTTGGATCGGATTGGTCGCCTTCCTGATTATTCTCGCCTACGGTTATCCGATTATGCAACAAATTCAGCACCAGGCACCAGGCTCGCCGCCTTTTGTGACTTGGTAAGACGATACGTACGAAAAAAGCCGCTCATTCCGTTTGGAACCGAGCGGCTCTCCTTTTTTAAAAAGACTCTAGCGCTGCCAATTCGGTAAAGGCAAGAATCAGATACCCGATTGCCAAAAGCCATAGGGCGAGAATTCTGAGGTCTTCCTCTTCAAATGGCATACAACTCCTCCTTTTTCTCTTGTTAGCACAACATATTCAAGAGGGAGGACATTGGTTTAGCTTATGGCTCGTATATCATCTTGCGGGTCATTCCACCATCTACAATTAGCTCAGTACCCGTAATAAAATCGTTGTCCTTTTGTGTCAAAAATAGGCACGCACGGGCAATATCTTCGGGTGTCCCTACACGACCTGCCGGATGCTGGGCATGATCACTGGGACGAAGAGCGGCATAATCGCGGTGTTCGATCCAGCCGGGAGAGATCGTGTTGACACGAATCCCATCGGGGCCGAGTGAGACACCAAGCGCATGTGTTAATGATAAAATGCCTCCTTTGGAAGCCGCGTATGCCTCCGAGTGTGGCTCGGACATGTGCGCCCGCGTCGAACAAAGATTAACGATTGCGCCACTACCATGGCGACGCATGATTTTGGCTGCTTCTCTCGATGCGAGAAAAACACTACGCAAATTGGTGTTCAAGATATGGTCCCATGCTTCGACGGTCAGTTCATAGGGAGATTCCCATACGGACAAGCCCGCGTTGTTGATCAAAACATCGAGCCGCCCCCAGCGTTCATCGACAGTTCTCATCAAATGTTCGATCTGCGCTGGAACGCTGACGTCGATGTGCTCGAAGTGTGCCGTGCCTTTCACAGCTTCTGTCGCGTTGATTAGCGAGGCCGTTTCTTCTCCCGCTGCACGATTGTATTCGGCGATAACGACATGTGCTCCTTCGGCAGCATACATGGTGGCGACTGCCCGTCCGATGCCTTGGCCACCGCCAGTGACGATGACAATGTTATCCGTGTATTTCATCGAGAGTGCCTCCAAACAATAGGATATGAAGCGAATTGTAAAAAGTAATTGCAAAATGTTTGTAACGATAATAAAGTAAGTAGTATCTTTTTAACAGCGTACTATACAGTATGGAGGAGATTCAACTATGAATACAGAACTGAAAATTACCGCTGAACAGGTAATGGAAGCCCGTCACAGCGTGCGTAAATATGATCCAAATGAAAAAATTCCACAAGGCGAGCTGAACGAAATCCTGCGTCTCGCAGCAAGTGCGCCATCTTCCTGGAATTTGCAGCATTGGCGCTTCCTCGTCGTGACCGATCCTGCGATCAAAGAAAAACTGCTCCCAATCGCATACAATCAGCAGCAGGTAGTGGATGCTTACGCTACCATCATCATTCTCGGCGATCTGGAGGCTTACAAGTCTGCTCGTCCTGTTTATGATGAAGCATTGGCAAAAGGATATGTTACAGAGCAAGTACGTGAGACCATGATCGCGCAAATCGAAGGGGCTTACAATAACAACCCGGAAATCGCGCGTGATGAAGCAATCCGTAATTCGTCCTATGCAGCAATGCAACTCATGCTGGCGGCAAAAGCAAAAGGCTACGATACGTGCCCGATGGGTGGCTACAACCGTGATGCGCTCATTAAAGAGCTGAACATCCCATCCCGCTATTTGCCAACACTCATGCTGACTTTGGGGAAAGCAAGCGTGCAAGCTTATTCCACTTCCCGTTTTGGCCTGGAAGAATTGGTCATTCAAAACAGCTTCTAATATCGTGTTCCAACAGAAAAAAACTCATCCACGCCTCATATGAATGCGGCAAGGGTGAGTTTTTTTGTCATATCTTCTTCAGGAGAACCATCCGCTCTTCCTGCCTTATTGATTCGCCAACAACGGTAAATCCACCATAATTGATGTTCCTTGACCAAGAGCGCTGCTAACCGAAAACCGCCCGGCATGGAGTTGAATGATCTCTTTGCAGATCGCCAACCCCAGACCACTGCCGGAAAGCTTGGAGCGCCCCTTGAAAAACTTTTCTGTGACATGCGGCAAGTCTTCCGGGTTAATGCCTTCACCAGAATCCGTGACGGTGACAAGGAGCCTATCGCCTGACAACGAAGCTGCGATAACGATTGAGCCGTTTTGTGGCGTGAATTTCAATGCGTTGTCCAATAGATTCACAAATACTTGCTTGAGTCGATTCACGTCTCCCATAACCATGAGTGGGGTAGGGGGAGTCTCCAGCTTCAACTCGATTTGTTTCGCATTAGCACGTACTGAAAATTGAAGATGCAAATCATGGAGAAGATCCCGGACATCCATGCGTTCGCGAGACAATTTCATCTCACCGGATTGAAACTTCGAGAAATCGAGCAATTCCTCGACGAGCCCGATCAACCGATCTGTCTCCTTGGAGATGACTTCGAGACCGAGCATCGTCTCTTCAGGCTCTTCCAAACCACCCGAAATGAGCGTTTCGCCCCATCCTTTAATCGACGTAAGTGGGGTACGCAACTCATGGGAGACAGAGGAGATGAAGTCATTTTTCAGCTTTTCGTTCTTCCCAATCTCCGCTGCCATGTAATTAAAAGTGTCCGCGAGGGTTCCTACCTCATCCTCGTATCGTTTTGGCGCGCGGACAGCGAAATTTCCTTCCGCCATTTGTTTTGCCGCATTCGTTAAATCTTCGATAGGGTCAACGATTCGCTTTGCCATGAGCAGGCTGAGCGCAAAAGCGAGGACGACTACGCCTGTCCCGACGCCAGCCCCGTACAAGGCAATGCGATTTACTGCTTGATAAAGCGGTTCAGCGGAGATCGTGTACCGCAGAACGCCTACAAATTCTCCGCTGTACGTAAGCGGATTGGACACCGCGATGACACGCTCCCGCGACTGCGGGCTTTTCCCGATGTACAAACCACTTTGCCCCTTGAGGGCATCCATGACGTCAGGGGTATTGATGATCTCGCTGGTCTGAAAGCCGTAGGAGTTGAGAATGACTTTTCCTCCTGGGTCCAAGACCTCAATTTTGGCGTATTCCTGATTCGAAACATTCTCCAAAATGTAGCGTGCTTTGTCTTTTAACCGATAGCCAGTGGCGTACTTGTTAATAAAATTGGTGAAGGTCGTGCTGCGGGTCACTAATGCTTCGGTCGCAGTCCCGATGTAATACGTATGAACGGCCCAGTAAAACAGTCCTTCCAAGAGCAGTACGATCAGAAGGAGAATCAGGCCGAAATGAAGAACCAGCCTACTCTTAATGCCTTTCATCTGGGACGTCCTTTCGCCACAGGTAGCCATACCCCCAGACTGTCTCCAGGAAAGTTGGATGAGCGGGATCATCCTCGATTTTTTGCCTTATTCGGCGGATATTCACATCAACGATTTTTAAGTCCCCGACGAAAAATTGACCCCAAACTGCTGTCAAAATCTCATCCCGACTGATGGCTTTGTTTGCATTCTCAGCCAGTAATTTGATGATGGCGAATTCTTTTGGCGTGAGGTCAATTTCATGTTCCGCCCGAATCAGCTTGCGTTCATCGAGCAACAGCGTGAAGGGGGCAATGTTAATTTCATTTTTGTCCTCAACCTCAGGAATGGGTGTCAATCTGCGGTGCAACGCTTTGACACGGGCCAATAATTCCGCAGGGCTAAACGGCTTGGAGACGTAATCGTCTGCTCCGAATTCGAGACCCATGACTTTGTCCAGCTCCTGGCTTTTGGCCGTCAGCATAATAATTCCGAGACGCGGATATTTTTTTCGCAGTTGCCCGCATACTTCGAAGCCATCAATGCCGGGGAGCATGACGTCGAGAATCGCAATGACGATGTCTGATTGTTGATCTGCGAGATCAAGTGCCTCTTCTCCGGTCCCAGCCTCAATTACCTCATAGCCCTCGCGCTTGAGATTGATGCGCACAAAATCCCGGATGGATTTCTCGTCTTCCAGTAATAAAACCTTCATAGGGCAAATCTCCTCGATAAGGATATACTATTTCACTTTATTCCCGGTTTGTCATCGGTTTGAAGAGCTGACGAACTTCTTCAGCGGTAAGCTGCATCGATCGATATTCCGCGAGAGCAGCCTTTCCAAGGGTAGGTGTCGTTTGCGGTAAAATAGCGATCAAGACTTGTTTACCCTCTTCCTTCAGCAAAATGTAGGGAACTTGCTTTTGCTTCAATCCGCTTTCAAATTTGATCCATTCGTTTTGTGGAATGCTTTGCAGCGTTAGTAATTCTGCCTTATTTTTGCCATTCGCACCGTAATAAAGGAATCGGACGAGGAACGGATTCGTATCATGGTTGATGGAGATGGTGTATTTTTCGCCCCATTTTGCCGGAATCTTGAGGTCAAAGCTTTGCGTGTAATTTTGATAATGATCTTCGATGTGCTTCAAGCCCGTTTTCCCGTCCCATTGGAAGTAGGAGGAGACCCAAGGGATTTCTGCCATGGCCAAATCCTCTGTCCCAGCGGGTTGTATCTTCGTGCCGATCTCGATAATGCCATCACCATTGATATCTTCACTTTCCAAAGAATAAGGCTTGAAGGTCAGATCCATCTCTCCTTCTATTTTTGCCAAAGGGTTGGACAGTTGTCCATTGTCCCAGAGGAGTAGTTCAGTGGAAGCAGAGTGAGCACCTAATCCAGCATCAATAAATAGTCCGTTTCGGGTTGGCGATGCTTTTCCGATGATAGCCTGATAGTAGCCATTCACATATCCGTCAAGGGCTATCTCTGTCTTTTTGGCGATTGTGCCGTTCGCCGCCCCATACAGCTCCGCTTTGGATGTGAAGTTATTTTTATCGAGAACAACGAGAGCGAGATCCGCGTGATCATCTCCTGTCAAATCGCCAACTGCCATAATGGAATAGGGCTGCTTCATCAATTCCTGGGTCATATTATTCGCTAGCGAATAAACGGAGAGCTCCTTGTTCAAATCTTCGCCGCCTCCCATTCCAATCAGCATTTCCGGAATTTTGTCTTCAGTGAGATCTTGAAAGGAGACGTAGTCCAATTCGCTGCCGACACCAGTGAAGGAGGAGAGCTTTTCCCAGTTTCCTTGCTTTTGGGTAAGCACAAGCACACCGATTTCGTAATCGGTTTTTTCGGTTTTGTAAAAAGCGACGACCTCTGCAACCCCATCCCCGTTTAGATCCTGTAGGGAGACGGCACTGGCTTCTGCGGGATGAAGAGGAACAGATAATTGTGATCCAGCCGGCAAAAATTGCATGACGGCCTGATTGATCGATTTTTGATCGCCGTCTGCTGACGGGGCGCGCATTAATTCATTGGGTGTATCTGTGAGTCCGCAACCGCTAACAAGCGAGGCGCAGAGTGCTGTCGTTACGAGCCAAGCCTTTTTCATTTCAAATGTTCCTTTCTGTTGCTGCATCCATTTGACTATATTGTAGCTTGCCCATCCCGCAAAATTGTTGCAAAACGGTAAAAAAACCCGTTTTCGAGCTTTTCAAGAACAAGCGAACATGTTCTAAGCTCCCTTATACAGGAAAAAAGTGCGAGAGAACAGGGAACATTTTACTAGCAACAATTGACCTAGCAAATTCGTTTAAAAATGTAGGATAGGAGTTGGATGTTATCTATACGAAGGAGGAGAATAGGATGAAAGCATGGCACAAAACGATGGCGGCAGTTCTTTGCAGCGGTGCGGTTCTCATGGCTTCGGGCGTTGGGGCTGACTCGGTTCAAGCGAGCGGCACCCAATCGCAAGCGTACGCGCCGGTAGTCTTATTGCAACCAGAGCAAAATATCCCGTTCACCATACAATTTGCCGATGGATTTGTGGCAAAAGTAACGAATACAAAAACAAAAGCGACGAGTACAGTAGATATATCGGACAATAAGGCTACGTACGTGAAGCAAGGAATTTATCATGCCAATGGAAAGCTGCAAAAGGCAACCAATGGATATACGCAAAAGCTGGTAGAGCTGGTACCATTCCGGGATGCCAAGGGCAACCTGCGTTATATGGGCAAGCAAACCTTGCATGGGCTGAATACGGAGGATCGTTTGGCAGTGGCGATCAGTGTGTGGAACATCGTCAATAAACAGCCGCAGCTTTTACAGGTAACGGTTCAAAAAGCAGACTGGGACAATATGCCGTCACCAGATGTGACGATCAATAGCGGATTCAGTATGGGCAGCGATAGTACCTTTGTCCTTGATACGAAGTATGCAGACGTGACCGGAGACAACATCAAGGATCTTATTTTACTCGTAGGTGATAAGATGGGCGTATCGATGAATCAGACGGCCCATAACTTGCGCGTCGTGGTTCGCGAAGGGAAGGATAATCAACAGACGTTTATCTCTGTAGGAAAACGCGACAGCGGTATTCTTCCGAAGCTCGCCATCACGGATGGCAATGCTGATCAAGTGAAAGACATCCTCGTTACAATGCCGACTGCAACAGGTCATGTGTACAGTCAGCTTACGTGGAAAGAAAATCGCCCGCAGCCAGTCGTCGAGCAGGGGAAATTGAATGATCGTCAGGCGTACCAGCCAGTCATTGGGGCTTATGGTGAAGCGATTGGGATGAATAAGGCGAAAAAACAATAGTGGAGCAGGCGTGGAGGAAATCAGTCAGAGTGAAATCTGGCTGATTTTTTTGTAGTAGCCTAGCGGAAGAACCCAGTCTCCAAGGAGGTACAAACATGAGTCATGCGCTACCGACACATTTAGAAAGCATGTACAACATGGTCAAGAGGGCTTTCCCTGATGGGATAACAGAAGAGGAGTATTACTGTTTGCTGTTTGTCATGTATGAGTCAATGTCCAATAACCTGATGATAGACTCCATCAAGGTTGTTCAGCATGACAAGAAGGTTAAGGTTTACAATTTTACAGTTGCTGATTTCCATACTTACTTTGTAAGTGGGTGGGGAGTATGGGTTCATAATACCGCATGCATTACCATTACACCTGAGAGATTGGCACATGCCTCCTAGGGTGATTTTACCACCACTAACCGATTAATTAATGGGCGACATGGACAAGAAAATATAGACGATTTAATTGCTAATAATATTGAATTCAATATAGTTAGGGAATATTCGAATGGAGTGAGAATCGGGAATATTCCAAGCCATAAAAACGCGAATAAAAGATCAGGGACTGGCCAAGCCTGGTTTCCACAAAGCTGGACTAGAGATGATATTAAGAATGCTGCAGAATATGTAGCAAATATCCCGACAAACAGTAATAAAGAGGATGGGGTTTGGATGTTTGCAGAATATAAAGGTGTTCGTGTTGGTGTTATCAAAAACAACGGCTCAATTGGTACAGTAACCCCAGATAACAGTAGTCAACCATGAGGTGATTTTATTGAAAGAACTAGATATGATTAAAAAAATCATCGAAAAAAGAACATCCCTTCATCCGGATGATCCAAGAATCGTAGAATGTTGGGGTGAGCTTACAGAAATTTTTTCTAGAAATGAACAGTTTGTTATGGATGTTCTAGAGCAATGCTCTGAAGAAGAAATATTTTGGCTAAGTGAAATCTTTGAAGATATATCTTTGTATCTCCAAAGTAGTTCATTTATACGTTTTCTACGATCTATCCAAAAGAAGTACCCGAATATTGATATTGAGCTAGATATTCAATATGCAGAAAAAGTACTGGAAGATAAGAGTTGTTAGTGTGCGGACCTTGATGGATTATCCTCTATCAAGGTCTTTTTTTTGCAGAAGTAAGAATTAAGTCGATCAAAATACTAGAAGAATACCAAATAACATGAAACTAAAAGATTTTAGTATATGCTATAAGTGTACTCAGGTATTTATGAATAACCACGATAGAATATATCCATTTTTTGGAGTTTGCCTTGAATTGCTTCATCGAAAGACACAGATTTAACAGTACTACTATGATATTGCGTATACAATTGACGGTGAGTTTTCGGATGAGTATTTTGGTATGTATAAATAAGTGTAGAAGTGTATTGACTAGTTAGGGACTTATCTCAAGAGTGGGGTTTGAAGGTACTAACGGCATTTCCAGCTGTCAAATAAAGAGAGGGATATAATGGAGAAATACAGTACGTTTCAGTACTTTCTTGAATGCTACTTTAATGTTAGTGCCAATTACAATGAGTTGTATGGGAGTAGTTTGAATGATGCCTTGGAAGGATTCCTTTCAAGGATTTTTCATTTTGTTCAAATCGTAATAATTACGTTTTATATTGACTTTGGTCATTCTAGTGCGCTATGATAACAAACAAATCGTAATCATTTCGTTTTATATTAGTCAAAAAGGAGAACCCACCATGAACAAAAACGAAAATAAAATCCCCGTCACAGTTCTGAGCGGGTACCTGGGAGCAGGCAAAACCACACTGCTGAACCACGTCCTAAACAATCGGGACGGGCTACGAGTCGCCGTGATCGTCAACGACTTGAGCGAAGTAAACGTAGACGCCTCTCTTATTCACTCAGGCAGTGGTCTTTCACGCGTGGACGAAAAGGTCGTGGAGTTGTCGAATGGCTGCATTTGCTGCACCTTGCGAGAGGATTTGCTGACGGAGGTAGAGCGTCTGGCCTTGGAAGGACGGTATGACTACATACTGATTGAATCGACGGGAGTAGGCGAGCCGGTTCCCGTCGCCCAGACTTTCACATACGTAGACGAAGAAAATGGCATCCATTTATCGTCGTTGTGCCGCTTGGACACGATGGTGACCGTAGTGGATGCGTACCGTTTCTGGCATGACTTTTCGTCCGGCGAAAACCTTTTGGACAGAGGGCAGGCAGTTGGTGAAGAGGATACCCGGGAGGTCGCCGATCTTTTGATCGACCAGATTGAATTCTGTGATGTGTTGATCCTGAACAAATGTGATCGTGTCGCTCCTGACGATTTGATACAACTGGAAGCCGTTCTGCGCAAGCTACAGCCAAATGCTCGCTTTATCCGCGCTGTCCGTGGGCAGGTAGACCCGAAAGAAATTTTGAATACCTATCTGTTCGACTTCGAGACTGCCAGTCAATCAGCGGGATGGATTGCTGAGCTGCAAAAGGAAGTGCATACACCTGAGACAGACGAATACGGAATTTCCTCCTTCGTTTATCGCGGTCGCAGGCCCTTTCATCCAGCTCGGTTTGAAAAGTGGTTGGAGGATTGGCCAGAGGAAGTCGTGCGAGCCAAGGGCTTTTTCTGGTTGGCGACACGAAATGACGTGGCGATGTCACTCAGTCAGGCGGGGCCATCCATCGAGATCGGAACGGCAGGCTATTGGACGGCAGCGTTATCGGCAGAAGAGCAACAAGCCATTCTGGCAGAGGAGCCGGACTGGCAGCAAACATGGCATCCTGTACATGGGGATCGAACGACAGAGCTCGTCTTTATCGGGATCGATCTAAACCAGGAGCAAATCGTGAAGCGTCTCAATGCATGTCTCCTGAACGATGAGGAATACGAGGCGGACCGGAGTAAGCTGCCCGATCCACTCCCGACATCAGATGCGGTTATCGAGACGACAGTATAACCAAAAAAGAGGAGGCTGACATCTATGCGCGTGAACGTTACCCTGCAATGCACGGAAACCGGAGATCGGAACTACATCACCTCTAAAAACAAGCGAAATCATCCGGAACGTTTGGAACTGAAAAAATATTCCCCCCGTCTGAAGCGTTATACCCTGCACCGCGAGACGAAGTGACATGACAAAGCTCTCCCTTTGATTCAGGATCAAGGGAGAGCTTGCTTTTTACAAAAGAATCAGTGCCAAGATTGCTACCACAACAATTCCCGTAATACCTTCCACGAGTGTCGCCAATGTCTGAGCACGATACGCGGTGGTGAGGCTCATTTTAGAGAACTGAGACACGACCCAGAAATAAGAGTCGTTCACATGACTGACGACCATTGCGCCGCTGCCAATTGCCATGACCGTCAGGATTTGCCCGATCGGAACAGTCCCCAGCATAGCGTCCAGCCCAAGCGAAGGCAAGAGCGGCATGACAATGGTGGAGGTGATGACGAGAGAGGCAGTCGAGCTGCCTTGTGCTGTTTTGATAACGGCAGCGATCAGGAAAATCACGATCAAGCCACCGACCCCAACCATCGCTGCGTTGCCATCCAGTAACGATTTGACATAGTCAGCGATCGGAGTCGCTTTGATGATTGCACCCAAAGCACCACCAGCACCGGTAATCATGATGATAATGGCTGAATCTAATAGCCCGGCACTCATCCAGTTGGTCAACGTTTCTTCATTTCGTTTTGGTAGTAATCCGAATATTGCAAACAAAAGGCCGATAAACAACGCATTAACAGGGGCACCCAAGAAAGAGAGCAGTGTATGCGTGAAGCCGCTAGTCAGCAAAATCTTTTGGTCCTCGGCACCACCCCCTACCGGGAAGTTGGCAACAGAGCCAATTGCCATGAGCAGAATCGGAATAAGAATAGGTGCAAAAGAAGCAAAACCGGAGGGAAGCTTACCAAAACGAGCTTTGTATTCTTCAAAGGTTTCTACTGCCTCATCGAGGTCGGCTGGGAGTTTGTCTGCGACTTTTCGCGCCCATATATGCCCTGCAAGAGCGACAGGGATAGAGACGATCAGACCTACGACAATGACCCAAATCAAGCCTTCGGGTCCAATGCCTACGTTGGTCGCCGCTGCAATTGGGCCAGGCGTAGGAGGTACCAGCGTGTGCGTAGCATAGAGTCCTGTAGAGAGGGCGACTCCCAATGTGACAACACTGACACCCGTGCGTTTGGCTAAAGACTTTTTTAACGAAGACAAAATGACGTAGCCCGAGTCACAAAAAACAGGGATGGAGACGATCCAGCCGATGATGCTCATCGCAATCGCAGGATGTCGATCACCGAGCAGGCGCAGTACGACCTCTGCCATTTTGACGGCGGCACCAGAGTTTTCCAGAATTTTTCCGATCAGCGTACCGAAAATGATGACGAGTCCGATGGAAGTGATGATTCCACCGAAGCCACCTGCGATTTCTTTTCCGATATCGGCAATCAAAGGCTTGTTGATGCCGTTGAGCGTGCCGGTAAGGTTGGTGAGCAAAGCAAAAATATACGTACTAGAAATGATGGATAAGAACGGATGGAGCTTCCATTTCGCAGTGGCGTACACGATTAATACAATGCTGATAACGAGGAGAAGTAAAATAATCGGACCTAGCTGTACGACTTCAGGACTCATACATGACGTACCTCCTTTAAAAGTAAGTGGACGATCAGATTTTCATGCTATAGATACGCATGACCTGCTCGGCTGTCTGCTCCAGGAGCGAGGCGGCTTCGCGCATCGATTGATCCAGCGTCATCGGTCTGTTGGTAATGCTGACAACGGCAGAAACACCTTTTTCATAAAGGGCGTCGATGCCTTCTCCAATGGAACCAGCGAGGACAATGACAGGAATGCCATATCGTTGGGCAACTTGGGCAACTCCACATGGTGTCTTTCCCTGGGCCGTCTGAAAGTCGACTTGTCCCTCACCCGTGATAACAAGACTAGCTTTGTCCATGGCTTCTGCGAGTCCGTTCGTCTCAATCACAAAATCAATCCCGGAACGGAGCTGTCCATTCAGAAAAGCGAGAAGGGCACCAGCGACACCGCCGGCAGCACCTGTCCCAGGCAAATCGTGAATGGCGAAGTCACGGGTCTTTTTGATCAAGTCAGCGAAATGGCGCAAAGAATCATCCAATTGCAGCACCATTTCCGGCGTGGCTCCTTTTTGCGGGCCGAAAACATGAGAAGCGCCATTGGGTCCAACAAAAGGATTGGTGACATCACACGCGATGACGAAATGACAGTCAGCTAGCCGCTTATCAACCTGACTCGTATCAATGCGGCTCAGTCGTGATAATTCACCTCCTCCAAAAGAGAGTGGCAGATCGTCTTGATCGAGTAGCGTGTATCCAAGAGCCTGGAGCATGCCAGCACCGCCGTCATTGGTAGCGCTTCCACCAAGTCCTAGAATAAATTTGCGGCAGCCCTGATCGAGTCCAGCCGTAATCAATTGACCAAAGCCATAGGTGGTCGTGACAAGCGGGTTGCGTTCTGCGGTAGAGATCAAATAAAGACCAGATGCAGCAGCCAATTCGATTACACAGGTAACACCGTCACCCAAGATGCCGAATTCAGCAGAAATGTCCTCGCCGAGCGGGTTTTTTACAGTGGTGGTCAGTATTCTGCCGTTTGTGGCATCGACCAGGCATTGCATGGTACCTTCTCCGCCATCAGCCATTGGTTTCACGATGAGCTCACTATGAGGGAGCACGCGATGGACCCCGGAGCGAATGGCTTCACCTACTTGTTTGGCAGTCAGGCTTCCTTTAAAGGAGTCGGGAGCAATAACGATTTTCATGACGGTGTTCCTCCTGCTGCTTAATTATGATTCACTATACAAAAAGAGCTTTCCCGAAGCATTTAGCAAACGATACAAAGGATCGTGTCGAAAAATATTCTTTTTTGTATACATTGTCTAGTCAATGAAAGCGAAGCAATTCCAGCGCCAGCTTCATTTTGAAGGCGTCGGCAAAATGACGGGGATGTAAACCGGATATTCGTTCGATTCTTTCCAGTCTGTAGAGCAGGGTGTTGCGGTGAATATTCAGACGTTGGGATGCAAGGGTCAGGTTATGATCCGACGAAAAAAGGACCTGTAACGTCTCGATAAGCTCATGGTGCTTGACGAGGGGCCCTAATACTTCTCTGATCACGCGCTGCCGAGATTCTTCTCTGGTCTCCAGCAGCAGAATCTCCAGGGCTGCATCGTCATAATGGCAGATCGACCCTTTTTCGGGAAAGCGTTCTAATACGATTAGCGTTTGTTGCGCTTCCTGAAAAGACTGCTGCATATAGGAGAGATCGGCATAGCCGTGACCCATTGTGACGAAGAGCTTTTCTTGACCCAGAGAATGGAAGAGTGAGGATAGCTTCCCGGCACATTCATACAAGTATTGCTTCACTTTTTGCGTTCCGTATCGATTGCGCAAATCGGTGACAATGATCCAGCGATTATAGTTCACGGCTGAGATACAGACTTGATCAGCGTATTGAAAACAGGCTGCCATTTTTGATTGCCATTGTCTGGACGAAGAAGATCTCACTGACCAATCGTCCTGGCCCTCTTTCTGAACGATGACGATAGAGCGTGGACCGCTTAAATCGAGTCCTAGCAATTTCCCTCGGGATTGCACAACTTCCGGTGAGGAATCAAGTGTTCCGGAGATTAAGTCCTGCACCAAAAAGTTGAGAGAGCGTTCTTCCAGTGCCATCTGCTCTGTCAGGTACGCTTGCTGAAGCATCATTTCCGTCATCATTCGCACGGCTTTTCCAAAAGGGACGACCTCTCTGGGGGACCCTGAAATACCTATCACTCCGACAATCTCCTGCTCAAAAAAAATCGGCATGTTGATACCAGGACGAGTTCCAGACCATTTTTTGCTCTCTTGCGTAGTCAGGACGATTTCTTCGCCAGACTTGATGACTTGCTGTGCAGCTTCATGGATGGTCGAAATCCGCTCGGGATTGCTGGAGCTGATAATGATGCCATCTCGATTCATCACATTGATGTTGAGCTGGGTGACTTCCATCGTTCGTTTGACGATCTTGTCCGCCAGCAATTTGTTGAGTTTCATCGGCATCATCTCCTTTGTGTTCATCATAAAAAAGACTGTCCCCCGCGTCTATGGCGAGAAACAGTCTTGGTTGTGTTAGGCGTTCTTTTTTAATGCCATTTCTTCTGGCTGCGATGTTTTCGAGAAGAACATTTTCATCATTGGCGGAGTGACAATGGTGGTTAAGAGTACGACGATAATCAGGACGGCAAACATGTCTTGAGTGAGCAAGTTGTTCTCCAAACCAATCGCGGCGATAATGAGTGCCACTTCCCCACGGGATACCATGGCAGCACCGATGGCCATCGAGTTTTTCCACGGGAAGCCTGTGATTTTTGCACCAAAAGCACCACCGATGAGCTTGGAAACAATCGCGATGACGCTCAGAAGCACAATCAGTCCGAGATTTTCCAAGATGCCAGAGAACTGTGCCGTTACCCCGATCGAGGTGAAAAACACGGGTACGAAAACCGCGTAGCTGATGGTTTCGACCTTGTGCGTTACTTCTTGCTTGTAATTGGTCAAGCTGATGGCAACACCGGCAATGTACGAACCGATGATAGCAGCAACCCCTGTATATTCAGCAAAATATGCGAACAGGAAACAGATGATAAGAGCTGCGGAAATGACCGATTCTGTAACCTGCAACGGAGCGAATTTTTTCAAAATCCAAGGGACAACCTTCCAGGAGAGAACGATGACGATGGCAAAAAACGCGACCTTTTTCAAAATCACCATGCCGAGATTAACGTCACCGCCAGCAAAGCTCATCAAGAAAGCGAGTGCCAAGATGACCAAAACGTCATCAATAACAGCGGCTCCCATGATCGTTGCGCCTTCTCTTGATTTTAGCTTGCCCAATTCCTTCAACGTTTGTACGGAAATACTCACACTGGTAGCAGAGAGCAACAGGCCCAGGAAGATCGATTCGATGTTGGAGAGACCAATCGCAATCCCGGCACCATAACCGAGTGCAAGTGGCATGACAATCCCTGCGACACCTACGCTGGTTGAAGACTTGGCGGTGCGTTTGAACTCATCAATATCGGTCTCCAAGCCCGCGATAAACATGAGCAGGATAACCCCGATTTGGCTAATTTCCTTGAGGATTTCTGTGTCTGTGACCAGCCCGAGAACGGTAGGACCTAAAACGATACCGATGAGCAGTTTCCCCAAAACGGATGGCTGTCCCAGCCGCACACTGATGTCACCAGCGATTTTGGAGGCGATCAAAATGACAGCCAGCTGAAAAATAAGCATGTGGTTTCCCCCTTTTTACGAAATAAAAAAAGAGCCTGCAATCACAGACTCCTTTTTGTCGGCTAAAAAAAGACAAAAAGAACCCTATGATGACAGGCTCCTCCAGTAACGAATCAAATATTCACTTAGAATACACAAATATTTTAACATACTGGGCAGAAAAAGTAAACACTTGGTGACAAATGCTCCTCAGCGTGTGAAGATAGAGCAAAAACCGGAGGAGCAGGTATGGTGAAAATCAGCAAAGAGAATGCAGAGCATTATCATTGGGGCGATCAATGCGATGGCTGGCATCTGGTCACAGGCCAAGAGCTCAGCGTCATTCATGAGCGGATGCCGGGAAATACCGCCGAAGTGCGTCACTATCACGAGCGGTCGCGTCAGTTTTTCTTCGTGCTATCAGGACAGGCTATTCTGGAAATGGATGGCGTCCATCATGAGTTGGGCAGGCAGGAAGGGGTAGAAGTGCCTCCGGGAGTCAAACACCAGATGAAAAACGAGGGAGCAGAGGATGTGGAGTTTCTGGTAATTTCGCAGCCGACAACAAGAGGAGACCGCATCCAAGCAGATTAAAGAAAGCCTGACCGTCAAAAGAAGCGGTCAGGCTTTTGTATGCGTCAAGCTTATTTGAAATTGGTAAAATCGGACATTTGCGCGAAGATATCTGCCAATGCGTGCATTCCTTCGAATGTTTGATAAGCGAAAATAGGCAGACCCACAACAAACAACAAAGCTTCTCCGATGTATTTGGCGATCATATGATCAACCTCCTTTTGGATTTTCGTTACGCTACGCGATCCAAAACAAAGGAACCATATGTATCCATTTCGCCATCTGTATGCTGTATGCGCCTGAATAAGCGAAGGCGCTGCGGTTGCCTTGCCGCCAATGGATAAGTCTCGACCAACAATGTGTTAATGGAAGGTCGGTACGTATCGGTGACGTTCTGGTGTAGAGCCCGATTTTGCAGGCAACACTGTCTGAGACAATAAGCAGAAGTGAAGCATCCTACAAAAAGCGCGACCAAGGCGAAGAAATCTTCCAGCGAAAACAGCAGCAATAGCATATCTTCCATGGCGATTCTCCTCCTTTCGTATTCATCATTCTACTCTTGTTCACAAAATCGTGCAATCCTGAAAAAGCATGAGAGCGGATACATTTCCAAACTGCCAACTATTTCAATTTGTTAATCGATAGGTTGACACGGTAGTTCCCAAAAGGAAGCAGGGCATCTAAAAAATGATTGAGAGCATCTTGATCTGGAACATGTACCACCATGGTATAGCAGCCTTCACCGCTGATGCGGTGCGCCTCGACGATCTCGCTGCGACTTTTGATAAAACGAGTGAAGAGAGAATGATCGGTAGTGGTCATGAACATGGTAACCAGTGCAGTGAGGACCGGGGAGATTTTGGCTTCATCAATGAGAGTTGTATAGCCTTGAATAATGCCTTGCTCCTCCATTCGTCTAATGCGGTTTCCGACGGCTTGACCGCTTAGATGGACCTGTTCGCCAATGTCCTTCCACTGCAATCGGCTGTTTTTGCGTAGCAAGGCAAGGATGGAGAGATCAATTTGGTCTAGCATGTATATCTCCTTTCACGGCGAAAGTCGGTAGCCAGCAATCGTTTCGCGGCAACCGTTAACGATCTTATACAATAAATGTACATCCATTATAACGATAACGAGGAAAGGAAGAAATGACATGCAGATTCAGCTTGTACGACATGCTACCTTGCGTGTGGAATATGCAGGGCTGACATTTTTGGTCGATCCGATGTTTAGCTCCAAGGGCGAAATGCCAGCAGTACCAAATACACCAAATCAGCGCACGAATCCAGGAGTAGAATTGCCCATATCCGTGGAGGAGGTACTCGCTGACGTGGACGCTCTCTTGGTGACGCATACCCATTTTGATCATCTCGATGAAGCGGCCATACGCCTTCTCCCGAAACATTTGCCTGTATTTTGCCAACCACCGGATCTGGATAAGCTGGTACAGCATGGCTTCGAACAAGTCATTGTCATCGAAGAGGAGTATACATGGCAAGGGGTTCACCTGCATCGGACAGGTGGTCAACACGGAACAGGGGAAATTGGACAGCAGATGGGGTCAGTATCTGGCTTCGTTCTGGAGCGCGCTGGTGAGCCGAAGCTGTATGTGGCGGGGGATACGATTTGGTGTGAGGAAGTGGAGCAGGCTGTTGCAGCGTATCGTCCTGATGTGATCGTCGTTTTCGCAGGTGCGGCCCAGTTCTTGACGGGAGACCCGATCACGATGACGAAGGAGGATATCGTCCATGTCGCAGATGCCGCGCCCGACAGCCGTATCCTCGTTGCCCACATGGAGACGTGGAACCATTGCTTGCTCAGCCGCCAGGAATTGAGTGAATGTTTGCAGGAAAAACAGTTGTCCAATCGCGTCCATGTTCCGCAGGATGGCGAAACCATCTCATTTCAATAAGCGAACCGAATCGTAATGAAAAACAAAAGCTCCGCAGGTCATAGCGGGGCTTTTGTCGTTGTCGAAAAAAAGGCTTATCCATCATTTGACAAACAAAAACGAACGTAATAAACTATTTTTACGTAAATGATTAATGTCATGAGGTGTTGTTGTGGCGCACGAACAACTGGAAACATATGTAGTCGAGAAGCCGGAACAGGCGATGGCGCTATTGAACCCGCTCCGTGCCGAGATATTAAGCCGTTTGGCAGAGCCTGCTTCAGCAGCAGAAGTCGCACGTGGTATCAATGAAATCCCGCAGCGTGTCAATTATCACTTGAAGGCCTTGGAAAAGGTCGGATTGGTCAGACGGGTAGGGAGTCGACAGGTGCGCAATCTCGTCGAGGTGCTTTATTTGGCGATTGCGCGGACGTATGTGCTCTCGGAAGGACTGAACTGGGGCAACGATACCGTTCAGCAAATGAAGGATCAAGGATCGTTGTCTCATCTGGTCCAGACGGCAGAACGAATCAAGCGGGATGCCATGCTCTTGCTGGAGCGCTCCGATCAAGAGGTGGAGGTTCCGAGCGCCTCACTGAATGCGAGTATTCAGCTTGCCAGTGCGGAACAGCGCAGTGCTTTTGTAGAGGAATACGTCCAACTGGTGAATCAGCTTGTGGCGAAGTATCAGCCAAAAGAAAAGGGACAAGAGACATATCAGGTGGTTCTCGCGGTTTATCCAAAACAAGGAGGAGACGAGGCATGAAGGCACAAGCTGTGGAGTCAAACAAGTCCAAACCCGTAATCGTTTGGGAAAATCGTATCCAGCCACAATCTGATCAGGTCATTGCCATGCCAGCTCGAAACGGAAATGGGGTTGCAGTCGAAAGAGAAGCAGCTGTTCAGACATGGTCAGTAGGTCCGGCGAGTAATCCCGCAGTGGTGACGCAGGTTTCATCTGGATTTAACAGAAAATCAGTGGCAATGCCACAAGCAACCAGCATGCGTATGGCCGCGTAAAAAGTCGAGTGTAAACAAGTGAAGGAGGGTTTTTCATGAATCTCATTCCGGTAGTAGTCGAGCAAACGAGTTATGGAGAGAGGTCCTATGACATTTACTCCCGGTTGTTGAAGGATCGCATCATTTTTCTCGGCAGTGCCATCGATGATCAGGTAGCCAATGCAGTCGTAGCTCAATTACTGTTCCTGGCAGCAGAGGACCCGAAAAAAGACATTCACCTTTATATCAATTCGCCCGGAGGCTCTGTCACAGCAGGGATGGCGATTATCGATACGATGAGTTTCATTGCGCCTGATGTGTCCACGATCTGCACAGGGATGGCAGCTTCCATGGGAGCGATGCTTCTTGTCGCAGGAGCGTCGGGCAAACGGTACGCGCTGCCCAATGCAGAAGTCATGCTCCACCAGCCGTGGGGAGGCAGTCAAGGACAGGCGAGCGATATCAAGATCGCAGCCGACCGTATTTTACGACATCGCAACATGCTGTATACGATCATCGCGGAGCGTACGGGAAAGACAGTCGAGCAAATCGAAAAAGATGCAGACCGCGACTATTTCCTTACCGCCGCAGAGGCGCTTGAATATGGCTTGATTGATAAAGTGATCGAAAAATTGTAGAGATGGAGGTGCCGGGGTGAAGATCCTATTTTTGGGGGGAACGCGTTTTATCGGTCCACATGCAGTGAAGCACTTGGCAGAATCAGGTCATGAGGTTGCTGTATTTATATAGGGGGCTTAACCCCAGTGCTGCTTCTCTTCCACAAGGTGTCGTCTCTATTAAGGGAGATCGTGCCCACCTGAATGAATATCGGGAGACTTTTCGTTCCTTTGCACCTGATGTCGTTATTGATCTGTTTCCGTACACAGAAGCAGATGCCCGCCTGCTGATAGAAACGTTTCAGGATATAGCAGGCCGTGTCGTAGCGATCAGTAGCTGTGACGTGTATCAGGCATTCGGACGGGTAAACAAGATCGAATCGGGTCCGATTACGACCGAGCCGCTTACGGAAGAGTCGACGCTTTGTGAGAATCGTTACCCGTTCCGTGGAGCAAGGCCAGATCGTGAAGATTATGACAAGGTACTCGTGGAGCGAGTTGTGATGGGGCAGCAGAGCTTGCCAGGCACGATTTTGCGCTTGCCGATGGTGTATGGCCCTCATGATTACCAACATCGCGTCTACCCATACCTTCAGCGGATGCGTGACGGACGTCCGTTTATTTTACTCGAAGAAGGCTTTGCTTCTTGGCGGTGGGCACGCAGCTACGTAGAAGACATCGCGCATGCCATTTGTCTGGTGGCTACCGACGATCGAGCAAAGAATCAGATTTATCACGTAGCAGAAGAGCAATGCTTGTCGATGCGAGAGTGGATTGAGCGAATCGGCAGCGTTTACGGTTGGAATGGCAAAGTGATTACAGCTCCGTCTACTGAGTTACCGACCGAATATGTCATGCAGATCGAAACGAAGCAGCATATTCAACTGGATACGGCAAAAATCAGGCAAGAGCTGGGGTATACAGAACAAACGACCGCAGAGGAGTCTATGCGACGTACGATTGCATGGGAGATTGATCATCCTCCTGAGAACATATTACAAGAAAATAATTATATAACAGAGGATAAATTACTCACGGAGCTTGGTGTTTAGTATGTAGCACGGAGTTTCGTGTAAAGTCTGTTGGAACCGTCAGGACTTCTCCTGGCGGTTTTTGTTTGCACATCAAAGTGTTTGAAGGAAAGAGGAGCCGGGAATGAACAAGAGTATCAGATGACGGGAGGCTCACCTTGTGAAAATCAGAACAAAAATCATCCTGGCTTTTGGTGTCATATTGGCAGTCATGTTCGGTTCAGGTACGTATATGCACCTGGAAATGCTAGCAATGAAGGCATCCTACACAAAAATTATCGAAGACGAAAAACTATTGACGGACCTGCGTGAAATGCAGTTCATTATGACAGGTCGAAATAATGACGAGCGAGCCTACTTGTTAACAGGCGATGAAGAATTTCGGATGGAATTGAAGGGAAAGGCAGCAAAGGTGGACAGCCTGTTTGCCAAAATGAACAGTTCTCTAGAGTCTTCGCACCATCGTGAAAAAATGGAGGAGGCAATGGGACTGTACAAGTCCTTTCTGGAGTCGAGTGATAAAGCGGTAGAGGCACAGGATAATGGGCTACATGAGGAAGCCATCGCTCATCACTTCGGCAAGGAGCGGCAATCGAGAATAGCATTGGATTCGGTTGTGAGTGGATTGGTCGAAGAGGTGCGTAATGAAATCGAAGTAGATAGACAGGAGCTGGCGGAGAACGAAGGAATATCGGCCATGATCCAGTTGTTTTTTAATGCAATGGGAATTCTCGTCGCGATTGTGGTCGGCGGTTTTCTGATTCGCTCGATTGTGGCACCCCTGCATCGGGTGAACAAACAGCTACACGATATCGCTGAAGGAAAAGGAGATTTGACGCAAGAGTTGACCGTTTTTTCCAAAGACGAGATTGGACAGTTGGCAGGCTCATTCAACCGGATGCTAGCTAACTTACGAGAGCTGATTTCTCAGGTTCGCGGGCATGCCCAGCAGGTTGCAGCCGCGGCTGAACAACTGACAGCGAGCTCGAAGCAAACGAGCCAAGCTACGGAACAGATCGCCATCACGATCCAGGAAATGACGGAAGGAACGGACAGGCAATCCCAAAACGTAGAAGAGAGTCAGCAAGAAGTCGAAGAAATATCCGCAGGAATTGAAAAAATTGCGGCACGTGCGCAAAGCGTATCTGCTGCGGCTGCCAGTACCTCAGAGCTGGCGACAGAGGGGGATCGAACCATCCAGCAGTCGGTTACCCAGATGAACGGGATCGGAGAAACGATGGAGAATTTGACTGCACTGGTAGGTGGCTTGGGAAAACGCTCCGAGCAAATCGGTCAAATCGTGGAAGTCATTACGCAAATTTCAGGTCAGACGAATCTATTGGCATTGAATGCTGCCATCGAAGCGGCGAGGGCTGGCGAGCATGGCAGAGGCTTTGCTGTCGTGGCGGATGAAGTGCGAAAGCTGGCGGAGCAGGCATCTGCATCGGCACAAGAAATTTCCCAGTTGGTAGCGTCGATCCAGATGGAGACGAACGAAGCGGTCCTCACGATGGAAAAAGGCTCTCAAGAAGTATCAGATGGAATGGGAGGCGTCGCAAGAGCAGGAGAAGCGTTCTCTCAAATTCGCGATGCTGTTGTGGGCGTGACGAATGAGATTCAAGAAGTATCGACTTCTGCACATACCCTTACGGAAAGTACAGGCAAGGTCGGACAATCGATGCAGATGATCGCCACTGTCGCGCAATCGGCTGTCTCTCACTCGGTGGAAGTCTCGTCTGCTACAGAAGAACAGCTTGCTTCGATGGAGGAGATATACTCCTCGGCTGCATCACTGGCGAGTCTCGCGGATGATTTGGAAAAACTGATAGGCCATTTCAAGGTATAAAGCTTTGCCACAAGGAACACCCCTTAGAATCGACAGAATGATTCCGAGGGGTGTTTTTGATGGAAAAGACAATCCCGAGCTTGAAAATAGATCCGGTGATCCCGCTAATTCTTCCGATCATGTGGGCAGGGAGCACTTTTTTTGATTGGCACCCCGGGCTAGCTTGGCGAAAGTGGGGGAATCTTTTTGTAGAACGTACGTTCTTGTTGTGGTAAACTTCTCCTGTGGGGAGGTGAATCGCGATGCTCCGTAAAAAAGTGTTTCATTTTCGAATTTTCCCTAATCAAGAACAAGCCGTACTCATCTCGAAAACATTGGGGTGTAGTCGCTTTGTGTTCAATCGATTTCTTGTACGCTGGAACGAAACCTACAAACAAACGGGCAAAGGGTTAGAGAGCACCGTCCTTCAATCCTCCCTCCCAAACCTCGCAGATACATTCACCCAATTTATATGAATGCAAGCATCCGGATCGACGGTAACCAAATCAAGCTGCCAAAGCTTGGCTGGGTGAGATTCGCAAAATCCCGAGAAGTAGAAGGGCGGATTCTAAACGTCACGGTGCGAAGGAATCCGACTGGAAAATATTTGGCTTCAGCAGTAATCGTGGAAGATGAATCTATCACAGCGCCTCTAGTTGCGCTATGATAAGGCTTACATGTCAAAAGGTGGAGGTAATCAACGAAAATATATAACATTAAACAACTTTGTACAAAAATAAACCTATAGTACAATGTAATCGGTGATGAAAAATGTACGCTATAGGGAAGTTTGCAAAGATGATCGGTGTAACACCTAAAACGTTAAGGGAATGGGATAAGTCAGGAAAGCTAACCCCAATTCTAGTAAAAGAAAATGGGTATCGTTATTACTCGGATGAACAGTTGTATGAGTATCTACGAAGACCTGCTGTCGAGCAGGAAAGAATAACAATTGGCTACTGCCGAGTATCAAGTAACAAGCAGAAAGATGACTTAGAACGTCAAGTGGATAATGTAAAATCCTACATGATTGCGAGAGGTTACTCTTTTGATGTGATTACAGATATCGGCAGTGGTATTAATTATGAAAAACGTGGGTTGCTTCAACTCATGGATTTCATCATTCAAGGTAAGGTTGATCGCGTTGTTGTTCTTGACAAGGATAGGTTACTAAGCTTTGGCTTCGAACTCTTTGAGAATCTATGCAAAAGATTCAGCGTTGTTGTTGAAATAATAGACAACTCCGAGAAAACAGAAGAACAGGAATTAGTTGAAGACCTTATCCAGATCGTAACGGTGTTTAGTTGTAGATTGCCAGGAAAGCGAGCAAACACAGCAAAGAAAATGATAAAGGAGTTGGCAGAAAATGATTCTAGCGAAGAAAGTTAGGCTCAAGCCAACTCCTGAACAAGAGCGACAACTTTGGAAATCTGTCGGTACTGCTCGTTGGGCTTACAACTGGACGCTTGCAAAACAAGAAGAAAACTATCGTAACGGTGGAAAGTTCTTGCTAGACGGTGATCTACGTAAGGAACTGACGCAGCTAAAGCAATCGGAAGAATATTCTTGGTTGTATGAAGTATCCAATAACATCACAAAGCAGGCGGTCAAAGACGCCTGCGATGCTTACAAGAAATTCTTCAAGAAGTTAGCGGAAAAGCCAACCTTCAAGAGCAGAAGACGCTCTAAGCCGTCTTTTTACAACGACAACGTGAAGCTGAAAGTTAAGCAGAATCACGTTCTCATTGAAAAGGTCGGATGGGTAACGACATCTGAACAATTGCCAACAGATGTGAATTATACGATGCCTCGAATCTCTTTTGACGGGAAGTATTGGTACTTATCTGTGGGTGTTGAACAAGAATTCATTCAGCCGGAGCTGTCAGGCGAGAGCCTTGGAATTGACGTAGGCGTAAAAGAGCTTGCGGTATGCTCTAACGGAATGACTTTCAAGAACATTAACAAGACAAAGGTAATGAAGAAAGCAGAGAAACGCTTGCGTAGGTTGCAACGTAAGGTTTCTCGAAAATACGAAATGAATAAGGAGGGAAGCCGTTTCGTCAAAACTTGCAACATTGTAAAGGTCGAGAAACACATTCGTTTGCTTCATCGGAGATTAACGAATATCCGTACCAATCACAGTCACCAAGCTACTAGCGCTATCGTGAAAACCAAGCCTAGCACAGTAGTTATGGAGACATTGAATATCAAAGGCATGATGAGGAACCGCCACCTATCAAAAGCTATCGCACAGCAAAAACTTTACGAGTTCAAGCGACAGTTACAGTACAAGTGCGAGAAATATGGGATTCGCTTTATGGAAGCCGACAAGTGGTATCCTTCATCCAAAACCTGCTCTGATTGCGGTGAGGTCAAGAAAGACTTAAAGATCTCAGATCGAATATTCAAATGTGTTTGTGGGCTAGTGTTAGATAGAGATGTAAACGCTTCTATTAACCTAGCAAAATTAGCGAGCTAACCCCAATAAGTTACCGCTAATCTGTAGGATTCGTTGTATCCGAATTTACGCCTGTGGAGTGTCCGATCAAATGCGAGTAGCTTCGGCCAAAGCAGACACAGAGAAGCAGGAAGCAAACAAAAGATGTGTAGACTTTTACAATCTTTTGGCAACGGGGAAGTATGAAACGATTCCGATTTGATCAGCAAGTAGGCAAAACGATTGATCGCTATAATTCCGTCCATGCGACGATTTCTCGTGTCTTGCGCACGCCCGAAGCGGTTTCGATCGGGTGTATCCATTTGAAAGCAGGCGGGGTTGTTGGCTATCATCCGGCAACTTGTCCTCAACTCTTCCTTGTCGTGAGTGGAGAAGGCTGGGTACGCGGTGAAGGTACAGAGCGCATCCCGATCCACAGTGGACAAGCGGCATTCTGGATCATAGGAGAAGGGCACGAATCAGGCAGTGAAACCGGAATGACGGCAATCGTGATCGAAGGAGATGGACTCGATCCGGAGAGCTTTATGTCCTTGTTGGAGACATAGCATCCGTTTGTATGATGGTATTGGTTTGCCATTCCACCAACCCTACATAAGCTCATTAGACTATCCTAGAAAGACGGTGTGAAAGGCGAATGAATTGGAAAACACATATGGCACTTGGTGCCATCGCAGGCTACTGCGCCTATCCTTCATGGAAGGGCAGCGTCATTGGCGCGACAATGGCACTCGTACCTGATATCGATCAGGCAAATAGCAAGCTCGGAAACTTGATGGGACCTGTATCCAAAATGCTCCAAAAAGGATTCGGTCATCGTACAGTGACACACTCATGGGTAATATTGTTCCTTCCATTTCTGCTATTCGGTGATTCTCCGGCAGCAATGGCAGCTCTGTGGGGGATATTGTCCCATCTGATCAGCGATATGCTGGTGGGCCGCATTCAGTTATTGTGGCCGTTGCGAGTGGGCTGGCTCGGCATTCGGGTGTCCAAATCGATGTATCGGACTGTGGATCGAATCGTATTTTATGTAGCGATTGTGTATATCGTGATCAAGGGTTATCAGTAGGAAGAATGGACATGGAGAAAGTACCTCCTTCAGGAGGTACTTCTATTGAATGTAATCGGAATATTTTGAACGAATCGTGATTGTAATAAAAAAGCTGACACCGGTTTAGGACCGATGCCAGCTTGCTAGTAACTATTATGAGCGAATTCTTCTTATCACGAAACAATTAAGGCATCATGAACTGTTGCACGAGCTCAGCGTTTTCAGTCATGAATTTATCTGCGTTTTGCATGACTTCTTGTTGTGCTTCCATCATTTGTTGGTCAGTCACAGTAGCGAAGTTGATGGAGTTGTCAGCAGTCATAGCTGGAATTTCCAGTGCTTTGCCAAATTCTGCTTTGGACTTCAGCTTGAAGCTAAAGCCTTTTGGCATATCTGGAGTAGGATTCGAGAAGTTTACTTTTACTGCGCCGTCTGAATCTACACCATTGTCCGTCTTCGTCTCGTTCACGGTAACATTACCGGTCAGGGCAACAGGGTTGGAGGAATATTCGTCTGCTGCTACGAGTGCAAAGTCATACTTTCCGGTTTTTTTCTTGTCTTGCTTGGTTGTCTCGAAAGTAGTCGAGAAGTCCAGAATTGGCTGGTCGGTCTCTTTTGCCAGGATGCTGAACTTGCCCTTTGTCTTGTCTTTTTCTTCTGTCGCTCTGTACGTGAAGGACATTTCGCCACTTTGCTGATCAGACAGGTTGTGCAGGGAGTAACGGTAGTACGTTTCTGCGCCTTTATCGTAGGAGACACTGCTGTAGACCAATTGATCTTTTTTCTCTTTCTCATCGAACAAGAGCTTGCGGGACAAGATTTGATGATCGCTATTTACGAGCACGACCATTTTCAATTGATCAGTTGATTTGGTGTCTGTATCATTTGTATCCTTGATGATGTCATCGAAGGCTTGCTCGTAGTTTTTCTTGAATTCTTCTTTGCTGATTTCTTCTACTTTGTAGCCGCTGTCGAGCATCAACGTAGCCACATTGTGGTAGCGGCTGTAGATCAGGTCAAACAGCTTTTGGTCTGCTTTTGCCTTCTCTGCAATTTGCTTCGTCAGAGCCGCGCCTTCTGCGTTGTTAAAAGTAACAGTGATCTCACGTGCATCTTCCTTGAGTCCTTCTTCAGAGAAAGGAACATCTTTTTTGATGCTTACCTGGCTGTCTTTGATGCTGTCAGCGTACAGCATGGCATACGGAGTCATTACTGTTTTGAGTTCATCTTGGTTGAAATTGATCGCTTCATGTAAATCGCTATAGCTTACGAAGCGCTTCGGCAGTTCCTCGCCCAGCTTTTCCTTGAGGGCATCGCGATCTTTCAGGTCCATATAAGCGTATTTAGAGTAAAACTCTGGCAGCTTGAAGCCCATAACAGAATCATTCATGAAGTACTCAAGGGTAGCCAGCTTTTTATCTTGCAGGTGAACTTCCAGGTTCCCTGATTGCTGATTTTTCTGTTCATCGATGTTGCTTTGCATTACGAGCTTCGCTTTACCTAGCATGTCGAGAATTTTTTGCGCTTCCGGGTCTGGGATCGTTGCATCTAGGGCAATTTCACTCAACTCGGTGGTGGAGTGAACTGGTTTTTCCAGATATGGCTTCATGTAGTCTTGGTATTCCCCGTAAGCTTTGGATACGTCGCTTGAAAACTTCATCATGCTCTCCGCTTCCGCTTGCAGGTAAATCGTTTTTGCGCTCTTAAACAAATCGAATTTGGCATAGGCGGTTCCTAATCCACCCAGCACAACGACAGCCGCTGCCCCCGCGATCAGCCATACTTTTTTCTTGCTTTTGCGCGGTGGGTTCACGTTTGTTGCAGTTTCCATCTTTTCTCTCCCCTTTTTGCTCTCTCTCTTTGGTGAAGCCAATGTGCGTAAGGATTTTGCGCACTCGATTTTGTATTGTACCATAAGGAGGAGAAAGGGGAACGACTTCCAGTAAAATTCTTCAAAAAAGAGGAAGAAAGACCCAAAAAGTTGCGTTCTTCCTTCTTTTGTATGCATATAGAACAAAGAAAAAGCGACAGCAGGGGGGAGATCACGTGGATTTTCGGGTGCTGCAAACGTTTATGGTGGCGGCCACGACAGAAAATTTTCACCAGACAGCAGAAGCGTTGTTCATTGCGCAGCCTACTGTCAGCCAGCATATACGACAATTGGAAAAGGAATTGGGGATCAAGCTGTTTGAACGGGTTGGCAAACGCGTTCGGTTAACGGCTGCGGGCAAACGCTACTTGCCACATGCAAAAGGACTCCTTCAACAGTGGCATAACAGTATGGAGGACTTGCAGGCTTGGAGACAGGGCTATCGGGAAAAGCTTCAGTTGGCTGTTTCACCGATTATTGCCCGTGCTCGTTTTTCCCATTTGCTGCACCGTTACACCAAGCTCTATCCTGATGTAGATATCTCCATTAAAATTGTCGACTCCGTGGAAATTGGCCCGCTTGTTCAAAATGGACAGGCTGATCTGGGCTTAACCCGGATGGTACCGGGAGAATTCCAGTTGTCTACTTATCTTTTGTACGAAGATCCTGTCGTTTTTGCAGTCCCTCACAGTGGCGGAGATATGGAGGCGCCCTTGCCAGATTGGGAGCAAGAGGTGCAAACGAACCGTTTGTTGACCCACAATCATCCGGGCTACTGGGATGAGGTGCTGTTGCTTTTGCGTCAGAGGGGGCTTTCCTTGCGTACGATGGCTGTTTCGCAGGTAGACATTACAAAGCGATTCATCGAGGATGGATTGGGCGTTTCCTTTTTGCCTCGGACGGCTGTTGATCGGGATTTGTTTGAAAACCGCTTTATCGAACTGCCCACACCTGGTCTTGTTTTGCCAAAGGTCGCTTCTTATTTGCTGGTACCAAAAGCAGGGATTAGCGAGCCAGCGCAGCATTTTATCGATATCTTGCAGTCCTTGTATCCACCGATGCCGCTTGTTCAGTCCGGTGGACGGACATAAAAGATAACAAGCCTGTAAGGTAGATGTAAGGTGAATCGATAGTTTTGACCAGCATATGTATCCTATACTGAACCCTGCTTGAAGACAGCAGGAGGGAATGACGAATATGCAGGCTGAACCAATCTCACAGAAGGATCGGATTTATTCTATTGATATTGTAAGGGGATTGGCATTGTTCGGGATTTTGCTGGTGAACTTGCCAAGCTTTATCATGTATTCGGAAGACGTTCCTCTACCAATAGAGGCGGGGATCGATGCGTGGATACGCTTGAGCTATGATTTATTCATTCAGACGAAATTTTTCGGGATCTTTTCGTTTCTGTTTGGCTTAGGTTTTTACATTTTCATGTCACGGGCTGAACAGCGGGGACAAAAAGTATTTCGTCTCTTCAGCAGACGGTTGCTCGCGATGTTTGCCATTGGTGTGATTCACATCTTTATTTGGTTTGGTGATATTTTGGCGGTGTACGCACTTCTCGGCTTTTTACTGATGCCTTTTTATCGAAGAAAGCCTTCTACGATTCTAGCATGGGCAGGCAGCCTGGGAGGCGTGTACATGCTAACTCAAGGCGTGGCACTCGTACAGACGCTTAATGGTCAAGAAGTCTATTCGTTTGTAGCATCACTCCAGACGACACTGATACCGATCTTCGTGATGTTCCTGTTTGGTTTGTATGCGGGATCGCGCGGGTTGATTGCTCAAATTCGTGAGCATAAGCCGTTGTTGAAACGAATCGCGGCTACTACACTTGTAATCAGTCTTCCGATCGCAGCAGGGATTATGTGGGCAAGCGGTGTTGTCTATGGTCCAAAGCTTGAGCAGGTGAATAAAATATTGGTTGATCTAAGTACGCTGCCTATGGCGCTGTGCTTTATCGCCAGCTTGTTTCTGTTGCTGGATCGTGAGCTGGCAAGGAAAATTCTCCAGCCGTTTGCTTACACGGGACAAATGGGGTTAACGACTTATTTGGGTCAGACAGTCATCATGACCATTCTGATTCCTTTGTTCGGCATTACGGCCATGCCGCTATCTTCTTGGCTTTTGCTCGCGTTTCCGATCTATGCGTTTCAATTACTCGTAAGCTGGCTGTGGCTGAAGCGTTTTAATCGAGGGCCGATGGAAAAGCTGTGGCGCTTCCTGACGTACGGACGTAAAAAGAAATCGGTTCCAGCTCCTGCTAACTGATTGTAAAACGTGATCAAAACTACGGTTTTCTTCTATTTCCCTTCACGATTATGAATCGATTATACTGAAGAGAAAAGAGACGAAAATGGAGTGGTGATGATGACAAAACAACATCCTTTGGCTATCGGCTTGGATGGTATCGCCGTAGCAGAAACAGACCTTAGTTTGGTGGATGGGATTAATGGACTGCTGGTGTACCGCGGTCATTGGGCGCGTGATTTGGCTATCCATCACACATTTGAGGAAGTGGCACACCTGCTCTGGTTCGGACATTTGCCTAGCGAGCAGGAGTTGACTGATTTAAAAGATAAGCTCAAAGCAAACCGTGAGCTGCCGGAGCACGTAAAGGGAATCTTGAAGCTGATCCCGGCAGATGTAGATATGATGAGTGTACTGCGTACAGGTGTTTCGGCGCTGGGCAGTTCCTCGCACGGCTTCCCGCCGACCATCGATGAGGTGATTTCGCTTGCTGCCAAGATGCCAACCATCGTTGCGTATCGCTTCGCTTGTTTGGAGGGCCGCGAGCCGTTGGCACCGAATCCGGAGCTGGACCATACAGCGAACTATCTGTATATGCTCAAGGGCGAAAAGCCAAAAGCGGCGCATGCTCGCGCACTGGATGCGTACCTGATTTTGACGCAGGAGCATGGCATGAATGCATCCACATTCTCCGGTCGTGTCGTTAGCTCGACCGAATCCGATCTGATTTCTTCCATTACGGCGGCAATCGGAACGCTGAAAGGTCCTTTGCACGGTGGAGCACCATCTGAAGTGACGGAGATGATCGAGGCTATCGGTACGAAGGAAAATGCAGAGCCATGGCTGCGCAACAAGCTGGAGAACGGCGGACGCTTGATGGGCTTCGGGCACCGCGTCTATAAAACGATTGATCCGCGTGCGACTGCTCTGCGCGTTGTTGCATCCGAGCTGTCGTCCAACGATCCATGGTTCGATCTGGCGACACACGTGGAAAAAGTAGGCTTGCAGTTGCTGGAAGAGTACAAACCAGGTCGCAAGCTGAATACAAACGTAGAGTTTTTTGCCGCAGCAGTCATGCGTGCAGTGGGTTTGGACGATAATTTGTTTACACCGACATTTGCTGTGAGCCGTGTGGTCGGCTGGAGTGCGCACATTCTGGAGCAGGCAGGCAAAAACCGCATTATTCGCCCGCAATCCAATTACATTGGCACGATGCCAGAATAATAAAGACGTGAATCATGAAAGCTATCCGTTATGCGGGTAGCTTTTTTTCGTGTTTATACATGTGGCTGCGGTGGGGAGAAGAATATTTCCAGTCTAGGCTCCAGGCTCCGTCCCACTGGAGGATTAGACTGCCCGCTCCGAAGGGATTTGCGGGGAAACGCAAAAGTGGTAGCCGCTTCGTCGCGTGGGCACGTTGCGTTTCTGTTGCCCGCAAATCCCTTCTCCGCTCGGTAGGACTTCACAAGTCGCTACGCCTGGAAATATTCTTCTCTGGCGTAACTGATGAGGTTCTTCCATCTCTTTTAAGTTATTAAAAAATCGGATCACACGGAAAGCTCGTAGAGGAAACAGGAGAAAAAAGCGAAGATCTTTGGTACACCGACCGAGCCGGAATGGAGAAAGCGAAACACGCTCTTAAGCGTCCACCTCTGAAAAACATCCTGAAAGAACTACTTTGGACGCGGTTTCGCTTTTTACATGGAGGCGGGCAGTGAATCCCTCAGCGGGTGGGACAAGAAGCTGAGCGTTTTCTCCTGTTTCCTCCCCACCACAACTGCGGGACCAAAGTGCAACTTGGGATTGCAGAAGATGCTTACTTTTGGCATGATAATTAAAAAAAGTAAGGAGTGGAGCAAATGGCGTTGTTGTCTACCCCGTTTCAGTTTAAAGGACTTAGCTTGAAAAATCGGATCGTCATGCCGCCGATGTGCCAGTACTCTGTGGATGCACACGATGGAACACCAACCGACTGGCATTTTGTTCATTACGTTTCTCGTGCAGTAGGCGGAACAGGTCTGATCATTGTGGAAATGACCGATGTCGAGCCTGATGGCAGAATTTCCAACGGCGATTTGGGCTTGTGGTCTGACGAGCAGATTCCGGCATATGCACGGATCGTCTCCGAGGTTCATAAGTATGAGGCCAAAATTGGTATACAGATTGCTCATGCGGGCCGCAAAGCGGAAGACGCAGAAGTGCCTGTATCGGCGTCCGCAATTGCTTTCCCAGGGGCGCGCTACAAAACGCCACGGGCGTTGACGACAGAAGAAGTCAAACAAATGGTCGTCAAGTTCCAGGACTCTGCGAGACGTGCGGTGGAAGCCGGGTTTGACACCATTGAAATCCACGGTGCGCACGGATACCTGATCCACCAGTTCCACTCCCCTTTGACGAATCAGCGAGACGATGAATATGGGCGGGATAAAGCGCTATTTGGCGTTGAAATTATTCAGGCGATCAAAGCGGTTATGCCAGCGGACATGCCGCTGATCATGCGCGTCTCTGCCGTAGAGTACGTGGATGGCGGGTATGGGCTGGATTACAGCACGGAGCTGTGCCGCCGTTACAAGGAAGCAGGCGTGGATATTTTCCATATATCCAGCGGCGGGGAAGGACCGATTGGTTCAGCAGGCCGTCCAGGTGTTCATCCTGGCTATCAAGTACCATTGGCACGCGCGATTAAGCAGGCATTGGATGTTCCTGTCATTGCAGTCGGCAACCTCGATGATCCAAAAGTGGCCGAAGCATCGATTGGTAATGGCGATACGGATTTGGTAGCAGTTGGTCGTGGCATGCTGCGTGACCCTTATTGGGCACTGCATGCGATTCATGAGCTGTCGGCGGATGAGTTGCAGCCACCGAAGCAATATTCAAGAGCGTTTTAATCGAGTAAAAGAGCGAGGGGCTTTCCTTTCGACTGCATGAGTCGGAGGAGAGCCTTTTTTACTTTGAGCCCCTTGACACTTTTTGGCAGTAGATTTAAGATGAATGTCAGTCAGTACTGACAATCACTTTCGGGAATGAGGATAGCAATGAGCAGCAGCAAAAGTCTTACAAGCAGCGAAAAACTGATGACAGCCGCAATCGATCTCATCGCGGAAAGAGGCTACAACGGCGTAACCACGCAAGAAATTGCCACAGCGGCAGGATTGAGCGAGAAGACGTTGTTTCGTCACTTCGGCAGCAAGCGGAATTTGCTGGAGAGCGCCTTTGACCGTTTTCATTACACGGAAGGACTGACAAAGCTTTTCGCGGAGAAGCTTACCTGGGATTTGCGCGAGGATTTGCTTTTAATCAGCCGAACGTATCACGAAATGATGAACCGCAATCGGAAAATGATCTTGATTAGCATTAAGGATGAGGCCCATTTGCCCGGCTTCCGCGAGCGGACCCAAAAGCACCCGCGACAGTTGATGGTACTGTTTACAGATTACTTCAAAGAGATGGGCAAAAAGGGCAAGATGATCCAAACGAACCCGGAGGCACAGGCGACTGCCTTTATGGTTATGAATTTCGGGGCGTTTTTGAACGATCTGGATGGCACTAGCAATTTTTCAGGGGTATCTCTGGATGCATTTATCGAAGAGAGTGTAGAGATTTTTGCTAGGGGTTTGACTCCCTAGTTTTTTTATCACTCATATGTCAGTCAGTACTGACAGTCAAAACGTGAAATCAAAGTGAAGGGGAAGATACGGCATGGAAGTGACAAAAACGCAGCAAAACAGGGACATATTAATCCGAATCTTGATGTTTACCTTGGTCATATCCTCCATGAGTGCCCTGGTGTTTAACATTGCACTCCCCGAAATTAGCAAGGAGTTTGGTTTGAGCATAGCGCAGGTGAGCTGGCTATCGACCGCATATGGATTGTTGTACGCGATCGGAACCGTGACGTATGGCAAGCTGGCGGATCGATACAAGCTCAAGAATTTATTGACGTTCGGACTCTTGGTGTTTACGGCTGGTTCGTTTTTCGGTTTGGTCTCCGATTCCTTTGCGATGGCTCTATTCGGGAGATGCTTGCAGGCAGTAGGGGCGGCTGTCATTCCGGCGACTGCAATGCTCATTCCATTGCGATACTTCCCGCCGGAGCGCAGGGGTTCTGTTTTAGGAAGAACGGCAGTAGGATTGGCTCTTGGCGGTGCACTCGGTCCTGTGGTCGCGGCGTTAATCGTCAGCTTTGCCCATTGGCGCTGGCTGTTTTCCATACCGCTCCTGTTCTTGCTTACGCTGCCGTTCTACCGCAAATATCTGGACGATGAGGAGATCGCGTCTGGTGGGAAGTTTGATTGGGTGGGTGGCTCCTTACTTGCAATCAGCGTGACGTCACTGCTTTTGGGAGTAACGAATGGATCGTGGTGGTTTGCATTGGGCAGTTTGGTTACTTTGCTCCTGTTCGTCGTACGTATTCGTTCGGTAGCTGATCCGTTTGTACAGCCGAAGGTTTTTGCCAACAAGCAGTATACAATCGGGATTCTGATGGCATTTCTCATAAATGGAATGGGGATATCGCTTTATTATCTCAGTCCGCTACTCTTGGCTCAGGTGCAGCAGTTATCGACGAGCTGGATCGGTTTTGTGATGGTTCCAGCGGCCATCGCTTCGGCATTGCTTGGCCGTGTGGGAGGAAAGCTCGCGGACAGGCGGGGGAATGTTTTTTTGTATTTCGTTGCGTCTAGCTTACTGATTGGCTGCTTTGGGTTGCTGTCTACTTTTACAAGCGCCTCGGTTATAGGCATTGCGCTTTTCTTGATCCTAGGCAATGTAGGGCAGTCTTTTATGCAAATCTCGATGGCGAACTCGATCTCGAGGACGTTGACGAAGGAGCAGGCGGGAGTAGGCATGGGAATCTTTTCAATGCTGAGCTTCATTTCCATGGGGATCGCGTCTGCGGTATACAGCAAGGTTATCGATCTTGGCGCGGCTACCAATTGGAACCCGGTGAATCCTTATACGAGCGGCTTTATTTACAGCAATATTTATTTGATGATTGCCCTGATGCACGTGTGTCTTATCGTCTTCTACTACTTTCAGTTTGGTAGGGCCAAGAGACAAAGCCTTATAGCGGATAGCTGACCTTTTGTTCACTCAGGCTTAATGCAATATGTGGTAGACTAAAACAAAAAAAGGAAGGGAGTTCCTGTTGACGGTGGAGTAAGAGGAAAGAAGAAAACGCCTTTTCCAATCAGGAAAGGGCGTTCTTTATGTAACTACTCTTTGCCCAACTAATACATCACCATGTTCCCAGTCTTTTTCATATGCTTCTCCGCTTGCTTCAACAACACGACGGTCGCCGTCACGAGCACCAGCAAGACGGCGGCTAGAAGTCCCATACTCGGCAGCATTGTTTGCAACGACGCTCCCTCCATCAGCAGCTCGCGAATCAACTGAAGGGCGTAGGTCAGGGGAAAGCAAAAGGAAATGACCTTGGCCCAAACCGGAAAGGCCATCGGGGGCAGACGGACACCGGAAAAGATCAGCATCGGTTCATCCAGAACGGTGTAGAGAAAGCTCGAATCGCGTGAAAACAGAAAGAGCACACAGAGAAAGCCGCCCCAGACGATGGCCGATACCAGCAAGATGAGGAAGGCGAGTGGAGGCGCCCACCAGCCGCTCAGTTGAATGCCATCGACAAAAAACAAGGCTAGCAGGACAAAGCAAAAGAACAGCCAGACCCCTTCGATCAGCGAGGAAAGCGAGCGCCCATACAGAAAAGCGAGCCGGTTGACCGGGCTGATGAAGATCATTTCCATGGTCCCTGCTTGCCGTTCAAAGCTCATTTGCCACGACGACTGTACCAGGCACCAATAAAAGATGTAGCCTAAATAGCCAGTCAACAGGAACAGCGGCAACTGCTCGTAGCTAATGAACCGGGCAAGAGGGGAATCAGCTCCCATCCGAAACGGGGCAAATGAATAATACGCGGTCACGAAATTGATGACGGGCCAGACCAAGAGCGAGAAGTAGATCATTTTGCTGTGAAACGAATGGCGATGCTCCTTGATGATTTCGGCCAAAAGCAGGCTACCTAGCTGTTTCATGCCCCCCTCCGATCTGCCATGTGCAGGATGACGTCCTCCAGTGATGGCTGTTGGGTAGAGAGACGCAAGACAGGGGATTGATGAGCAGCCAAGAGGGAAAGCAGCGGAGTCGTCATATCCGTTTTTCCCCGTAACGTCACTTCCCAGGTTTGCTCGTCTGTTTCTGCGATTTCACGCGAGCCGCCGTAATCCAGAGCTAGCTGGCGCAGATCGTAATCGAGCGAGTCGGAAAGTGAGGGGATCACTACCTGTAAGGCAGTATCCAGGTGGAGCGATTTGGTCAGGTGCTCCGGTGTATCATGCGCTACAAGCCTTCCTTTATCGATGATATATACCTCATCGCAAAGCTCTTCTACCTCATGAATGTAGTGGCTGGTCAACAAAATGGCTTTTCCATGCTGAGAAGCGAGCTCACTCACATGCTTGCGAAGCTGCCGGGCGATGGGGGCGTCCAAGCCGAGAGTCGGTTCGTCCAGGAACAGGTAACGCGGATCATTGATCAGGCCGCGGGCGATTTGTAGTCGCTGCTTCATGCCCTTGGAATATCGCTCGACGGGAGTGTTGGCAGCCTCATACAGGCCAACCTGCAAGAGCAATGAATCGATCCGATGGCGCAAGGCCTGCCCTTGCAAACCGTACAGACTGCCGAAATATTGCAGGTTTTCCCGCCCTGTCAGCCGCCAGTACAGCATGCGCTCGCCCCCTGCGATCATGTTGACCTTGGCCTTGACGAACCGATCGTCCTTAACCGCGTCATATCCGTCTACCGTGATCGTGCCGCTGGTCGGGGTGAGCAGTGTGGAGCACATCTTGATTGTGGTTGTTTTTCCTGCGCCATTAATGCCTAACAATCCAATGATTTTGCCTGGTACCATGCGAAAGGACAGATCAGCAACTGCCTCGACCTCTGTCCATTGCTGGCGAAACCAGCCTTTTTTCTCCTTCACCCGGTATATCTTCCGTACATTTTCTGCAATCAGCATGATTGTTGACCTCCTCGTTCGTTATCCAAAAATCGATTCCATGACGCGTTTTTCCATCCGACGTATGCCCCACACCCCAATGACGAGATAGATGAGGGACAAGGCTGCCATATGAAAAAGCTGTGGGGAAACAGCATGCAGCGGCGCTCCTTGAATCACGCATTGCCGAAATGCATCCAGCGCAGGCGCGAGCGGCATGATAAGACCGAGTGGTTGTACCCATTCAGGCAAATACGGAATCGGAAACGTCACCCCACTGACAAAGGCCATCACAGCAAACAGCGTGTTTTGTGTGATGTACGTATCGCGGAACCAAAGCATGAGACTGCCCAATACGAGCGCCTGGCAAAAGAAAGCCCCTGTAGACAATATCCAGACAAGGACGGCGCTCCATACGTTCGTATGAGAGAGCGTGAGTCCGAACAACGCCCCTACAAGAACAATCACGGAAAATTCGAACAAAGTACGCATGAGCTGTTGAGCGACATTCCCCAAAAAGTACCCCCTGCGCAAGGAAGGGGTGAGTAATACCGCCTCCAAGGTCCCTTCCCGCAGCTCTGTAATGAGTGAGCGGCTGACATTCATCAAGGTAGAGACGGCAAACGCATAAAAAGCTCCGCCGAGGATGGCGTACGACAAGTAATCGGACGAGCCGGTGAGATGTGCGAAATTCTCGTCCAACTGCCCGGCAAATACATAGTGATAGGCGAAGAAGGCGAACAGCACCGTATATACCCCGGAAAAAATGTGGCCGATGACAAACGACCACGGATAGGCACGAATCATTACGCGGGTATTGCGGATAAAGGTAGCTTTGGCGACATGAAACACGTTATTTCCTCCGTTCTGGGGGATGTGATGAAGCAGGTGGAGAGACAACTCCGGGAACAGGCATATCGATGAACTCATGCAAATCGACGGCGAGCTGTTCCAGCCTTGATGTAATCGCGCGGTAAAACACATACCGTCCCCGTCGTTCACTCCAGATAAAGCCTGTTTCTACCAACAGATTCAAGTGCTTGTTGACGGCAGGCTCACTAATGTTGTGCAGGTCAGCCAACTGCTGCGTGCAGTAAGGATGAGCCAATAACGATTTGAGAATCGCTGTCCGCGTCGGGTCACTGAACACCTTCATTTTGCTGATGAAGTCAGCGGGAATCACCGAGGTGGCTTTGGTGCCGGGAACGTCTACGGATAAGCACACAGAGATATGGTCGTCGTAAATGCCGAGCAACAAATGCGGCGCAATAAAAGTAGAGACACGCAAATGGATACGCGCTAGCTCCGAATAGCCAAATGTGTACGTTTTTGCTTTATGAAATTGCAAGAAGTCTTCGTGCACCTTCAAGCGCGGGTGTATCTGTGACAAAAACGGAATCGGATCAAGCTTGATCTGCTCTTGTGCCTCATGTACGGCGCGGACGAGCCACGGTTCAATCCGCCGTTCTTCTGTCTGGAAAAAAGGCAGGTAGTCGTAGCAAAACTCCAGAAAACTGCGCTTGGTCGAGAGTGGATGGCGCATAAGCTCCCGATGCTCCGGTTTCAGCTCATCAAAAATCTCGTCTGTACGTCCTTGCATCCAAGCATGAAGCTGTCTGGGATGATAGACGGGACCGATCATGAGCTGGGCAAACTCGCCTGCATCCATCGCCTGTACACGCTCCAATGCGGCCTCAACCGAATGCTCAAAGCACTCCTCCCACGGTGCTAAGAAGTCCATGGCATCGAGAAACTGATTGGACATGGAACTAAAATAGTGAAGCTTTTTCAAGAGCGGGGCAGGTAAAGCAGTGAGCAACTCCTCCGCCCAATGCAAGCGGGAGGTGTGATGCTCCGGCTTGGCAAGTACATGGAGACTTAAGAAAAACTCATGGCCGGGTATGTATGCGACATGAAGATGCTTACGCAGCCAGTCAGGCAAATCTTGCACGGAGCATCCTCCTTTCTTGTTTAATTAACCATTTGGTGAATTCAATTTGAGAGTGGGCAAAATTGAAGAAATTATGCCGGAGGGGCAACTCGATGTCAAGAGAAAAAGAAAACAACCACGGCTAACGGGTAGCACGTGGTTGTGGAGCGGTATTACATCTCGGAGAAACGAGAGCCGAGCGTCTGCACAGCTTGCTGCATCGCTGTCAAATCCGCTTCGGGAAGCGACTTTTCCTGATAGCGATATTGCTGATAGTAACGTGTGATGCGAGCGACTGCATCTAGCTGAGCTGCATCTAGCAAGGACTGTTCGCGCAGGCGATTGAAAAACTCTTGGGGTGTCTCATGCAGCTCGATTGGCATTCCTTGCTTCTCCATGAGGACGAGAAATTGATAGTAGGCGTACCTGGTTGGATCATCCTCTGGGCCAACGGGCTGTTTGAACCATTTAGCAGAGCCATCTTCTACGCTTTCTTCACTGGAAGAGGGAGGAACAGTGGTCAATACGGTATTTTGTGCAGCCGCCACTTCTTTTTCCAGCGTAATCGTCCCCTTGAAGCGCTTTTTCCATATGTATCGGCCGAGCAGGATCACACAGGCAAGGATGAAGGCAATGATTAAGTAGGGCTGTAGAACAGAAAAGAGTGATTCTCCGAGCTGTATCTGGACCACTGGATTATCTTCTCTTGGCCCCGCACTTTCCATGAGAACCTGTATGTTTGCCTGTTTTTGGTTTGCCCTCTCGTACAACCGTTCAAACAATTCCACAATGAAAATAAGCACAGGCTCAAAGAGCGTATACAGTCCAGCGCTGACAGGTCCTTTTATCCAACTCCATATCCAATAGATGAGACTAAGTACGATAGAACCGACAGCCAAATAACCCGCGATCAAAAGAAAACGAGTGCCCAGCACTTGACTGCCGAGTAGCAAGCTAATGCGGGCAGGCAACCTAGTAGAAAGTGATCCTTCCCGCAGCACGAACGCCACAATCGCCACAAAAATATAGCTGAGAGTAATGAGGACGAGCATGGAAAAAGAAGATGCGAGCGAATAGGAACCCGGGTCAACGATGGAGGTGTAAAGCACTGTTAACACGAGCTGTATCAGACCCGCCATCAGCGCCAGAACAAATCTGCGTTGCAGACTGTCATGTCGATATCCTTCCGATGCAGCACTTTGTACTCTCCAGAAATAAACAGCAGCCAATATAAGCGCGATGAGCCAGGAATCGTAGAGATAGTAGCTGCCCATTCCTATGACAAACACAAGGGGGTACAGCAACAGATGGAGCATAAAGCGACCGCCGCCACTATGGTACAGCCAGCTCCCCGCCATGAGCAGGATCGCTGCGACTAGGCAAAACGAGAGCAGTTGACCAAAGCCTGCTGTCATATACCCAAACAAGACAAGGAAAACGCCAGTCAGCATTGCCTCTAGCCAAAATGCGAGCGTCCAGCGCCCCATCAAGGAGAGTGTCATCCCATCATCACGCTCCTTTTTTTCAAGCGAGCATGCTCAAAACGCTGGATGATGACAGGGTCAGAAGAAACATCCAGCACTGCAACCTGATGACCGCGTTGAACAAGGCGCTCCGCCGAGGCTTGTACAGATGGGTCCATTCGTGGTGTCACAATGAGAATGGCTTCCTTTCCAGGTGCCCCCTCTAATCGGCGAAGAACAGGCGCCAGTGGCGTTGTCACAAAATGATGGATTTGCGCCAGTTGAGTCATGACGTGCAGATGGTGCGCCTTGCCACTTCCTGTAGGCAAATGAAAATGTTCGCGTCCTCGTTGTTTCACAGTGAGGTACAACTCGTATCCGACCGATTTTCTCCTGCACAGGCCAGCCAAAGACGCAAGACACGAGATCGTCCGTTCATTGGAGGTGTCGTTATACTTTTGCATCATCGGTTCATAGGAGGGCAGGATATGCCCGACGATTCGCCAGTTCGGATGGGCTGTATACTCGAAAAGACGTGTCTCCAGTGAGCCTGTTTTGGCGGTCGCCTTCCAATGGATATGCTTGAAACGGTCGCCTGGCATGTACGACCGAACGCCACGCTGAAACGTGACATCGTCCTGCTGGCGCTGACGAGATAGCCGATTCCCGTCCGGTTCCGTTTCAGCGAGCACGACGGGAGAAAGAGCAAGAGGCAGCGGATAGACCAGCAAGGAAAAGGAAATCGACAATGTCAAAGCGGTAGGCTCCTCGCCCAATAATGGCAATGTCTCGGATTGGACATCCGTCAGCCAGACTGTGCCTCGCTTGTTCGGGATGAAAATTAAGGAGCGTGTAGCACTTTGTCGCATCGGCAGATCAAACCGCAGGCGAACGCTAGTCCGATGATTGAGGATTCGCACCTCGTCTGCGCCTTCCACCGAGACATGCTCCGGCAGTGTGAAGCGAAGCCAGGTAACAGGCAAAGGCAGCCACGAACGATTGTGCAAGCGAACTGTAACGTGCACGGGTGTCCCTGACAGGACGCGCGTTTGATCACTGGACCATTCGAGTGACACCCATTTGGACATGGATTTGACCCACCAGTCTTGAGCAGCGGGTAGAAAAAAGAAAAAGCCCCCAAACAGAAAGAAAAACCAGTGACCGGAAAAAACCGCAAAGAGTAGCAAGACAAAACCGATTATGTGAAAGGTTTGCTTGGTGATCATAGCGCTACACGCTTTCTTCGACGGGAGCGGGGACGCTGGTCAAGATTTGCTCCACGACTTCCTGCTCTGTCACATGCAGCTCTGCTTCCATGGAGAGGCGGATGCGGTGAACTGCCAGACTTGGGAACACTACTTTCACATCATCCGGCAAGACATAAGTACGACCGGAAACGTACGCGTAAGCCTGGGCCGATCGCAACAGGGCGAGCATGGCGCGCGGACTGATGCCCACCTCAACCGAGCGATGCTGGCGAGTCGCTTCCGTCAGATCGATGACATAGTCTTCCACCGGTTGACTGACATGAACGGTCGTGACCTCGCGTTGCAGAGCCGCAATTTGCTCGACGGTGATGACCGGATCGACGGCCTCTAATGGGGAGCTGCTGCGGAATCTCCGCAAAATTTCTTTGGCATCCTCTCGCGTACCGTAGCCAAGAGACAGCTTGAAAAGAAAGCGGTCCAACTGTGCTTCTGGCAGCGGATAGGTTCCTTCCGATTCAATCGGATTTTGGGTGGCAATGACCAGCATGGTCGATGGGAGTGGCAAGGTGACGCCTTCGATGGTAACCTGGCGTTCCTCCATGCATTCCAGCAAACCGGATTGAGTCCTGGGAGTGGCCCGGTTTATTTCATCTGCGAGCAAGACATCCGCAAAAACAGGTCCCTTGCGTAGTTCGAATTCACTTGTTCGTTGATTGAATACGTGAAGACCCACGACATCAGATGGCAGTAGATCCGCAGTAAATTGCAGGCGGTTGTATGAGCCGCCAATCGCTTGCGCCAATGTTTTGGCAAGCACGGTTTTTCCCATTCCGGGCAAATCCTCCAGCAATACGTGACCACGGGCGAGCAAGGCCGTTACCAATAGGCGGATCTGACTTTCTTTGCCCACGATGACGCTGCTGATAGCATGCTGAAGCTTATCCAATGTCGGATGAGTCATGAAAATTCTCCTTTTCCCATTCAAAATTTAGGAGTCTTACGGTTTTTATTATATATGGAATATCCTGTTAGTTACAAATTTTCGAAATAATATTCCCGCCAGCGCGGAGAGCACGATGAGGGCACCGACAGAGATGTAAAGGGGGCGAATCCCTACCTGATCGCTCAACTGTCCGCCAAGCCAAATACCGACGGGCATCGTCGCACGCACGATGAGCAGTCGGACAGACAATACACGCCCCATTAGCTCGGAAGGAACGTGAAGCTGATACAGGCTTGTGCTATGTACCTGGAAAAAAGGGGCAAACAGACCAGCCGGTAGTTCGATGGTGATTGCAAGCCAGAGGTCATGGGTAAAGCCTAGTGCAACAAAGCTTAAGCCACCTAATACCAGTGATCCCAACATAATCAGGGGCTGTCCAAGGCTGCTATGTAAGCGTGGCACGAGCAAGGAGCCGAAGAAATAGCCCAACGGATAACCAGCCAAAAACAAGCCTACATGAAACGAGGTGCCTTGCAGCTCGCCGGATACAAAAGGCAGGTTTAGTACGAGTGTGACTCCGACAGCAAATTGGACGAGAGCCGAGTACAGGCCAAGCCAGAGCAAAAGGGGCTTCTGCCAAAAAATCGCAAGACCAGCCTTAAACATAACGAACCACGATTGCTTCTTGTTGGCGGTATCGGCTGGGGCGATTGGACAAAGAACCAGAAAGAAACCGCTGAGTGCATAACTGATCGCGACCAATGCGAGTACGGACTCACCGCCGATATTCGCCACGAGAATCCCAGCCAAAGGAGGACCTGTAATCAAGGCAACTCGCAGGACACTATCCAAATAGGCATTGGCTTGGAGGAGCTGCTCTCTTTTGACCAGAGCAGGGAGGAGCGACTGGCTGGCTGGCACATACAGCGGTTGAACGAGACCGTTGATCAAGGCAGTGAAATACAGTGGCCAGAGCGATTCTGTCCCGGAAGTAATGACCGCAAAGGACAAACAAAACGCAGCAGCTCGCATCCATTGAGAAAAAATCATGACACGCTTCTTGTCGAATCGGTCGATGTACGGTCCGGCTATCAATTGAATAGCGAGCGACGGCAAGAAATACAGCAGCCACATCTGTCCGACCGCACCTTGTGAGCCTGTTGCCTGATAGATTAACCAGCTATTGGCGAGGGTACCGAGTGAGGCGCCGAGTTCTGAAATGAGCTGACCGAAAAGAATCCAACGATAAGAACGCTGCTGCCAGACAGAGGCTTGGACCGCGGTTTGGCTCATGGGGTGCTCCTGTCTAGGAATTCATCCCACATCAGGGGGAGCTTGTCCAGGGTATGACGGCGGAGTCTGTAACGGGAGCCTGCTGTTTCAACGAGATGAGCAGACCGCAGCATGGACAGGTGATGGTGCACTGTCGATTTTGCCATGGAGAGTTGATCTGTTATCTCTTGCAGGCTCAGGTCCTTTTCCGCCAGCATTTTGACCATGCGCAGTCTGTGCTCATCTCCGAGTGCTTTTAAGGCTTGCACCAGTGAAGGGGGTGGCTGATTAGGGTCTACAGCATCGTGCAAATTTTCGTCGGCAACAGGGTAATAAAAAATTTTCGTCCCGACAGCATCGGCCTGTACGGTCCACGGGCGATAAATCGCTTGTGGAATCAGCAATACGCGTGTCACCGCAGGTTCTGGGAGGTAGCTCGATCCCGTCGCATACTCCACCAAGGCTTCCGGGTTGAGCTTTCCTAGCTTGCTTTGCTTTTGCGACCAATCCCGTTCTAGCATACGAACGATTTCTTCCTCACGTGGCTTGATATGCGTGGTATACCAGCCTTCCATCAATCGGAGAATATGACTCCGAAGCTCTTCTGCATCAACGGAAGTAATATGTCCGATATACGATTCAAAAAAGAGATGCGCGCGGCACGCTTCCTGCAAAGCGGCGCATTCCTCCGTGCTTCCTTGTGCAGCCTTCCGCCGTGCTTCCTGCATATTTTCACCTAGATAAGGGAGGGCCTCGTATCGGAGCTGTTCTGTTGAGAGCTCTCTGACGTACGAGAGAAATGAATCCAGATCAGCGAAAGGACAAAGATCGAGCAGTTGCAAAAGCGTCTTCCACGTGTTGTGTTCCCTCGCATAGTCGACCTCTTGCTGTACAGAGGGTGATAGCTCGTCCAACAGTTGACGCCAGTAGGCAGGAGGGTGTTCCATCGTGTGATGCAATTGATCGTAGGTAGCGGCAGCGATTCCCAAGGCAGCTTCGAATAAAGGAGAATACGAGATCTCAACCCGATAGGTCGTTCGTTCACTGCCAATGTTCAAAATTTTCATGTGATCATCCTTCCAAAATTTGTACATAATTATGTATTTTATAAATAACGAATTTGAAATTCAATATTTTTCGAATGAAAATAGAAAAAGAAAAAGAAGAATCACAAATCTCTATCCAAAGAGATCATGGTTCTTCCTTCTTCTAAAAGTATGGTTAACCTACCGTAGATAATTGAAACGCACGCTGCAGTGCTTGCTCCAGATCAGAGAGGATATCGTCGATCGATTCTGTGCCGACTGAGAGGCGAATAAGTCCCGGAGTCACTCCGGCTGCTGCTTGCTCTTCTTCCGTCATCTGCTGATGCGTTGTGCTAGCTGGATGAATGATGAGTGACTTGGAGTCCCCGACATTTGCGAGATGGGAGAACAGCTTCACTGATTCGATCAATGTTTTTCCTGCCTCAACGCCACCACGAATTCCAAAGGTCAGGATCGCGCCAGCACCTTTTGGCAAATATTTTTGTGCCAATTCATGCTGGGAGTCAGACTCCAGCCCCGGATAACTCACCCACTCTACGGCAGAGTGATTGGCGAGGAATTGGGCTACTGCCAGGGCGTTCTGGCTATGTCGCTCGATGCGCAGATGCAGGGTTTCTAATCCTTGCAGGAACAAGAAGGAATTGATCGGGGCGACTGCCGCTCCGATATCGCGCTGGAGCTGGACGCGCGCCTTGATAATATAGGCGAGTGGACCGACTGCCTCTGTATAGACAACTCCATGGTAGCTTGGGTCAGGTGTAGTCAGACCTGGGAATTTTCCGTTGTTCCAGTCGAATTTTCCAGAGTCTATGATGATACCGCCAATTGCTGTTCCGTGTCCGCCGATGAATTTGGTGGTGGAGTGCACGACAATATCGGCCCCGTGCTCAAAAGGACGGCATAAAATTGGAGTCGCGAAGGTGTTGTCCACGATCAAAGGTACGCCATTTTCGTGGGCAATATGGGCGATGGCCTCGATATCAGCGACATCAATGCGCGGATTGCCAATCGTCTCGCAAAACACGGCTTTTGTCTTTTCATTGATATAGGTACGGAAATTTTCCAGATTGGATTGATCAGCAAAATGAACCTTGATACCGAGGCGGGGAAGAGTGTGGGCGAACAGATTGTAGGTACCGCCGTAGAGGCTGCTGGAAGCGACGATCTCGTCTCCTGCATGCGCAATATTTAAGATGGCGAATGTAATAGCAGCCTGCCCAGATGCAGTCGCGAGTGCACCAACTCCGCCTTCGAGTAGGGCAACACGCTTTTCAAACACATCCTGGGTCGGATTCATGATACGTGTATAGATGTTCCCAAACTCTTTTAAGCCAAACAGATTGGCTGCATGCTCCGTATCACGGAAAACATAGGAGGTCGTCTGATAGATCGGAACAGCACGTGAGCCTGTTACAGGGTCAACCTCCTGCCCACCGTGGACCGCAAGTGTTTCTGGCTTCCATTGTTGTTGATCGGACATGTCCATCTCTCCTTTTACTATGGGAAATCGGCTAATAAAAAACGGAGCATTCTCCTGAGAAGAAGAAGGCTCCGATCATGCACGGGCTTGTGTTCATCTCTCAGAATCACTGGATTCTGCAGGAATTAGCACCATGCAGCTAGTCTGCTGGTTGCCGGGTTTCGTAGGGCCTGTCCCTCCACCGCTCTTGATGAGAAAAGTTGTTGTCGTAATTGTATGAAAATAAAACCTCGCTGTCAACGCATAATGGTAGTTATCAGGGAGGTTTTTGTGTATATGTGTATGGAAGGCTTTCACTCATGCCATTAATTTGTAACGCTTTTGCCTCAAGCTGTTCACATCCCGTGATGCTACTGCCGCAGTGAAATAGGAGATAATGGTAGAAAATAGGGAGCATGGATGCATAGTGAAGCCAAGTGCTCTTCGCGTTAGAAAAGTAAAAAAGCGTGTGATATCATGGAGGTGGTTACAACTGATCTGATCGTACATATAGGAGGATAAATAGCGATGAGCCATGGAGTAAAGGAAATGACACCACAAGAGCTGTTGGAAAAGCTGGAAGCCAAAGAGGAACTACAAGTCATTGATGTACGTGAAGTCGATGAGTGGAATGGAGGTCACATTAAAGAGGCAAAGCTGATCCCACTCGGCTTTTTGCCGCACCGTATCGATGAGCTGGATAAGAACATTCCGATTGTGATGGTTTGCCGTAGTGGTGCCAGAAGCCATAATGCTACAGCGTATTTGAGTGAACAAGGATATGACGTGGCGAATATGGTTGGCGGCATGCTCGCATGGCCAGGTGAAGTGGAACAGTAAGAAGAGATACAGTGTGAATGCCTCCCGTGTGTAAACAGGAGGCATCTCGCATGGGACAAGCAGGGAGGAAGCAACCCGTGAGTGAAGGAACACAATTGCAGCAGGAATCTGCGATAAAAAAACATTGGTTTCCTGTGTTAGCTGGTATTATCCTTTTGGCTATCGTCGGAGTATTTGGTTATAAGTACATGACAGAAGAGAAGATCGAAGTGTTGAAGCCCATCGCGGACTTCACCTTGGACAACAGTGACGGAACAACCTATACGTTTAATCAAAGTGCTGGCAAGGTACGGCTGGTGGAGTTTATGTTTACCAAGTGCCCGGATATTTGTCCGGCGACTACGTACAACATGGCCAAGCTGCAAGATCAGTTGAAGGAAAAGGGACTGTTCGGAGACAAAGTAGAATTTATCTCTATCTCCTTTGACCCTGATAATGATACGCCGGAAGTCTTGCAGGAGTATGCAGCCAAGTTCAAGGCAGATCAGAGTGGCTGGAAGTTCCTGCGCGGGGACGCTCAGGCTGTAGAAAAAGTGACGAAGGACTTTGGTCTGATGGTCATGAAGCAGCCAGATGGATCTTATGCTCATACGGCTCGCATGTTCCTTGTTGATGGAGATGGAAACATGCGCCGCGCGTACGGGATGGCAGCCGACATGGACATGGAAGTCATGATGAAAGAGATGGAACAGCTCGCTGACTAGTGAGTCTCCTCATAGGAGATGTTTACGACATCTTCTGTCTGATTCACGAATTCAATATGAATGAGTAACGCCCACCTGCGATTGCCTTCTTGAAGCAAGAGCTTAAACGTCTCTTCCGACGTGGTGGGCGTTTTTGGTTTTCGTCCGACATGCAGGTAGTCCACAATTTGAGCGTTTGGATATCGCTTCATCGTTTCCTGCATCGCGAGCCTGCCCCATTTTGCATAGGGAGGCTGGGCATAGGCAGGGAACGGCTGAAAGAGGAGCAGGAAAAGTAAGGTGGAGAGAAGGGGCATCATGTTCCGATGGCGAAATAAGCGACGAGCGGTTTGCACTTGCTGATCCCTCTCCTTTTTGAAATGGTTTTCCATGTATTTTGAAGACTTTTCGGAATATCATTCGTAGAAAATAATGACAATGAAGTGCGGGAGGTTTTCGATGCATTACTTGCTCATCCCCTTATTTGGCGTTCCTGTTTTGGTGGGGGTTCTTGCCGCCATTTTCCAAAAGCCTCCTTTTTGGAAAAAATGGGGACTCACGATTGCTTCAGCCGTATTGATTTACGGAGGCTGCTTCGCCGCGAATGTACATTGGCAAATGAAGTATGGTATTCCGGTGTTACCCACGGAGTCCGACTTGGAGTTATTTTTATACTTTTGTATCCTGTTGGTGTTTGTTTGTATCCTGATGTATATTGTCTTTTTGATCACGATGAGAAAACAGTTTTGGAAAATGAACCTCGTTTTTTTATGCACAGCCTTTGGTATGTTTAGCTTTTTTGCTGCTGCCTTTTTAGGGATGGGCCCCTTTTTGAAAAAAGCGGAGTACGTCACCGTCGTACAAAAAGCAAAAGACCGGTGGAAAGAGGCAAAGATGGACAACGAGAAGCCTATTGATCTCGCCCTCGTATACAGCAGACAAGACTGTACCAAAAATTGTGCCGGGTATCCGTATACAAGTCTGATCCTGGTACGGAATCAATCAGATCAGCCGTTGGAGATTGATTTGAAACTGCGAGTACAAAACAAAAGCGGCACCGTATTAAAAGAAGTCGAAGCCGTACCACTAAAACTCTCTTCAGGAGAAATTACGGAGGTATGGACGGGCGATTCTTATGCAAAGCACGACTTCTGGGCGAGAGCCAGTGTCGTTACCGATGAACGAGTTGCCGATTTGGAGTATCAGTATTCAATTATTGACCGAAGATGAATGTGTGGAATAGACAAGACTGGGTGAAACGAACGTCTTACGTTGTGATATAATAAGAATGGCATGCTTGGTTCGGATTCCCATAATCATGCACGACGATGTTAGGAGGAAAGAGTTTGAGCGACGTTAAGATTTTCGCGATGGGCGGCCTCGGCGAGATCGGAAAAAATATGTACTGCGTCGAGTATGAGGACGAAATCATCATCATTGACTGCGGGGTGAAATTCCCCGAGAATGAAATGTTCGGTATTGATCTGGTTATCCCGGATGTTTCCTATTTAGTGGACAACCAGCACAAGATCAAAGCACTATTATTAACGCACGGACATGAGGATCACATTGGTGCGATTCCTTATATTTTACGACAAATCAAGGTGCCGATTTACGGTGGTCGTCTGACCCTGGGCTTGGTCAAGGCGAAGCTGGAAGAGCACCGTTTGCAGAACGAAGTGAAGCTGATTCCGATTTCGGAAGATACGGAAATTCCTTTTGCGAAGCTGAAGGCGACATTTTTCCGGACGAACCACAGTATTCCAGATTCTTTGGGAATTGTGCTTCATACACCAGAGGGAATGGTCATTCACACAGGTGACTTCAAGTTTGACATGACACCAGTCGGACAAACAACGGAGTACGGAAAAATTGCACGCTTTGGTGCGAGCGGTGACGTTTTGGCGCTTTTGTCCGATAGTACGAACAGTGAGCGTCCTGGATTTACGATGTCAGAGAGATCGGTAGGAGAAGGGATTCTCGATGTGGTACGCAAAGCACGTGGACGCATCATTCTGGCTACCTTTGCTTCCAACGTACATCGCTTGCAACAGGTGGTAGATGCTGCTGAGCAGTGCAATCGCAAAGTGGCGGTTATTGGCCGCAGTATGGAAAAGGTTTTCTTGATTGGCCAAGAGTTGGGCTACATTCAGATGCCAGAGGGCATGCTGATTGATATTAAGCACATCGACAACTACGCAGACAACCAAGTGCTGATTATTTGCACAGGCAGTCAAGGTGAGCCGATGGCAGCGTTGACCCGGATTGCATCTGGTTCGCATCGCACTGTGTCCATTTATCCGGAAGATACAGTGATCATTTCTGCATCTCCGATTCCAGGAAATACGATCAACGTAAGCCGCACGATAGACAAGCTGTACCGTGCAGGTGCCAACGTAGTATTGAGTCATGAATTTGATATTCACGCATCGGGTCATGGCAGTAGCGAAGAGTTGAAGCTCATGCTCAACTTCATTCGTCCGAAATATTTCATCCCGATCCACGGGGAATACCGGATGCTCAAGACTCACTCCAAGCTGGCCCAACAGGTTGGGATCGAGGAGAGCAACATCTTTATTATGGACAACGGCGAAGTGCTGAACTGCAACCGCGAAAAAGCGTGGCTCAGCAAAGTACAAGCAGGGATTGTCCTCATTGATGGCAGTGGTATCGGCGACGTCGGCAATATCGTTCTGCGAGATCGCAAGCATTTGGCAGAGGATGGCTTGATGGTCGTGGTTGTCAGCCTGGATATGAAAAACTTCAAAATTTTGACGGGCCCAGATATCGTGAGCCGCGGCTTCGTATACGTACGCGGTTCGGAATCTTTGATTCAGGAAGCGACACAGCTCGTTCGTGGGCGTCTGCAAGAAGCGTTGGATAAGAAAATCAAGGAATGGTCTGAGCTGAAGTCACAGATTAATGAAGTGATCAAGCCGTTCATTTACGAAAAGACAGGCCGCAACCCAATGATTCTTACCATTTTGATGGAAGTGTAGCTCCTGCTTTCTCGGGAAGGCGCAGTCGGGGTATAATATAAGTAAGTTGAACACGTGATACAAAGGAGAGGTTGCCCAATGATGTCTTATGAAGCATATATGAGCCAAGTAATTCAACCGATGCGCGATGAGTTGACTCGCAACGGTTTTCAAGAGCTTCGCACTGCTGAAGAAGTAGAGCAAGCACTGCCAAATGCAAAAGGCCTGACACTTGTTGTCGTGAACTCGGTTTGTGGCTGCGCAGCAGGACTCGCTCGTCCAGCAGTTGTACATTCCTTGAATCACGCTACAAAGCCGGATAACATCTTCACTGTATTCGCAGGTCAAGACAAGGAAGCGACAGCAAAAGCTCGTGAGTATTTCGAAGGCTATGCTCCGTCTTCCCCATCCTTCGCGATCATGAAAGATGGCAAAATCATGACCATGATCGAGCGTCATCAGATCGAGAACAACGAATTGGCAACAATCGCTGGCCTGTTGACCAACGCTTACGACACTTACAAATAAGAAAGTACGAAACATCACGAGGCGCTCGGCAACGGGCGTCTTTTTTGACAGACTTGGTGTTAGTAATCGTTTGAAATGGGGCTGTAGTGAAGAGAAGAATATTTCCAGTCTAGGCTCCAGGCTCCGTCCATCTGAGGGTAAAGACTGTCCGCTCCGAAGGGATTCGCGGGGAAACGCAAAAGTGGTAGCCGCTACGCCTGAAAATATTCTTCTCTGTCGTTACTGATGGCATCTTTACATTCTTTTCAGGCATTTAAAAACCGATCACCAACCGAGACTCCATGCAAAAACACGCCTTTAAGAGGCCACCTCTGAAATGCATCCTGAAGAGACCACTTTGGCCGCGGTTTCGCTTTTTGCATGGAGTCGTGCAGTCAATCCTCTAGGGGGTGGCCCTAGAAGCTGAGCGTTTTCTCCTGTTTCCTCCCAACACTACAGCCCTAACTAAAATGTATTGGGATTGATTTCCTTCTTTTATTATACTAAAATGTTTAATAAGTATAATAATGGAGGGGGAGAGAGAATGAGCAAGCTGGTAGTGATTACAGGTGTGACACGTGGTTTGGGTAGGGCGATGGTCGAGCGTTTTCACGAAGCAGGCTGGACGGTTGCAGGCTGCGGTCGTTCGGAAAAAGAAGTGCAAGGACTGCGTCAGCAATTCGGAGAGCAGCATCATTTTTCTGTCGTGGACGTATCGGTAATGGAGCAGGTGGAACAGTGGGCAGAAGAAGTAAAAGCCAAGGTGGGCGTTCCCGACTTGTTGATTAACAATGCCTCCATTATAAATCGGAACAGTCCAGTCATTGGTCTTGCGGCAAGCGAGTTTTCGAGAGTGATGGACATCAATGTGAATGGTGTTTTCTATGTAATTCGCGCCTTTTTACCGTTTATGGTTCAGCGCGCAAATGGCGGAGTCGTCGTAAATATCAGTTCGTACTGGGGAAGACACGGGGAAGCGTTTTTATCCCCGTACTGCGCATCGAAGTTCGCCATCGAAGGATTGACGCAATCATTGGCAGCCGAATTGCCTGAGGGAATGGCAGCAGTGGCGCTTGATCCAGGAGGGAGTATCGATACTTCCATGCTCCATTCATGCTCGCCAGAAGAGGTGGACACGGCACCGAATCCGGTAGAGTGGAGCCGTGTAGCGGTACCGTACATCATGGGATTTGGTCCGCAAGACAACGGAAAGTCGCTTATCTGCCCACCAGTGAGAAACAACTGAATATCTTTATCAATGATTTACCACGCTGCCGCGAATCCCTCGGCAGCTTTTTTGGTATGAAAAAATCTCCCGTCGATGGGAGACTTTATTCATGGAGACTCTTTCAATGTAGGGTTTCCAGCCTGTATTAAAACTTTGTTTTTCTTTAACAACATAGCCAGTATTAAAATGAATAGCCCCGTTGCAACCAGTAGCCACTCAATTTTAACAACATCTGCGATTGGTCCAAAAATAAGCATACCTATAGGCATCATCGAAGTGGAAATCATGCCGAACACACCGAAAATTCTTCCCAAATAGTTCTCATCCACTTTCTCCTGAACCAAGACCATTGTCGGGGTATTGAAAATGGGCATAGCTACGCCAAATAGCGCCATGAAGACTAGATAAATCCAAAAGTTCGGAATGATACCAAGGGCTATTGTGCAGGCGCCCATGACAAAGCTCGCGAATGTCATGGTGTGCACTCTGTTTGTAAAGCCTCCCCAGGAGGCAATAATTCCGCCGCCAGCCATCATTCCGACTGAAAAAGCAATTTCAATTGCCGTTAACCGCCAAACCTCGTCACCAAAGCTCCGTGTAACTTGCAGCGGGGTCAAAAATGCGGCGGGTGCCATCAGAATAAAGAAGAAGGCAAAGAATAGAAAGAATTTCTTCAGAAAATCATTGTTTTTAATGTAGAGTAATCCTTCTTTAAAATCGCTGAAGTAGCTCGTTTTTTGTATTTCGGAAGCCTTTTCGTGTAAAGGAATCTTGAGGAAAATGAGCAACGTACCAATGGCAAGCATGGCGGTAATGACATCGATAAAGAAAATCATTTCAATGGTAGATAATGTGAGTAATGCAGCACTCACTATCGGGGATACGAACATAATAACAGCCTGCAAGCTTCCGTTTATGCCATTCATTCTCGTTAGTTGGTCACTTGGTACGATTTGCGGCAAAATAGCTCCGACAGCAGGGGTTTGAATACCGGCTCCGACTGCACGAATAGCAGCCATGAGAAAGAGCAGCCAGGTCGCATTGTATCCCATTAAAAAGACGACTGCGAGGATAAGCGTTGCAAAGGCAATCATTGCATCTGCATAAATGATCAACAGTTTGCGATTGTAGCGGTCAGCCCAGACACCCGCAACGGGGGATAAAAGAAAAGTAGGGACGAAACCGCAAATGATATATAGCGTCATCATGATACCGGATTGCGTATTCAGCGTTATATACCACATCATCGCATATTGAACTAAAGATGATCCAAAAAGTGAAATCGCCTGACTGCTTAGAAAGAGAATAATGTTCTTTTTCCAATGTGGATTTGGCGTTACATGATCATTTGCTTCCATCACTAATGTTTACCCTCTCTTTCTTTCATTCTCTTCTTCATTTCCCAGTTGTGATATTTACGTAAGACATACCTATGATAGCATATGCCTATCTATATTGATTTCTTCTCGATTGCTATTTAGGCTACCCGACTGCCACAAATAACTCTCAGGTAATCCAAACCTCCACATTTTCGTTCGACTATTTCACTTACATAATATTTTTCAAAAAAGTTGCGATCTTTTTCCACCATTTTCCGTCGTATTAAGGTGTACAAGCAAAAAGGTGATAGCTGCGCAGCGTACCTTTTTGGACCTGTAGCCCTCGATACAGGTTTTGATATGGGGAGGAAGACAGATGCAGGACGACAGGCTGATCATTGAGGAGGTCCTCCAAGGGAACAAAGAGGCGTATTCTCAGATCATACAAAAATATAACAAAAGGGTCAGATTGCTCATTCGCAAGATGATCGGGCAGCCGCATCTTGAGCAGGACATGGCTCAGGAGATCTTTATCAAGGTGTATTACCACTTGGGTGACTACAGCAAAAGCTACGAATTCGGTGCCTGGCTCTACAGGATTGCCGCCAATTATTGCTTTGATGAACTACGAAACCGGAAACGATCGATTACGGTTACAGAAGCAGAGATTGAACTGGCTACCAGTCATACACCTGAGCTCGAATACCTTGCGAAAGAGCAGAAGGTCTTTTTACAAAATCGAATGATGACCCTGGAGTCTAAATACCGTGTCGTCCTGGAACTGCGTTATCTCCAATTTTTGAGCTATGAAGAAATTAGCGAGGAGCTGGATGTTCCCATCAGTACGGTGCGAACACGTCTTTCCAGAGGCAAGGCCAAGCTCAGAAATGCCATAACGAATTCGGGTAAAGGAGGGGACCTCCACCTATGACATGCTTGGATACATTCATGCTGAATGCGTATTTGGAAGACACGCTTCCTTTGCGAATGAAACAAGAAGTACAACGACATCTGGATACATGCAGTTGGTGCCAGAGCAAGTTTGAGCAATATTTGGATGAGCTGGATACATCCGATGATGAAGGCGAAGATGTCTGGCAGACGGAAGCAACCATTCAAAATGTCATGGACAAGCTCCCCGCCTACCCGATGAACGTACTCAAACTCAAACCAATACAAAAACAACCGGTTCAAATAAATTGGAAAAAGCGGAGTGTGGATATTGTGAAGAAAACGACGATTGCAGTTGCGGGATTGGCTATGGTTGTTACGTTTGGAACAGCTGTTTCGCCTACATTTGCGAATTATATGAGTGGAATTTATGCGTCGATCAATCCGAGCGAGGTAACAGTAACAAAAGGACCTTACAATGCGAAACAAGTAGTCAACCTGTTTGATAAAAAGCAGACGGACATCGGCGTGAAGAAAGCAGCAGAATACGGCTTTGTACAGCCGCTCGACATGAAGGTGACAGACCAAGGACTAACCATGGCAATCAGTGCGGTTGTAGCAGATCCGTTGCGTATTATGGTTCTTGGCTCAGTGACGGACTCGTCCGGCAAAAAGATTCAGTCGTTCTGGAAGGATCAGTTCACGATCATATCAAGCGACAATGTAAAAGATTTCAGGGAAGTTCGACTTAAAGATAAAAATGGCAAGGTGATCATGCGATTAGATGATAATCAGAGGGAAACGCTTCCTTGGCCACCGGTGCCGAACGGTGAAAACTTCGCCTACGGAGGACAACTGAGCGGATTCTTTGATGAAGCGAATCCAATGCCGGACGAATTGATTTTGGAAATGCGTGTGAAGCGCCTGACAGATACGAAAGGCACGTGGAATTTCGATATTCCGATTGATATGCGACCAGCAAAAGCAGCCATGAAAACAGTAGCATTGAACAAGGAGTTAGAAACTCCAACAGGGGCAACAGTAGAGCTAAAAGAAGCGCGCTTTGCTCCCACTGCTACGCAGCTAGAGTTCTCAAACAGCAATCCGAATGAGAAAGTAGTGGAGGGTTTTCGTTACGAGCTTGTCGATGAAAAGGGTACTGTAGTGGGCAAATGGGATGATATGATTGAACCCGATGAAAGGGATCACAATCTCAGTATCTTAGGCATGAGCCATGGCGCTTCGGTTAACTTCACAGAGAAGTGGCAGCCAAGTACGAGTTTTGTCCATACGTACATGCCGCTGGACCCTGCAAAAAACTTGACAATGAAGCTCGATGCTGTCTATACAGCAGAGAAAGTCTCTTCTCAAACCAAGCTATCTTTTGCTGAACTGGAGAAAAATCCGAAAAAAGTGAATGTAGCTGGGAACCAAATCACGTTTCAATCGATGGAAATGGAAGATGATGACGAGTATACCTCATTCAATATTCCACTGGAAGCTATTCTGGCCAAAGATATTGTGGGACTTCCAGAGCGATGGACGGTGAAGGACGAAAACGGGAATGATGCCGCACTAGTATGGTTAAGGGTTAACAAAAAAGAAAACCAAAATGGTACGATAAAACTCGAGGGGAAGCTCGATGTGCTCTTTGAGAAAAAAGATGTAAAGGAAATATCAGTTGTCCTCGATCATGTAATCAAAGAGAACAAAGTCAATTGGGAAGTGCCAATCAAGGGAGAAAAGAAGTAGTGTAATGAACAAGCCGCTCGGTCCTGTAAAAGGATCGGGCGGCTTCTTTGCAGTTGAAATCAGTATTTAGCTTCAACATCAGTTCGTTTTTCCCGATGAAAATAAGCGTGTAACAGACAGAGCAGGACCGAACCCGCAGAGACAAGCGTTGCCAGGAACAGGGTTGGATTAATTCCACCATGGTCATACATGAACCCCATAGCCAAAGGCCCCAGCAGCCTTCCGCCCGTTGTAATCGCCCCTACGACCCCTAAATAAAATGGTGCATTCTCTCCGGTTTTTTCCGATATAAAAGTAGGAATAGTCGGCGAGATGAGCATTTCACCAAATGTAGTGATAACCATTCCGACAACAAATGCGTAATAACTACCGTGGTAGACAAGCATACACCCAAAACCGACAGCATACGCGATGGCACTAACGACGAGTTGGGCTGACAAGCTCTGATTCAACAGCCGTTTGATCCAGGATGTGATGGGCTGGCCAGCAAAAATGATAATGCCGTTAACCGTCCACAGCCAGCTATACGATGACAGTGGCATACCCTGCTCTGTAATGTAAGGAGCTACACCTGTGTTCCAAACCGTGTTGGAAAAGAAAATGAATGCTGCGCCTAATGCCATAAACAAGTATAATTGGTAACGCAATAGCAGGGGAAAGCTGTTTTTCTCGCGGTGATTTTGCTTTTCCTCCTGATGCTCTCCGACCAGATCCTGATGAGATATGTTCTTCATAAAAAGGAAGAAGAACAAGGCAAACAATAAGGTGCTCGTGCTGTTGAACCAAAAAGTAAGCTGGAAGGATAAAGTGGCAATGACGCCGGCCAATGCGGTTCCGATTGCCATCCCCAAATTATTACCGACGTAGACGATGTTAAACAATTCTCGGCGCTGTTCTTTCCAGCGAAAACCGATAAATGCCTGAATTGCCGGGAATGACAGATTGAACGTAAAGCCAAGCCCCATCATGAGAATCAGGTAGACAGGCCAGCTCTGAACGAAAGGAATGGAAAATTGAATAAGTCCTTGAAAAATCAATGCACCGACAATGAGACGCTTGGCACCTAGTCGATGAAACAACGAACCGCCGATGAATTGGCCGAAGATTCCGGCCAGAGATTGGATCATCAGGACGAATCCAGCTTCTGTCATCGAGCGTTGCAAAATGGTATGTACGTATAAGGTAGTAAGTGGCCACATAAAAGCACTCCCGGAGGAGTTAATAAAGCTGGCGATAAGGAAGAAAATGGCCTCACGGGGATAGCGATTGAGGAAAGCTGAAGGTGATATCACGCGAATGCACCCCTTATCATTAAGGATAAGATTAGTATAACGAATATTCTAAACTTTGTAAATTAAAATGTTTACAATGTCACAGGTACCCAAATAAAGGCTGCTCCACTTTCCGCAAATTCGAGTATACTAAACAAAGTGGAGAGATGACATCAACTGAGGATAGAGAGAATAAAGGTGGACTTTATGAAAATATGGAAACGAGTGTTGCTTCTTTTGCTTGTCGTGATGGCTACGACAGCTGGATATTACGGATACTCTTTTTATCAATTTGCTCAAAATATTCAAGAGCCCAATATCGCACCGCCTAGTGGTGGGAATTCCACCAAAGCAGCAGAAATACCAGAGTGGGATGGCAAGGAACGGGTTAATATCCTGCTGATGGGAGTAGACCGCAGAGGAATGAAAAATAACGGGCTTCCTCGTTCTGACTCCATGATGCTGGTCAGCATCGATCCTACGGGGAAACGTTATGACATGTTTTCAATCCTGCGTGATACGTATGTAGATATTCCCGGTAGAGGCAGCTCCCGGATCAACTCTGCGATTGTAGAGGGTGGACCTGAGCTGGCAATGGAAACGGTTAGTCAGTTCACTGGACTTCCGGTAGATCGTTATGTGATTACTGACTTTGAAGGCTTCAAGGCTCTGATTGATGCAGTGGGCGGAGTCGAGATCGATGTCGAAAAAAACATGTATTATCATGACCCGACTGACAAAGGCGCTTACGATATTAATCTGAAAAAAGGTCTGCAAAAGCTGGATGGAGACAAAGCCTTGCAATATGTTCGTTTCCGCCATGATGCGACCTCCGATTATACACGGACGGAGCGTCAGCGGAAACTAATGACGGCAGTCGTGGATCAGATGAAAAATGGTACGACGCTGATGCAGCTTCCTACCATATTGAAGGAAGTAACACCGTATGTTCAAACCAATATTAGCTCGGTGGACATGCTGAAGCTGTCTGCACTCGGATTAAAATTGAATACGTTAGAGCCGGGTAACTATCAATTGCCGCCAATGGGGATGTTCCGCGAATCGCACCGCGCAGGTTCTGTTCTGGTTCCGGATGTCGATCAGGTTCAGTCGTTTATCCAAGAAAAAATTGCACCTCCTACAGAAGCAACAGATCAACCCGTGGGAGAAAAGAAAAGCAGCACGCAAAACTAAGCGTGCTGTTTTTTTGTGTTTTGGGAAAGACTAACCATGATTTTCTAAGTTCTGAGGTGAAGATGTCGATGGATCGGGAAAGTGCACGCAATTGGTTTGAACATACCAGTGACCTGATTACGGAACATATCGATGAGCCAGAAGGCCGCGTGCGACTTTTCTATTTATCCTCTATGGCAGATGGCAAGGTTGTCTACAGCGAGCTTATCCCGAAGCTGCGTGATCTTTGTTTGGAGGAAAGTGGGATTGAGGAAGTCGCCAGGCATTTAGGTGCTTCCAGCAGCAATCGTGTTTTCAATGAAGGGGAAGCCATTGAGCGTTTACTCCGAGGTCATATTGTCATTCAAGTTGCGGAATCGCCCTACTGCTTGTCGTTTCCCAGCGATGGTACTGCTGGCAGAAGTATTCAAGCACCCGAAATCGAAACGGTTGTACTCGGCCCGCAGATCGCCTTTGTAGAAGAACTGAATGTGAACATCTGCATCATTCGAAAATATATGTCTACACCAAAATTGTTCCATGAACAATTAAGCGTGGGAATAAGCATACCGATGGATGTGTCGATTTTATATTTGAGCGGGACGGCAGATGAGGAAAATGTGAATACGGTACGTCAGCGGATTTGTGATCTGGAGTTAGACAGCAGTCTGGATTCTACCATACTGGCGCAGCATATCGCAGACAATGAGAAATCATTATTTCCTACGCTTCAGCAAACAGAGCGTCCAGACCGGGTCGTACACGGATTGCGACAAGGACAGATTGCCATACTCGTGGAGGGGAGCCCGTTCGCTTTACTCGGTCCCACCACCTTACTGCAATTTTTTCAGTCGCCAGATGACTATTATTTGCGCTGGAGCCTTGCTACTTTCAACAGACTCATGCGAATCTTTGCCATGATCTTGTCCCTGATCCTGACCCCGATCTACGTGGCTGCGCTGACCTATCATTACGAGATGATTCCGGCAGACCTTTTGCTTTCCCTTGCGCAATCACGCTCCCGAGTACCGTTTCCACCACTGTGGGAGGCTATTTTGATGGAATTGATTATTGAGCTTTTGCGGGAAGCAGGAGCGAGGCTGCCGACCAAAGTCGGTCAGACGATTGGTATCGTTGGCGGTATTGTGATCGGACAGGCCATTGTTCAGGCCGGATTCACCAGTAATATCCTGATTATTATCGTTGCCCTCGGGGCTTTGTCTTCCTTTATCGCACCTAGCTATATGATCGGTTCTACGATCCGGGTTATTCGTTTTCCAATGATTTTGCTGGCGGGTATGCTGGGGGCATTGGGCATTGTGGTCGGATTCAGTTTCCTAGCCAGCCATTTGCTCCGACAGACGAGCTTGGGGCGTCCTTACATGTACCCCATTTACCCCGTGCGCTATTCCGATTGGAAAGATGGCTTTATTCGCGCTCCATTATCCTCTCTTTCCGAACGCCTGAAGTTTTTTACACCAAAACGAGTACTTCGTTTTGACAGGGGAAAAGCCAAAGAGAAGAAAGACATTGACGAGTAAGCGAGGCTGCTATGAACATTAACATCGATGTAAGCAAGGGCAATACAATATCAGCATATCTTGCAGGGTTGCTGGTGCATGGTACTCAACTTGGAATGGGCATCTTGGGCTTTCAACGAATCATTGCGAAGGAAGCAGGGCATGATGCTTGGATTTCGGTCATACTTGCAGGCTTGGTTACGCATCTAACATTGTGGATCATTATCAAGACCATGCAAAAATACCCTTCGGCTGATATTTACGGCATTCAAGATGATGTGTTTGGAAGGCGGCTAGGAACTGCTGTAAGCATCATATTTATAATCTATTTCATATTGACAGCTGGAATCATTCTTCGCAGCTACATCGAAGTTGTCCAAACCTGGGTGTTCCCGAATTTACCTACGTGGATTTTAGCTGGAATCATCCTTTTTCTTGCGTACTACACCATCGTGGGAGGGATAAGAGTCATAGCTGGCTATACGTTTTTTTCCATTATAGCAACGGCATGGCTAGTCTTTGATTTATATTTCCCTTTGGAATTCGCACGATGGGAATATTTGTTTCCGATTATGGATACCAGCTTTGAGAACCTTTTCAGAGGAATGATGGCCATGTCATTGACCAGTGTCGGTTTTGAGGTTCTCTATGTCGTCTATCCCTATGTACAGAATAAGGACAGGGTAAATAAAAGTGCACAGTTGGCGGTGCTGGTGACTTATCTTATCTATTTATTGGTCATGATCGTGACCTTGGTCTTTTTTAGCCAAGGTCAGCTCATGAGGACGATCTGGGCGACACTCAATCTGCAAAAGATGGTGTACCTGCCCATTCTGGAAAGATTTGAGCTGGTCGTTATCTCGCTGTGGCTTATCGTCATTTTGCCGAATATCATGCTGTATTTGTGGTGCTCGGCGCGAGGACTCAAGCGTTTGTTTTGCTTCAACTTGCGAAGTTCATTGTATTGGATTTTATCGGTGATTTATCTTGCTTCCTTGACGATGCTTTCCAGACAGCAGATGAATTGGCTTTATACTGTGCATGGGAAAATTAGCATATGGGTTGTGTACTTGTACCCCTATTTTTTGTACGTCATGGTCTTGCTGAAGCAGCGAACGCAACGGGCAAAATCGAAGAGCAAAGGAGAGAGTGCCTGATGCTTGATGAGCGGAAAAAGAGGATGCCCTTTATCAAACGGTTTTTGGCGTTGTGGTGTTCTGGCGTCATGATAGTCACAGGCTGTGGAGATCGGCAGATTTTTGATGAAACTGGACTTGCCACAGCTGTCGGTTATGACTTGTTAAAGGATGGAAACATTCGTGGGACTGCAATCATGCCCTCCATTAATCCAGAGGCCAAAAAAAAGATACAGATTTTCTCAGCAACGGGGGAGACCAGCAAATCAATCCGGGATCGGGTTAATCTACAATCAGATAAAAGAGTATTGGGTGGGCAGATTCGTGTCGCCCTCTACAGTGAAAACTTGGCAAAACGCGGGCTTGGCAGTATCGTTGACACGCTGTATCGGGATTCCTCTATTTCCAGCAGGGTTTATCTTTGCCTGTTTGAAGGCGAAACATATGATATGTTAACGTATCCCTATTCTGAAGAAGGGAATATCGGAATCTATTTATACCGTATGATTGAGCAAAATATTGAAGGGGAAAAAATTCCGTCTTCCACCATGCATGAGTTTTTTCGGGCCTATTATGACAAAGGAATCGACCCGATCATGCCGTACATTGCAAGAAAGGGAAATGAGCTGCAAATCAAGGGTATCGCATTATTTCAAGGGGAGCGTTATGTAGGGTGGATCACACCAAAGGAAGCCTTTTTAATCAAGCTCATGCATGGAAAATTCAGCATTGGCAGCTACGATACTTCTGTTCCTGCTCATATTTTTGGGGAGGAGCCAAAGAGCCGCGGAAGTAAAAAAGACCGTGTGCAGCTTGTCTTTGACACCATTTCCAGCAAATCTCAAATTGATCTGACCCAAGTGTCCCCCCCGCTCTTTGATATTCATATCCGATTACATGCGAGAATTTTGGAATTAACCCTTCCGCTGAAGCTAGAGAATGCAAAGCTGATGAAAATCATGGAGAATGCACTGGAAAAAGAGATCGAAAAAGAATTGCAGAAAGTAGTCAGTAAATTGCAGGGCCTCGATGTCGATCCCGCTGGATTCGGGATGGTGTATCGTGCAAATAGAAGAGGGATGGCAAACATGACGCAGGCCGAGTGGAGAAAAATGTTCAAGGAAGCAAGGTTTCGCTTTCACGTAAAGTCGACAATCATCCGCAACGGCGTCATGGATTAAAAAACTTTTCCTGCTATTACTATTGACGTGATATTTTCAAAAAGGATATAATCCGTTTTGTATCATCATGAAATAGAAAAAACGAACATAATATACGTAGATATCTTTCTTATCAAGAGAGGCGGAGGGACAGGCCCTATGAAGCCCGGCAGCCGGTTCATTTTCGAATGAACGTCGCGGTGCCAATTCCTACAGGATTGTTTGGATCTTGTGTAGATGAGAAGGGTGGATGCGAACGTATACATTGCGTTGCAGCCCCTTTTTCGTTTATTGAAAAAGGGGTTTTCATATTTTATCAAGATTGTGGTCGGGAGGTGGATGCGTTGATCCAACTGCGTCATTTGCATAAAAGCTATCAAGTACAAGGTAAAACCATCCCAGCATTAACGGGGATCGACCTTTCCATAGAGCAAGGAGAAATATACGGGATTATCGGACACTCTGGTGCAGGGAAAAGTACGTTGATCCGGTGCATCAATTTGCTGGAGCGCCCAACTTCAGGGGAAGTTATTGTGGACGGCGTCGATTTGACTAGGCTGGATGAAGGGAAGCTGCAAGAAAAGCGCCGCTCAATCGGCATGATTTTTCAGCACTTCAACTTGCTGTCTTCTTCGACAGTCGGTGAAAATGTCGCTTTTCCGCTCAAGCTGGCCAAGCGTCCGAAGGCAGAGATTGATAAGAAAGTAAACGAGCTGCTGAAGCTGGTTGGCTTGGAGGCCCATAAGGACAAATATCCGTCCCAGTTGTCTGGCGGACAGAAGCAGCGTGTCGGGATCGCCCGGGCGCTCGCGAATGATCCAAAAGTGCTGCTCTGTGACGAAGCTACATCGGCTCTCGATCCGCAGACGACGAATTCCATTCTGGCACTGCTCTTGGACATCAACCGCAAGCTGGGCTTGACCATTGTGCTGATTACCCACGAGATGCACGTCATTCGCTCCATTTGTGATCGTGTCGGCGTAATTGACGGCGGAAAGATCGTCGAGTCGGGTAACGTACTGGATGTATTCCTTCGTCCGAAGCATCCAACGACACAAGAATTTGTGGAACAAGTAGCGGATTCTACAGAGCTGCGTGAAGCAGTCGAGCACGAAAAGGCTTCGGGGAACCGCACCATTGCTCGTGTCACCTTCCTCGGAGAAAAAACGTACCAGCCGATCCTGTTCCAAACGATGCAAGAGACTGGTACGGTGTTCAGCATTTTGCAGGGAACAATCTCCCGCATGAAAGATACGCCGTATGGTCAGTTGGTGATCGAGCTGGAAGGCGATGTTGCACAGAATCAAAAGACCATTGAGACGCTGCGCCAACGTGGCTTGGAAGTAGAGGTGATATAAATGGACTGGACATTCGAGAATGTGGATTGGGCTGAAATCGGCTTAGGTACGATGGACACGCTCACGATGCTCGGCTTTTCCACCCTGTTTACCGTCCTGATTGGTTTGCCATTGGGAATCATTCTGTTTTTGACTTCACGCGGACAGCTTCTGCAAAACCGCACTTTTTATACGATCGCATCATTCGTTGTCAACGTATTGCGCTCGGTACCGTTTATCATTTTGATGATTTTGCTGATTCCTGTGACGAAGATGATCGTAGGAACCTCACTCGGCGTATTGGGGGCCATTCCGCCGCTCGTATTTGGTGCCGCTCCGTTTTTTGCACGCTTGGTGGAAACCTCTCTGCGTGAGATTGATAAAGGCGTGATTGAGGCCGCACAATCTATGGGGGCTTCCAATTGGCAGATCGTCTGGAATGTCCTTTTGCCAGAGTCTAGATCTGGACTAATCGCAGGTATTACGATCACGACGGTTACGCTGGTCTCCTACACCGCGATGTCTGGGGTAATTGGCGGTGGTGGTTTGGGTGACTTGGCGATCCGATACGGTTATCAGCGTTTCCAAACCGATGTCATGATTGTGACTGTTGTTATTTTGCTGGTGATGGTACAGATCTTACAAACGCTGGGGGACCGTTTGGTTCTGAAATTCAGCCGCAAATAGGATCTTTCCATATAGATTTTCAAAAAATAAGATGAAATACATGCAAGGGGGAAATCATTCATGAAAAAGCTAGTCGTATCTGTACTTTCTACTGTATTGGCATTTTCTTTGGCAGCTTGCGGAGGCAAAACGGAAACAGCACCCGCTCCAACTGAAGGCGGCGCACAAGGCGGACAACAGGAAGTAACATTGAAGGTAGGCGCTTCTCCCGTTCCACATGCAGCAATCTTGAAATTCGTTCAACCAAAACTGAAAGAACAAGGCGTGAACCTGGAAATTAAAGAGTTCACCGATTACGTACAACCTAACGTTCAAGTGAACGAGAAACAACTCGACGCTAACTTCTTCCAGCACAAGCCTTACCTGGAAGACTTCAATAAAGGACAAAACATGAATCTGGAGCCAGTAGTGGCTGTACACATCGAGCCATTCGGCGCTTACAGCAAAAAAGTAAAATCTGTGGATGAATTAGCTGATGGCGCAACAATCGCGCTGCCAAACGATCCAACAAACAGCGGTCGCGCACTCGCACTCTTGGAGAAAAACGGCGTGATCAAGCTGAAAGAAGGCGCTGGCATCAGCGGTACTGTGAAGGACGTTGTTGAGAACAAGAAAAACCTGAAGTTCAAAGAAGTAGAAGCAGCAATGCTGCCACGCGTTCTGGAAGAAGTAGATCTGGCGTTGATCAACACCAACTACGCGCTGGAAGCAAAGCTCGTTCCAACCAAAGACGCGCTGTTTATTGAAGATAAAGATACTCCATACGCAAACTTCCTGGTAGCTCGTCCTGACAACAAGGATTCCGAAGCAATTCAAAAGCTGGCAAAAGCACTGAACTCACCTGAAGTGAAAAAGTTCATTGAAGATGAATACAAAGGCGCGATTGTTCCAGCGTTCTAATAGTATAAATAATTGATCGATCAACAAAGTCCAACTGGCCGAAAAGCTGGTTGGGCTTTACTTTTGTTTATAATGTAGTGAATTTTCATAAAATTAAATTAAATCTACAGCAACCCCGTTTTCAACCCAATTCCGGTCGAGTATATTGTGTTTGAAATGAGAAAATATAGATAAGGTGGAATTTTCAGATGAAAAGAAATCTCAAGTTGTTTCTTGGCGCGATGCTGGTCGCCGGAAGCGTGTTAGCTGGATGCTCCACGAGTACGCAGCCATCAACAACAACCCCTCCAGCTGAGGGAACCGCAGCGCCCGCTGAAAAGCCTGTAAATGCAAAGCCGCAGGTATTTCGGGCGAACATCATGAGTGAGCCTTCGACAGCGGACCCCGGTCTTGCGAAGGATGCCACATCGGGAGCGATTGTTCGTGCTACGTTTGATGGTTTGACTCGCTTCGATGCAAACGCAAAGCCAGTGAATTCAGTAGCATCCGATATCAAAATCTCGGATGACAAACTGGTGTATACGTTCACGCTGCGCGATTCTAAATGGAGCAATGGTGATCCAGTGACTGCCCATGACTTCGTATATGCATGGAAACGTGCACTTAGCAAGACCCTCGGTGCGGAGTATGCCTATCAGCTATACTACATTAAAAATGCGAAGCTGATTCACGAAGGCAAGGCGAAGCCCGACGAGCTCGGTGTGAAGGCAATCGATGACAAAACACTGGAAGTCACGCTGGAGAATCCAACGCCTTACTTCCTGGAGCTGACGGCTTTCTACACGTACTACCCGGTTAACCAAAAAGTAGTGGAGGCCAATCCGAAATGGGCAAACGAAGCGGCGACGCACGTAAGCAACGGTCCATTTAAGATGACAGCGTGGGAGCACAAGAGCAAGATCGTATTGGAAAAGAACGAGCACTACTGGGATAAAGACGTAGTGAAGCTCGATCGCATTGAGTTCGCGATGATCGAGGACGATAATACAGCCCTGTCCATGTTCGAGAATGGTGAGCTGGATTGGGCAGGTCAGCCACTCGGTGGACTTCCCACCGATGCGATTCCGTCACTGAAAGACGCAGGCAAACTCGTTGTTCATCCAAAAGCGACGATGTACTGGTACAAGATGAATACGACAAAAGGGCCGCTCAGCAATGTGAAAATTCGTAAAGCATTGGCATACTCGGTAGATCGTCAAACCATCGTAGATAACATCACACAAGTGGGCCAGGTGCCAACGATGGGGATGCTGCCGCAATCCATGATTATCAAAAAAGAAGGATACTTCAAGGATAATGATGTAGAAACAGCGAAAAAGCTGCTGGAAGAAGGCATGAAGGAGCTCAACGTGACAACGCTACCTCCAATCACCTTGTCTTACAATCCAAGCGACAGACATAAGAAAATTGCCGAAGCGATTCAGGACCAATGGAAACAAAAGCTCGGCATTGAAATAAAAATCATGGTGAAGGAGTCCGCTGTTCATTTGCAGGATATGCATGAGCTCAATTACGAGATGGGTCGTATCGGTTGGAATGCGGACTTCAATGATCCGATGAACTACCTCGAAATGTTCCGAGATGGTAAAACAGGTAACAACGACACGGGGTGGGAAGATCCACGTTACCAAGAACTGCTGAAACAGTCATCGGTAGAAACTGATCCAGAGAAGCGCAAGCAACTGTTTGCAGAGGCTGAACAAATCTTTATGGATGCCATGCCGTTGATCCCGCTGTTCACGGATGTGGATGTGTGGGTGCAAAGTGACAAGGTGAAAGGCGTTCAAGTGGATGGACTCGGATTTATCGACCTAAAGTGGGCAGAAATGACAGAGTAAAAAAATAACAAAAATCCCGAGGTCAGGGTAGCTCCTGGTCTCGGGACTCTTTTGTATTAGTAGCCAAAATCAAGTGTCTTGCCAGTCTCCGCATACGTCTTGATCGACGAGAGCATCATCGGCCAATTGTTGCTGGCACTTACGTGGGAGGGGTGGTTTTCTGTCCATTGATCTTGAATCAACGTCAGCTTGGTGCAGCCACCAACCGGTTCTAAGGTGATGGTGACACGAGACTGCAATTCCGCATGATTTTCGTAATAGGCAGGACCAGGATGTTCAGTGAAACTGAAAATACGATGAGGTTCGAACTGCAAGATTTTCCCGTATACATGCACCGTGTCGTCACCGGCTTTTCCCGGACCAACGTAAGCCATCTCGTCGCCTACTTGAAAAGTCGAGCGGATCGTACAGCCAAAGAAAGTACTCTTTACACCTTCATCGGAAGTCAGGACATGCCAGACTTGCTCTGGCGTAGCACCAATGTAGAAATCGAAGCGAAGATCCATCGTTTTACCCCCTGATTTTTTCATTTGGGAATTGTAATCAAGTCTCCCAACTACTACTCTTACTATAAGAAGAATTCGGTAGTGTGTATTGTAAAAACACGACAGGAGGCGCACCTTGGAAAATCAGACTGCCAAGCTCCCAAAGGGTGTACTGCATGCCATGATTGGACAGAAGAAATTTTCGCTGAACAGATACGAGCCATCTGCTGAAATCAGCTACTTCGTGCAGCACTACTGGGTCGTCCGGTGGGATTTACGTACGGAACTGCCTTACTCGCAAACTGTCCTGGCTCATCCCAATGTGAATCTCGTGTTTGAAAAAGGAGCAACTGGCATTTTTGGTGTAGCCCGCACGACTTCCTCGCATCTTTTAGAGGGGCAAGGTCACGTTTTCGGAGTAAAATTCAGACCCGGAGGTTTTTATCCGTTTCTGAATGCCCCGGTATCAGAGCTGAGTGGCACTTCTACGAGTCTGGAAGCCGTATTTGGTGTTGCAACCGAGCAGCTTGAGAAAGCAGTGCTAGGCCTGCCAGATGATCAGCAAATGATGAAAAGAGTAGAAGCCTTTCTATTCGAACACTTACCAAAGCCTGACCCGAATGTAGCGCGTATCAGTGAAATCGTCAGGATGATCCAGGCAGATCGATCCGTATTCAAAGTCGAGGATGCGGTACAATTGACCGGAATGAATATGCGGACGATGCAGCGCTTGTTTGATCGGTACGTAGGCGTCAGCCCGAAGTCGGTCATCCAACGGTACAGACTACATGAAGCGGCAGAGCAGATTGACCAGGGAACGGTCCAAGATTGGCTGGACCTGTCTACCACACTTGGCTATTATGATCACTCTCACTTTATTCGAGATTTTCGAGCAATCGTCGGTGTAGCACCGAACGAGTATCGACGAGCCCAAATGTAATCATAGTGAACCCCTTCGCCTATGGCCGGAGGGGTTGCTTTATTGCTGCATAAATTTTTATGTACGAGGCATACTTCATCATGATGAAAATACCGAATTTATTTCCTTTAATAGAATTTGATGTTTGAATAAAACATAATTAATTTTACTTAAAATGTCTTCAATATTACTAAAAATGCAGTATATTTGTGGAGTAGCTTTCAATGAAGTTTTACCGATAGAAATAAAGGGGGTCAACACCGTGAAAAAAAGCGTTTTTGCAGCAATGAGTTCTATCCTGGTTCTGAGTGCGGCGCTGGCAGGCTGTGGCGGCGGCGACAAAGCAGGCGAGCAAGGTAGCAAACCTGCTGGTGAGCAAACAAGTGGTCCTAAAGAATTGAGAATGAACATGATGTCCGAGCCACCAACTGCTGACCCTGCATTGGCTGAGGATTCTACTTCCAGTGCGGTTCTGCGTGCAACATTTGATGGTCTCACTCGTATTGGCGAAGATGGCAAACCACATCCATCTGTAGCAGAAAAAATTGACGTATCCGAAGATGGTCTTACTTATACATTCACCCTGCGTGACAGCAAATGGAGCAATGGAGAGCCAGTTACTGCAAAGGATTTCGAATACGCTTGGAAGCGAGCGCTCGATCCGAAAACAGCATCTAACTACTCCTACCAATTGTATTACCTGAAAAACGCAGAAGAATACAACAAGGGTAAAGCAAAAGCTGATGATGTTGGCGTAAAAGCGACTGACGATAAAACACTCGTCGTAACTTTGAAAAATCCAACACCATTCTTCTTGGAGCTGACTGCGTTCTATACGTACTACCCAGTTAACCAAAAAGTAGTCGAAGGCAACGATAAATGGGCGGGCGAAGCAGCTACACACGTAGGTAACGGTCCATTCAAAATGGAAACATGGGAACATAAGAGCAAATTGGTTCTCGTGAAGAGCGATACCTACTGGGATAAAGACGTTGTAAAACTCGACAAGCTCAACTTCTCCATGGTTGAAGACGCAAATACAGAGCTGTCCATGTTCGACAATGACGATCTGGATTGGTCCGGAGCGCCTTTGAGCTCACTTCCTACCGATGCGATTCCTGCATTGAAAGAATCCGGCCAAATGCAAACACGCCCGATCGCGGGTACGTACATGTACAAATTCAATACGGAAGTTCCGCCGTTCAACAACGCGAAAATCCGTAAGGCGTTTGCTTATGCAATCGATCGTAAATCTATCATCGACAACATCACGCAAGCAAACCAAGAACCAGCTATGGGTCTGATCCCGCCAACAATGGCAGTGGCAACAAGCCCGTATTTCAAAGATGGCGATGTAGAAGCAGCGAAAAAATTGCTGGAAGAAGGTATGAAGGAAGAAGGCATTACCAAAATGCCGACCTTGACACTTTCCTTCAACACGTCTGAAGGTCACAAGAAAATCGCCGAAGCGATCCAAGACCAATGGAAAAAAGCACTCGGCGTAGACATTAAGTTGGAGAACAAAGAATGGAAAGTATTCTTGGAAGATGTGAACCAAGGTAAATTCCAAATCGCTCGTTCCAGCTGGACTGGTGACTACAACGATCCATACACGTTCTTGGACCTGTTCAAGGACAAAGATGGCGGAAACAACGACACGAAATGGGAAAATCCGAAGTACAAAGAGCTGCTGAACCAGTCTGCTCTGGAAAAGGACCCAGAAAAACGCAAACAAATCCTGGCACAAGCAGAAGCCATTTTCATGGACGAAATGCCAGCAGTTCCAATCTACTACTACACACATTCTTATGTGAAAAAAGACAAAGTAAAAGGTGTAGTACTCGACGGTCTCGGTTTCGTAGACTGGAAATGGGCAGACATTCAATAAGAAAAAGCGCATAACTCGTTGTAAAAAGGAAGGGTGCTACGGCACTCTTCTTTTTTTGTAAACCATTTTCAGAGAGAACAATCGAGCCGAGGATGGACGGCGATATGATAAATTATAAAATTATAAATTAAATTACTATTGTCACTTTACTGAATGTGGATAAAATTGGGTGAATGAAAAAATAGATCAATAAATGAAGCTTGAATCCTCGACTCTGAAAAAGCTTGATATTATGCGGTTTTTCTTAGAAATATCGAGGGAGGTATGTTCTGGAAATTTTATTTATCGATCAATATATTTTATAATTCATTAATTCTCTTTATAAATAAATAAAAATTTATTAAATCATTCTAAAACATATTTAAAAAATATATAAAACCATGTATATTGATAAAAGATTTAGAAAAGGGGGATTACTTGTATGAAAAAGAATGTTTTCGTGGCAATGAGTTCTATCCTCGTTCTTGGCGCGGCACTCGCAGGATGCGGTGGCGGAAACCAGGCGGCACCGGCAGATAACAATGCTTCCGGAACAAAGACAGAAAATTCTGCACCAGCAACTGGCTCTAAATTACTGAAACTGAACCTGCACTCCGAGCCACCAACAGCTGACCCAGGTATCGCGGAAGATACAACTTCCAGCACCATCATCACTGCTACCTTCGAAGGTCTGACTCGTGTTGGTAAAGACGGCAAATACCATCCAGCAGCAGCAGAGAGCTACACTGTTTCTGAAGACGGTAAAAAATATACATTCAAAATTCGTGATAACAAATGGAGCAATGGCGATCCTGTATCGGCAAAAGATTTCGAATATGCCTGGAAACGCGCTCTTGATCCAAAAACAGCTTCCAACTATGCATACCAACTGTACTATGTGAAGGGCGCAGAAGCCTACAACAAAGGTAAGGGTAAAGTAGAAGACGTTGGCGTAAAAGCAATTGACGATAAAACACTCGAAGTAGAATTGGCGAACCCAACTCCATTCTTCCTGGAGCTGGTTGCATTCAAAACATACTTCCCAGTTAATCCAAAAGTAGTAGATGGCAACGAGAAATGGGCTACCGATGCGAAAACAGTTATTGGTAACGGTCCATTCAAAATGGATTCCTGGGAGCACAAGAGCAAGCTCGTAGTTTCCAAAAACGAAAACTACTGGGATAAAGACAATGTAAAATTGGACAAAATCGAATTCTCCATGGTAGAGGATGAGAATACTGAGCTGTCCATGTACGAAAACGGTGAACTGCACTGGGCAGGCGCTCCAACTTCTGCGTTGCCAACTGACGCGATCCCGGCTTTGAAAGATTCCGGCAAAATGACAACACAGCCAATCGCGGGTACTTACTTCTACCGTTTCAACACAGAAAAACCACCGTTCAACAATGTGAAAATCCGTAAAGCATTTGCCTATGCGATCGATCGTCAAAGCCTGATCGACAATATCCTGCAAGCTGGTCAATTGCCAGCAACAGGCTATGTACCACCAAGCATGGCGCTGAACAAAGACGGTTTCTACAAGGATAATGACATCGAAACAGCGAAGAAATTGCTCGAAGAAGGAATGAAAGAAGAGGGTCTGACCAAATTCCCGGCACTTACTCTTTCCTTCAACACTTCCGAAGGTCACAAAAAGATTGCTGAGGCAATCCAAGACCAATGGAAGAAAAACCTGGGCGTTGACGTGAAGCTCGAGAACAAAGAGTGGAAGGTATACCTGGATGACGTACACCAAGGTAAATACCAAGTGGCTCGTGCAGGCTGGTTGGGTGACTTCAACGATCCAATCAACTTCCTGGAAATGTTCAAGGAAAAAGACGGCGGAAACAACGATACTCGTTGGGAAAATCCGAAGTACAAAGAACTCCTGAACCAATCCGCTCTGGAGCTAGACCCAGAAAAACGTAAAGCAATCCTGGCTCAGGCTGAGCAAATCCTGATGGATGAAATGCCGATTATGCCAATCTACTACTATACTCAATCTTGGGTTAAGGACGACAGAGTACAAGATGTTATCATCGATGGTCTGGGTGCTGTAGACTACAAGTATGCAGATTTCGTAGAAAAGAAATAATAGCTGTGCATGTAAAAGAAGAGAGGTGTTATCACCTTTCTTCTTTTTTTATCTATTTAATATCCAAATTTTTACTTTTTATTGTATACTATTTTTGGAAGATTCTATCAGGGTTTATTGGAGGGTATATGATGAAGAAGAGTGTTTTTATGGTATTGAGTTCGGCCCTCGTTTTCGGCGGAATGATGACAGGGTACGAAGGCGCTATCCAAGCGGCTGAGCCGAAGGTATTAAGAATGAATCTGCAATCGGAGCCGCCTACAGCAGACCCAGGAATTGCGGAGGATATAACCTCTAGCACGATCATCACTGCTATATTCGAAGGTCTGACACGTCTCGGAAAAGACGGAAAGGTGCACCCAGCCGCGGCAGAGAGCTATACCGTTTCTAAGGATGGAAAAACCTATGAATTCAAAATTCGTGAAGCAAAATGGAGCAACGGCGATCCAGTAACGGCATATGACTTCGAATATGCTTGGAAACGTGCGCTCGATCCAAAGACAGCATCCAACTACGCCTACCAGTTGTATTATGTAAAAGGTGCAGAAGACTTCAACAAAGGGACCGGCAAGGCGGGAGACGTTGGCGTAAAGGCGATTGACGATAAGACGCTAAAAGTGGAACTGACAAACTCGACACCATTTTTCCCGGAGCTGGTAGCTTTTCAAACATACTTCCCGGTGAACAAGAAGGTAGTCGAAGGCAACAGAAAATGGGCTGACGATGCAAAGACGGTTGTTGGCAACGGACCATTCAAAATGGAAACATGGGAGCACAAGAGCAAGCTCGTAGTTTCCAAAAACGAAAAGTACTGGGATAAAGCCAATGTAAAATTGGATAAGATCGAATTCACCATGGTAGAGGATGGGACTACGGAATTGGCTATGTTTGATAACGACGAGCTGGATTGGGCGGGTGCTCCAAACTCTTCCCTGCCAATCGATGCACTTCCGGTTTTGAGAGAAGCTGGCATCTTGAAGACACAGCCAATCGCCGGTGCCTACTTTTATCGTTTCAATACAGAGCAAGCACCGTTTACCAACGCAAAAATTCGTAAGGCGTTCGCCTATGCAATTCATCGTGAAAGTATCACCGCCGATGTCCTGCAAGCGGGTCAAGTGCCGGCAACAGGCTATGTACCACCGAGCATGGCGTTGAACAAAGACGGTTACTTCAAAGACAATGATCTTGAAGTTGCAAAGAAATTACTGGTAGAAGGTATGAAGGAAGAGGGTATCTCCAAACTCCCTCCAATTACACTCAGCTACAACACATCCGAAGGTCATAAAAAGATCGCAAAAGAAATACAGGCTCAATGGAAGAAAAACCTCGGTGTAGATATCAAGCTCGAAAATAAAGCGTGGAAGGTATACTTAGAAGACGTACACGAAGGTAATTATCAAATCGCTCGTGGAGGTTGGCTAGGTGACTTCAATGACCCCATCAACTTCTTGGAAATGTTCCAGGAAAAAGACGGCGGAAACAACGATACACGTTGGGAAAATCCAAAGTACAAGGAGCTCCTGAGCCAATCCGCTCTGGAGCAAGACCCAGAGAAACGAAAAGCAATTCTGGCTCAAGCTGAGCAAATCCTGATGGATGAAATGCCAATCATGCCAATCTACTTCTACGCCAACTCTTGGGTGCAGAATGAAAATCTGAAAGATGTCGTAATGGATGGTCTGGGTGCTATCGATTTCAAATACGCAGATATTACTCCATAATCAAAACACGGATGAGAAGAGGTTTTTTACGACCTCTTCTTTTTTTCTGTCTCATGGACAAATGACCAATCCATTACGCCCGTGGCTACATAGAGTAAAAAGGAACTAACTGCAACCAGGGGGGATATTGATGGATATTGGTTCTTTGCTCAACATTGTTAAATCCATTCCTAAGGAAAAGCTAAGGACAGATGCGGGAATCAAGGAAGTCATTCGTGAAATGGCCAGAAAGTCAGGGAAAAAATTGACCGAGCAAGAGGTTAACAGTTATGCTGCGCAGTTTCGTCAGATGCAGAAAACAGAAAATGTCGGAAGCCTGTTGAATAAGCTTTCGAAAAAAGGTGTCACTGCAAAGGATTTGGAAAATATAAAAAAACGTTTTAGATAAGGGGGTAGAGTGAGGAGGGAGGTGGGATTATCGTTGAGAAAATGAAAGCGAAAAAGAAGCAGGTTGTCCCCAAGAACCATGTGCTAGAATCGATCAACAAGCTTGCGGATGCACAGCATGCAAACAATGCCCAAATAATGAAAGAAATGAGTCAGGTGCGACAGGAGCTACAGGATATGAAGAATACACTGGGGCGTCTTAAACAGGCGCCTCCAAAAAGTACAGGAGAACGGCGAGGTCTGCTGTTTGGAGGCCGACGGAGTGCCCCTCAAGTAGAAGCTGTAACCCAACCACAAAAGCCTGCCATTTCTATCGAGGATTTACTGCCGCTTTTACCGCATCTAGGCGACGCTATTCCCCAGTTGAAAAACCCCAAGGTAGCCGACTCCATTAAGGTGTTGTCGAATCCAGCTGTGATATCGCTGATACAGCAATTTCTTGCCAACGGGGGCTTGAACATGATAAAAAAACCGGTTCAACAAGTAAGTAGGCAAGAGAGAAGGGGATTTTTTCGGTAAAAAACTCAGTTGCAAAGACTGTCTCGCGGGGCATGCGGAGGCGGTCTTTTCATTTTGGTACCAAAAGACTATAAACTTTACAGATCATCTAGCGTCTAATAGAATGGTGAACGTTGCACATTGGCTGACGCCACATAACGAAGAAAACAGACATCACGGAGGAGGTCAGGATGAAGAGACGATTTTACCCTCTGCTTTTTGCGCTGCTGGTCCTGCTGCTAATCCCCGGTTGGGCGGTTGCAGCAAGCAGTGCCTCAGAGGAAGCTGTCAATCTCATGATTGGTGGACAAGCAGTGAATGCTGAAGTACCGCCAGCCATCAAGAATGGACGCACGTTGGTTCCCGTCCGTGTTATCGCCGAAGGGCTAGGTGCAAAAGTGGATTGGAATGAGGCTACTCGAACAGCTGTCATTACCAAAGGCACACAGCAGCTCTCCCTTACACTTGACTCCCGTACAGCAGTGTTGAACGGCAAACAAGTGAAGCTCGATACGCCACCTGTTATTTCACAAAAGCGTATGCTGCTGCCACTGCGTTTTGTCGGGGAGTCACTTGGTGTTACAGTCGGGTGGGACAACAGCACACGAACTGTCATTGCGAACGAAACACCACAGGTAAAGCTGAATGGCAAGGCACCAACCCAGCCGATCAAGCTGTATCAAGTGGAGGACACGCTGTACGCGTCCGCACAGACTGTGGCAGAGCAAGTGGGACAAAAAGGCTTTGCGTGGAAACGACCTGAGCGCGGGATGACGATTGATGATCAGTTGGTCCTCCCATTACGTCAATTGGAGGAGGAGCTTGGAGGGTCATTTGCATGGGACAAGAAAAATAATCAGGTTGAGATCGATCGCCTCAATATTTTGAAAGATGTATCTGAGGACGGCGACCGTGTTCGTATTGAAACGACTATACCTGTCATTCCTCAGTCCTTTGTGATGACAGGTCCTCACCGGATTGTCTTGGATCTCCCACAAACAGCATTGGATGATGATTTAGTCGAAGATCTAAAGCGTCAAGACGAGAAAAACGATAGCGTAGGCGAATCTGAGGAAACGTCCTCCGCTAATGATGAAGACCAAGGCACAGATTCAGATTCTGACGAACTGAATCAGGCAGAACAAGCAAAAGAAGAACCTCTCATCGCTGACCTGCGTTACAGCCAATACAGTGCATCTCCTGACACGGTTCGCGTCGTCATTGAGCTGAACCAAAAGAGCACGTATGAGCTGGCTTACACGAAAGATGGTCTCGAAGTAAAATTGACGCCAAAACCGAAGAAAACAGGCTACCTGATCGTCGTTGATGCCGGTCATGGAGGGAAAGACCCAGGCACGAAGGGCTCCGCTGGCAACAATGAAAAAGATTACAACTTGGCTGTCTCCAATAAGATTGTGGCTTTGCTGAAGCAGTACCCAGAGTTTCAAGTCGTTCCCGTACGCACGACAGATGTGTTTTATGAACTGTCAGAGCGTGTCGCTTTTGCCAATGAGTTAGAAGCCGACTTGTTCTTGTCTATGCATGCCAACGCATTCCCGAAACCGACGGCTGCAGGAACAGAAACTTTCTATTATAATGAAAACAGCAAAGACTTTGCCCAAGTGGTACATAAACATTTGCGTGGGGCAACGCAGTTCCCGGATAGAGGCGTCAAACAGAGCGGCTTTTATGTGATCAAAAACACGAAAATGCCTGCTGTGTTGACCGAAACTGGCTTCCTCTCCAATCCACAGGAGAATGCACAACTGACGAATCCGGCATTCCAAGATAAAATCGCGAAAGCCATTGTTGCGGCTATTCGTGAATACTACGAGTCTTATCAGTAAGGGGGCTTTTCACGATGAAAAAAAGTCGAGTGATCTGGATGGCAGCGTTAGTGATGCTGCTTTTGGCCGGATGTGGGCAAAACGCGACAGAAACACCACAGCCAACCACACCAGTAGAACAGCCATCTGGTTCAAACACTGATCCATCGACAACAGAGCCGACTCTGAAAAAGCAAATGGTCACCGTTTACTATTCGGATAATAATTTGATGGAGCTGCAAAAAGAAGAGCAAGAGATCACGTTTGCAGAAGATATCGAGAAGTACAAAAAGACACTTGCCCTGCTAGAGACGCCTGTAAAGCCAGACGTGCACATTCCACTGTGGAAAGACTTCAAGTACCACTCCATTACAATCGATAAAGGCACCCTGACGATTGATGCAGATAGCAAGAATCAGTTCAATATGGGTTCAAGTGGCGAGACGATGGCTTTGGATGCGTTGAAGAATACATTCTTTCAGTTCTCGGAAGTAAAGGAGATTGTCTTCTTGGAGGATGGAAAGAAAGTAGAAACGCTGATGGGGCACGTAGATCTCACCGAGCCACTGAAACGAGACAATTAATCATCACCATAAAAGCGGCACACCCTGTTAATCGGGATGTGCCGCTTTTTTTCTCGTATAGTAGCTGCCGTGGGGAGAAGAATATTTCCAGTCTAGGCTCCAGGCTTCGTCCTGCTGAGGGCTGAGACTGCCCGCTCCGAAGCGATTAGCGGGGAAACGCAAAAGTGGTAGCCGCTTCGTCGCTCGGGCACGTTGCGTTTCTTTTGCCCGCTAATCGCTTCTCCGCTCGGAAGGACTCCACAAGTCGCTACGTCTGGAAATATTCTTCTCTGTCGTGACTGAGTACATTCTTCAATCTTTTAGGCTTTTAAAACCTCGAATAACACGGAAAGCTCGTAGAGGAAACAGGAGAAATAAGCGAAGATCTTTGGTACACCGACCAAGGCGCAATGAAAAAAAGCGAAACAAGCTTTTAGTGTCCACCTCTGAGACACCTCTTGAATGGACCACTTTGGACGCGGGTTTCGCTTTTTTTCATGGAGACGGGCAGTGAATCCCTCAGCGGGTGGGACAAGAATCTGAGCGTTTTCTCCTGTTTCCTCCTCTCCCCAACAGCCGGACAAAGTTTTTTATGTTGTAGGTGTTTCTTCCCGATCCGTGAAAAGAAACTTGATGGCATATACCCCAAACAAGCCTACCAACGTATACACGATTCGACTTACGATAGACTCCGCTCCACCAAACAAGCTTGCGACTAAATCAAACTGAAATAACCCGATTAATCCCCAGTTCAGGGCACCAATGATCACAAAAAGCAAGGCCAGCCGTTCCACATGGACACCCCCAGAAAAGAATAGGGACATTATTCCCATGTTTTCGGTTTTACAACAGGAATTTCTCCATCTTTAAGAAAGCTTTACATTCACAACATAATACGACAACATTCCCGCTGTATAGTTTGTACTTGTAAGAGAGAAAAAACAAACCGAACCTTTTAAGGAGGATTTTCATCAAATGAAAAAACTCAGCAAAATGTTTATTGCGCTGACATGTGTAGGGGCATTACTCGCGGGGTGCGGAAGCGGCAATACTGCACAGACACCAGCACCAGCGCAACAACCAGCCCAGGAGCAAAGCAACTCTGGTTCGACAACAAAAACTTCCGGTGAACCTGTAACAGCAGTAGGTTCTACCGCTTTACAGCCTCTGGTCGAGCAAGCGGCCAAAGACTTTATGGCAAAAAATGCAGGCGCACAAATTCAAGTACAAGGCGGAGGAAGCGGTACAGGCTTGAGCCAAGTAGCAAGCGGTGCAGCAACGATCGGTAACTCCGACATTTTTGCAGAAGAGAAAAAAGGCATTCCAGCAAACGAACTGGTAGACCATAAAGTAGCGGTTGTCGGTATGGCAGCAGCAGTAAGCCCACAAGTGAAAGTGGACAACTTGACCAAGCAACAATTGATCGACATCTTCACTGGTAAAATCACCAACTGGAAAGAAGTTGGCGGCGAAGACATGAAGATCACACTGGTTAACCGTCCGAAATCTTCCGGAACTCGCGCGACATTCAGCAAATTCGCGTTGGATGGCAAAGAAGAAGCAGAAGGTATCACAGAGGATTCCTCCGGTACTGTTCGCAAAATCATTGCTGAAACACCAGGTGCAATTGGTTACTTGGCACTGTCCTACTTCAATGACTCGGTAAAAGCTCTGAAATTGGATGGCGTGGAAGCAAACGCAGAAAACATTACAACGAACAAATATCCAGTATGGGCGTACGAGCATATGTACACCAAAGGTGAAGCAACTGGCGATGCAAAAGCGTTCCTCGACTTCATCCTGACTGACGAAGTACAAAAGAAAACTGTAACAGAATTGGGCTTCCTGCCAATCACAGATATGAAAGTGGAACGTGATGCAGAGGGCAAAGTAACACAAAAATAAGCGTTATCGTCAACAGCAAAATAGAGGGGTAGGGGGGCCTTCCCCTCATTTTGCTTGCGTACAGTCGTTTTCTTTCCAGGAGGGAGAACATGAGCCATCGTACTGAAGGGGTAAATACAGAGCGTCAATCGATGATTGCGCAAAAAATGCTGACAACGAACAAGCGTCAAAAGACAGAGAATATTACAGGCAAAACCATCGCGATGATTTGTGCGGGTTTGCTCGTTATTGTTGTTTTATCGATCACCTATTTTATTGCTTCAAAAGGGCTGTCGACGTTCTTCGTCGATGGAGTAAGCTTCAAAGAATTTTTAACCCATGACAAATGGGACCCAGAAGGTGAACCATCCGCGTATGGTGTCCTGCCTTTTATTCTTGGTTCGTTTTTCGTAACGGCATTGGCTGCTTTAATTGCCGCGCCACTTGGAATCGGCGCCGCTATTTTTATGACAGAGATCTTTCCGGGCTTCGGGAAAAAAGTATTGAAGCCGGTAATCGAGCTGTTGGTTGGTATCCCATCGGTCGTTTACGGTTATGTTGGACTAACTTTGCTTGTTCCATTTATTCGCGAACAATTTGATGTTCTTGGTTTCAGCTTATTGGCAGGGGGACTTGTTCTTGCCCTGATGATTTTGCCTACGATTACGAGTGTGGCAGCAGATGCTATCGAGGCTGTTCCGCAAGATTTGCGCAACGCTTCGCTCGCGCTGGGTGCTACTCGCTGGCAAACTATTTGGAATGTCGTGTTGCATTCCGCGCTTCCTGGCTGTTTGACGGCCATTGTTTTGGGAATGTCTCGCGCTTTTGGAGAAGCTTTGGCTGTGCAAATGGTTATCGGTAACACAACGAAGCTGCCAGGCGGTTTGTTCGAACCAATCAGTACGCTTACTAGCGGTATTACATTGAACATGGGGAATACGATTCAAGGAACTCCGTATAACAATGCTCTATGGTCAATGGCTTTGCTGCTCTTGGCGATGTCTTTCATCTTTATCGTGATTTTGCGCCTGTTGGGCAGAAAGAGGTTGGCAAAATAGATGAAAGCGAGACTGATGGACCGCGCTGCTACTGTTGTTTTGACACTGATTGCCGTACTGATTATCGGTACCTTGGTGGGACTATTGGGCTTCATTCTCTCACAAGGCTGGCATAAGCTGAATCTCGACTTTTTGACCTCTCCGCCGGATATCGTCAATGCGGGTGGCGGGATTGGACCACAGCTTTTCAACTCGTTGTACTTGCTGGTCCTGACCATGTTGATCGCGTTGCCGCTCGGGATCGGAGCAGGTATTTATATGGCTGAATATGCGCCGGATAACAAGATTACACAGTTTATCCGCATGAGTATAGAAGTATTGTCTTCCCTTCCGTCTATTGTAGTTGGTTTGTTTGGATTGCTTGTGTTCGTAAATATGACTGGCTGGGGCTATACCCTGTTTGGTGGAGCACTTGCGCTGACGGTATTTAACCTGCCGCTCTTGGTTCGTGTAACAGAAGATGCACTGCGCAACGTACCACGCAGTCAAAAGGAAGCGAGTCTCGCGCTTGGTATTACCAAATGGCGTACCATCGTGTCTGTCATCCTTCCAGCAGCACTCCCAGGTATCATTACAGGTGCCATTTTGGCGTCTGGCCGTGTATTTGGAGAAGCGGCTGCCTTGCTGTTTACAGCGGGGATGTCTTCACCGAATCTGGATTTCACCGACTTCTCATTGAATAGTACGACCTCACCGTTGAACCCGTTCCGTCCTGCCGAGACATTGGCTGTGCATATTTGGAAGGTAAACAGCGAGGGGCTGACACCGGATGCGCGTGATGTCGCAGATGGCGCGGCTGCTGTTCTGATTATTGCCGTCTTGCTCTTTAACCTTTCCGCTCGTTGGTTCGGGAATTGGGTTTACAAAAAGATGACGTCAGGATCAAACTAAGAAGAGGTAGGTGGCAGCCATGTCCGTACTGACCATGCAAGAAACGATCATTCAGACGAATAACGTGAATGTATACTACGGAGAGAAGCACGCCGTAAAAAATATATCGATGGATATTGAACGCAACTCCGTGACGGCCTTTATCGGCCCGTCCGGATGTGGGAAATCGACGCTTCTACGGAGCTTGAACCGGATGAATGATCTGGTTCCTTCTTGTCGTGTAGAGGGTTCCATTATTGTAGATGGTATCGACATTAACAGCTCGCAAGTAAACATCGAGAGTCTGCGCCAAGTGGTAGGAATGGTGTTCCAGCGAGCGAATCCATTTTTCAAATCGATCTATGAAAACATCGCATTTGCACCGCGTTTCCACGGGATGACTAATAAACGTGACTTGGATGAATTGGTTGAGTCGAGCCTGCGAAAAGCAGCGCTTTGGGATGAGGTAAAAGATCGTCTTCGCGACTCTGCTCTCTCCCTTTCCGGCGGACAGCAGCAACGGCTATGTATCGCGCGTGCAATCGCGATGCAGCCAACCATTTTGCTGTTGGACGAACCAGCTTCCGCTCTCGATCCGATCTCTACCATGAAAATCGAAGAGCTGGTCATGCAGCTAAAGGATGAGTATACGATCGTGATCGTTACCCATAACCTTCATCAGGCAGCGCGAATTTCTGAGAAAACCGCCTTCTTCCTGATGGGTGAGCTGATCGAAATGGATGAGACAGGGAAAATCTTCACATCACCTGAAAACGAAAAAACGGAAGCGTACATTAGCGGACGTTTTGGGTAAGACAATAGAAAAGCACAAGAAGCCCTCCCAAGCAAATCAGCTTGCAGGAGGGCTTCTTGTTTTATTGGTTTCAGGCTTTCCGCAAATATCGTAAATAAAGACCATAGTAGGCAATAAACAGACCCAGGAAAAAGAACGCGATGACAGTGCCGTAGTCTTCGCTGGCAGCCTCATAGCCTACAACAGCTTTTACACCATATTTGATAGCCATATAGATGAGGGCAAAAGCAAGTATAAATCCATATTTGTACCATTTGCTTTGATGCTGCATGTTCTCGCTTTTGACCTTCATCACATATCGAACATAACCGACTATCAAGCCAACAAAAAATATCGCCACAAACAAGTAACGCAGATAGTGGCTATGAACAAAGACCTTGATAAAAGTTCACATTCACTTTATGATATCATGAATTTTTCAAAGAATGGGTTGTTTCTCCCGCTCGAAAAAATTGGATGGTTTGCTCCAGATCCTCTACGATTTCTGTCAGGCGCAGGGAGTCATCGAGAAATTGCTCTGATAAGGAGAGGCTCTCTTGATTGGCTGCTACGGCTTGCTGTGTGCCTGATACGACTTGTTGTGCAGAAGCAGACAGGTTATCGACCCGCTGTGAAATGACTTGGCTTTGCGCAGAAATCGTCCCTGTGAGTGCTCTGATGGTCTCAAATTGTGTTGTAAGAGCTTCGCTGAGCTGTACGGTATTGTTAAAAATAGAAGCTGCTTGATGCAAGGTTTGAATACCGTTTACAGTGGCATGATCAGTCGTTTCCAAGCACACAGCTACGTGCTCCATTCTCTCTTCCCCGGATGCGATTACCTGTTGAATACGGGCCGATGCCTCTTCGGTCTGATCGGACAGCAAGCGGATTTCATCCGCGACGACACTGAAACCGATTCCTGCTTGCCCCGCTCTTGAAGCTTCAATACGGGCATTGAAGGACAAGAGCTTGGTTCGTTTTGAGATAGCAGATATCAAACCGAGCATTTCGTTGATATCTCCCATACTTTCTCGCATGGAAGACATGGCTTGAATGGAGGCTTTCATGTCTTCCGAGATGCTGTGCATATTTTGCTTTAACGTATTCATGGAGGCTGCGGCCATGGCGTTCTGTTCACGCGATTCTTGGCTTTGCAAGATCGCCTCTTCCATCGAGCTCGTGATACGGGACATTTCTTGGGTGATTTCGTTCATCGTGAGATTTATTTCTTCAATCTGCTCCTGCTGATTATCCATTTCTTGAGCGAGTTGTTCAGTTACGGAGACGACCTCGGTCTGCATCGCGTGCGAATGGCGGGAGCCTTTTCCTACATGATCGGCAACTTGCTTGACGTCTGAGATGACATATTGAATTTTACCGATGATCGTCCGGATTTGTTCACTCATTCGATTGAAGCTGTCAGCTAGCTGGCGTATTTCATCATTGCTCTGTACCTGCATCGTTTGTAGGAGATCACCCTCGCTAAAGGATGTCATTTTTTGCTGAGCTTCCTTGATCGGATTGATAATTCTGCGTACGTACACGTACAGCATCAATGCAAGTGCCACGAGTCCGACCAATGAGACGGCCAAAATGGTTAGCTGCAGGCGACGGACCTCTTGTTTTACCTCCGATACAGACTGAACGACGATTACGCCCCATTTCAACGATGGCTCGAATTGATAGGCAGCAAAAGAATCTATTCCATTGATCTTGCTCGGTTCGTAGCCAGATTGACCGGCGATGACATTTTGTACGACCGGAAGCTCAGTGAGAAGAGGACGCTGCAACGCATAGGATTGATCGGGATGAGCGACCAGCTTTCCTTGATGATCCACGATCATGGCATACCCGGTTTCCCCGAGTTTAATCTGACCGATGGACTCGCTCAGCTTCGGGACAGAGACAAAAGCCACCACTACCCCGACAGGCTCCTCCTCTTCGTTGCGCAAGGGGAGGGAGACGGCAATCTTCGGAAACTCCGTCTCGGAAAACTGAAAGACATCCGAGACAAAAGCACCATGCTGCGTTTGATTCAAAGCCCCTTCATACCAGTCTGTTTTTCGCGGATCATATGAGCTGTCGAGCGGTGATCCGGGAAAGGTCAAATACCGCCCGTCTGTGGTGACGATCTGTAATTCTGAAATAGTAGGATTGTTGATAGTCATATCCGTAAAGATGCCAAATATTTGGCTGTTGGTAACCGTGCTGTTTTTATAAGTAGAAGCAAATGATTGCAAGGCGGTCACGATGTCGTAGACCCTGCTATGTACGTTCTGTAAAGCGGCACCGGATGCGTCATGTAATTGCTGCTTTGTTTTTTCATTTAGTGTGGCTTGTGATTGATAGCTGATGAAGAATGCAGCAATGGCCATCATACAGACAACCATTCCCATAATGCCTGCAAACAGCCTGGTGAAGATTGAACGATAATGAAACGACGAGTGACCCCATATCTTTTTTATGCCCGCCATCGATTGTTCTCCCCTTATTTGTCAAAACGTTCAGCTTCATTGTAGGGTTAGTCCAGGGGAGCGTATATGGTTTACCAGAAACATTTACCATAACTTAATGTAGGATGACCTATGTAAAAAGTCCTAAGACAAAATCTTTATCGAAACTTAATAAACATCACACGGAAACCTAACATTGATGCGCTATAGTGGGGAAGTAAAAGGACGTAACAACCACGAAGGAGCGAAGACCGTATGAGCGTTATTTCGGTGAGAGAGTTGAATCTCTTCTACGGTAATAAGCAAGCCCTCTATAATATAAATCTGGATGTAGAGTCTGACTCCATTACAGCCTTAATCGGTCCGTCAGGCTGCGGTAAGTCTACATTTTTACGGACGTTGAATCGAATGAACGACTCTGTACCGAACACCAAAATTACAGGAACGGTAAAAGTGTTCGAGGAGGATATTTATAGCTCTCGCGTAGAAGTTGAGCGACTTCGCAAAAATATCGGTATGGTGTTTCAGCATCCGAATCCATTTCCGAAGAGCATCTATGACAACATCACGTACGGGCCGAAACTTCATGGCATGAACGATCGTAACAAGCTGGACGAGTTGGTAGAGACAAGCCTCAAGGCAGCAGCACTTTGGGATGAAGTGAAGGATGTATTGAAAAAGCCAGCAACAGGGCTTTCCGGTGGACAGCAACAACGCCTCTGTATCGCTCGGGCACTCGCTGTTCAGCCACAGATCATTTTGATGGATGAGCCAACCTCAGCCTTAGACCCGATTTCTACAGCCAAAATCGAAGAGCTGTTAGAAGAGCTGAAGAACCGTTATACGATTGTGATCGTGACCCACAACATGCAGCAGGCAGCTCGTATTTCCGATAAGACTGCGTTTTTCTTGAATGGAGAGCTAGTCGAGTTTGACAATACCCCGACGATCTTCCAAAATCCGCGTGACAAAAGAACAGAGGATTACATTACTGGACGTTTCGGATAATTCAATAGGCAAGATGGCAAGAGAGCGGACTTTTTGAGGTCCGCTCTTTTTGATTTTCCAACGTTTATAATTGTAACCCAAATCTCTTTAATTCAATGAAAATACCTTCCAATCGTTTCCCTTTCTCCGTTAACGTATATTCCACGCGCGGAGGGACTTCCGGAAACACCTTTCTTTCCAATATGCCATGCTCCTCCAATTCCTTCAGTCTGAGCGACAGTGTTTTCGGACTGATTCCATCCATGGATTTCAGCAAGTCGCTGAATCGCAGCGTTCCTTCGATAAGCAGGTCTCGAATGATTAAAAAGGTCCATTTGGTCCCGATTACGTCAAGCGTTTTGGCAATGGGGCAAGGTTGGCCAGGGGTTCCTTTGTTCAGTTCGATTGGCTCAAGAACGTTCATCGGAATATCCTCCAAAAAAATTAGTAGGGTTTTTGGCTATTATAGCGCAATAGTATCTTTACGGAAACTATGTGAATTAAATATCACTACTTCTATAAAGGAAGTTAGTGTCCTTACAATAGCAATGTAAACCGATACCTCCACTCTAAATAAGGAGTTGATTAGAACAACATGATTCCACGCACCAAAAAAATGAGTTCGATAGCTGGTATTGCTGTCATCTTCGGGACGATGCTGTTCACAACAGCATGCGCTACTGATTCGAAAACATCTGCTTATGATAATCAAACTACTCGGTTGTCCTCCAAGACAGACATGCAACTATTGAAGGATCTTCCTCAACCCGTTTCAATGACGATTGACTCCTCATTAAACGCAACGGAGGCTACCGAAATGGTACAGGCCGCACAACGTTTCTACGGCTTCTGGAACACTGGGAATGAGGATCTCCTTGCACAAACCGTTTCTCCAAGCTTCATAGATAACACGTTGCCGAAAGGAAGACCTCAAGGCCCCGATGGCTTGTTATTCGCTTCTCGCAACTTTCGTAAAGCAGTCCCTGACTTGCAATGCAAAATAGAGGATTTACTGGTAGTGGGGGACAAGGTGACAGCTCGTCTTTCCTTTACGGGTACGAGCAAAGGCGAGTTTATGGGAAAACCACTGTCCGGGAAGCCCATTCAATTTATGGCGATCGATGTTTTACGCATCAAGGATGGGAAGCTTGTTGAAGACTGGCACCTGGAAGACAATTTAACCTTTATGCAACAAATTGGCGTCGTAGCGGAAAATTGAATTGTCTTAACGTAAAGGAGATGTAAAAAATGAAAAAAATTCTTATCATCAATGGTCATCAAAAATATGGCTCATCAGAGGGGAAACTGAACCAAACGTTGATGGATCATATGGTGAGTCTGCTCGAAAAAGAGAACCATGTACGAACTACCATTATTCAAAATGGATACAAATTCGAAGAAGAGCACCAGAAATTTCTCTGGGCAGATATGATCATTTATCAAACTCCCATCTACTGGTTCAGTGTCCCTGGGTTATTGAAAACATACATGGATGAAGTATATGCGTACGGCTTGTTTTTCAAGGGTGCTAATCAATACGGAAGAGGCGGCTTATTAACCGACAAAAAATATATGTTCTCGACAACTTGGAATGCTCCAGAAAAAGCATTTAACGATCCGACCCAATTTTTTAAAGGGGAGAGCCTGGAAGATGCAATCAGCCATTTGCACCGCGTACAGGAATTTTTAGGCATGCAACCTGTAAAGAGCTTTGCTTGCTATGATGTCATTAAAAATCCGCTGATCGATCGATTTGTATCCGAACTCGAGGCGCATCTCAAACAGGTATTGTGTTTCTAAATGAAAATCTCAAAGGAAAGGGGAGAGATCCTATCATGTTGGACAATCAAAAGATAGTAATCATCGGCGGAAGCTCTGGAATTGGTTTAGAGACAGCCAAACAGGCAGTAGCGCTAGGAGCAGAAGTGATCATTGCGAGCCGCTCCGAAGAAAAATTGCAGAAGGCAAAAGAGAGTCTGGGCTCCAAAGTCTCGGTGTATACGCTAGATACCACTGATGAGCAGCAAGTTGAGGCCTTTTTTGAAAAAGTAGGCACGTTTGATCATCTGGTCGTCAGTGCGGCGGAAACATTTGGCGGTTCATTCCTTCAAACGGATACAGCCCAGGCGCGTAAGTTGTTCGATAACAAATTTTGGGGTCAATACTATGCGGCAAGGTACGGAGCGCCGAAGATTTCAACAAACGGTTCCATCACCTTATTCTCCGGGGTCGTCGCCTACAAAGCGATGATTGGTTCGTCTGCCCTTGGCGCAGTCAATGCGGCCGTTTCGAATCTGGGGCAAACCCTCGCCTTGGAACTGGCACCAATCCGAGTGAATATCGTTTCACCTGGCATTATTGATACACCATCACGCAGTAAAATGCCTGAAGACGTGCGCGAAAATTTCTATGCAACGTTGGCAGACAAGCTCCCTGTAAAGCGAGTTGGACAAGCGAAAGATGTTGCACAAAGCGTACTATACCTGCTCCAAAATAGTTTTGTAACCGGAACTGTCCTTCATGTAGAAGGTGGCCATATCTTACTTTAAAGAATTCCATTACCGGACGTTTCGGATCATTTCAATTTGTAGTATGGTAGGAGAACGGACTTTTCGAGGTCCGTTCTTTTTGGTTTTTGGAAAGGAGATACTTGCAGTGGTTTGGATTTCATTCATCCTTTTTCTGATCACGTTGACTTTGGTTATCTGGCAACCGCGGGGGCTGTCAATTGGTTATCCGGCTGTCGGTGGAGCACTGTTGGCCTTGGCGATCGGGGTAGTCACGTTCGGTGATGTCGCAGAGGTAACCTCTATTGTTTGGAATGCGACGCTAGCATTAATCGGGATTATTATTATCTCGCTCGTATTGGACGAAATCGGTTTTTTTGAATGGGCTGCGCTCCATATGGCTCGTTTTGCCAAAGGGAATGGGCGGCTTATGTTCGTTTATGTCATCCTGCTTGGTTCACTCGTATCTGCCTTGTTTACGAATGATGGGGCGGCCCTGATTTTGACACCGATTGTGTTGGCACAGGTGCGGGCATTAAAGCTGGATGCAAAAACGGTTTTGGCATTTGTCATGGCGAGCGGGTTTATTGCAGATACGAGTTCTTTGCCCTTTGTGATTAGTAATCTAGTGAATATTGTTTCCGCTGACTATTTTGATATTGGCTTTGCTGCGTATGCAGCCAAAATGATCATTCCGACTTTGTTTTCGATTGGTGGAAGTCTGCTGGTTTTGTACCTGTATTTTCGCAAAAGCATTCCGGCGCGGGTTGACCTTTCTCATCTGAAAAATCCGAGTGAAGCGATTCGCGACCATAGAATGTTTCGTCTGGCGTGGCCAATTCTTGCGGTTTTGTTGATTGGCTTTTTTGTTAGCGAGTCCATCCATACGCCTGTTTCAATCATCATTGCAGGGGCAGCTATCATTTTTTGCCTGGCTGCAAGAAAAAGTGAAGCGATCGCCATGCGGCGGATTATGAAAGAAGCGCCGTGGGTAGTCGTTGTTTTTTCGATTGGCATGTATGTCGTGGTGTGGGGACTGCACAACGCGAGATTGACTGACTTGGTCAAGGACACCCTGGATTGGTTCATGGCACATGGTTTATTGGCAACGACCTTGGGAACAGGCTTTTTGGCTGCTGTTCTTTCCTCTGTCATGAACAACCTTCCGACAGTGATGTTCAACGCGCTGGCGATTGCCGGGACACAGGCAGACGGAGTTTTGCGGGAAGCGATGATTTACGCGAATGTGATCGGGAGCGATCTGGGACCGAAAATGACGCCGATCGGATCACTTGCGACCTTGCTCTGGCTACATGTCTTGGGACGCAAAGACGTGACGATTACGTGGGGGCAGTATTTTCGGACGGGTGTTGTTTTGACCGTACCGACATTGACGTTCACCTTGCTCGGTTTGTATCTGACGTTGGTCTATTTTTCATAGGGAATGGAAAGCCTGCTGGCTAATAGTCAGCAGGCTTTTTCTTTAATCATGCGGCTTCACAGTGGAACAGGCAGAATAGGACAGGACAAGATAGGAAAAAATAGGCGCAATGTACGTAAAAAGGAGGATGTTTCCATGTGGCATGGCTGGCCGATCGAACGCGTACTCATTCTTTTTACTGGATTGGCGTTTGCCCTGATTGCGGTTCAGGTCACACTTTTTCACTCTAGACAAAACTTCCGACATTGGGCAATGTGGATTCCTGTGCTTGAGCTCCCTGTATTTGCGGTTACTGCTATTGTTTTATCGTTTGTGAATGCGGGGTGGCTGCGTTGGGTGTTTGCCTTGATGATGGTGGTTGGCATGGCTGGTGGTTTGTACGGAGCCTATTTACATACGGTCGGGGTTGGGCAGCGTGTGGGAGGTTATTCACAAGGTCAAAATTTTCTCGTCGGTCCTCCTGTGATTCTTCCTTTACTGATCACGGCAATGTCAGCATTAGGGCTTCTTGCGCTGTTTTGGTAAAAATCGTTTTCGAAGGGGTGAGAGGACATGGAGAAGCCTAAACGTTACCCATCCTATGATGTTTGGGATCAGCATACAGAGTGGGATGCTCACACCAGGAAAGTAGTAGGGGCCAGAAAAATGCCCGCGATTGCCAATCAATTTTTTACGAAGCCTGAATCATTGCTCTTGCAGACAGTCGTAGGGGTATTGGTCAATGATCACCGCTTAGAGGTGCTGACCTTTGTGGTGGAGCATCTGGATAATACGACGGCTAGTAATATCGGCGAGTCGCAACGAAAGGTCGGAGTTCCACCAAAAAAAGAGCTCTACCGCTCGGGCTTGAAAGGGATTGATGCGGAGAGTCATGCGGCTTATGGAACTGATTTTGTTGCGTTGAAGCTTGACCAGCAGGAAGCCGTTCTTCAACACGTCGCGAATGGGGGCATCCAAAACCAGGAGGCGTGGACAGACCTCGCTCCCGTAGATTTTTTCAAGCGGCTGCTGCATGACACAGTCAGTGCGTACTACTCACATCCGTTGGTTTGGTCGGATATCGGCTACGGAGGTCCCGCTTATCCGCGCGGCTATGTCCGGGTGGAAAAAGGATTGACGGACCCATGGGAGGCGAAAGCAAATGACGAGTCATGACCATCGTACGATTACTCATCGCCCCACTCCTGTGGATCAAAGAAAATACGCCGATGACGCAGATGTATGCATTGTCGGTGCTGGAGCGGCAGGGGGCGTGCTGGCTTATGAGCTGGCAAAGGCCGGGTTGCGTGTAGTCGTCTTGGAAGCAGGACCGTTTTGGGACCCGCAACACGATTTTGCCAGTGATGAGCTGTCGATGCGGAGATTGGCCTGGCAGGAAACGAGGCTGGTAGCAGGCAATGACCCGCTGCGTTTGGGACATAACAACTCAGGGCGGGGAATTGGGGGAGGCACCGTACATTTTACGGGGGTATTCCTGCGTTTCCACGAAAGTGATTTCAAGACAAAAACCGTAGACGGCGTAGGGGAAGACTGGCCAATTACGTATCAGGATCTTGCCCCGTACTACGACAAGATTGAACGGGAGATTGCGGTTTCCGGTCCGAATCATTTTCCGTGGGGTTCCTTTCAAGGCCCATATCCGTACCCTGTTCGAGAGCCAATCAGTGCCAATGCCCAACTGTTCCGGGAAGGATGCGAGAAGCTGGGGATCGAGAGTGTGGTTGCCCCTCTGGCGATTTTATCGGGTCCTTTTGATGGACGTCCCCCCTGTATCAATCGTGGCTTTTGCAATCAAGGGTGCATGCCGAATGCGAAGTACAGCGGGTTGATTCATCATATCCCCAAGGCGATAGCGGAGGGGGCAGAGGTGCTGTCCGACTGCATGGTGACGGAAATTTTGATGGCTGGCGACCGGGTCAGTGGCGTGTTGTTCAACCATAATGGTTTGACACACAGGCAAATGGCTCGTGTGGTCATTCTGGCCGGGTTTGTGGTGGAGACTCCCAGATTGCTGCTCAGTTCGGCGAATGCTCAGTTTCCACAAGGGCTGGCGAATTCGAGTGGATGGGTAGGAAAAGCAATTATGCCCCACTCTAGTCATGATGTATACGGACGACTACCGGAGGAAGTGCGATTGTATAAAGGAACACCTGTCCTTGCCTTGACCCAGCATTTTTACGAGACGGACCGGGAACGAGGATTTGCCCGTGGATATACGTTGAGTGCACACGGGTCACGTCCGGTCGGGATGGCGGCTGCTATTGCTGCCGAGAGGGAAGATGGCTCGTATTTATGGGGAAAACAGCTTCGAGAGACCATGCTGGATTACAATATGTATGCGCGGATCACCTTGGTCGGGGAAGTACTGCCTCATCCTGATAACAGAGTGACGCTCTCTGGGGAAAAAGATGAATATGGTATGCCAATCCCTACGGTAACGTTCAGCTATCAGGAGAACGACAAACAACTGTACAAGCATGCTATTGGACAAATGAACCGGATTGTAGAAGCGATGGGGGGGCAGCCGGAGCATGTGGTATCTGATACCGCTCATCTCATGGGGGGATGCCGAATGGGGAATGACAGGGAAACCTCCGTTGTGAATGAATTTGGGCAGTCACATGACATACCCAATCTTTTCATAGCGGGTGCTTCTACGTTCGTTACCTCGAGTGGCAGCAACCCGACAAATACAGTCATGGCGCTGGCTGCACGCACTGCAGACAAGATCGTTGAGGCGATGAAAAAGCAAGATGTATAAGCTGGGTTCACATAACTTTTGCGTTCTATCTTCCCCATCATATAAGCCATATAGTATACTGATAAACAGATATGTAAGGCAAAGGTGGGTATCCTTATGGAAATGGATTTGATGCAGGTTCTGTTTTTGTCAGAGACTTATAAGCTACTTGGTGACAAGACGCGCTTGACGATCATGGCTCTCCTGCAAGTACAGTCCTTATGTGTCCGTGATCTCGTGGAAATTTTGCAAACTTCCCAGCCTTCTGTTTCCCAGCACTTGGCTAAGCTAAAAACTCATGGTTTGGTCAAAGAGCGTCGGAAGGGACCGTGGGTATATTACTCCGTTAATACAGAATGCGGTCCTGAGGTTAAGCAAATTTTGTCTAACTTGCCGGATATGTCGCCAATCGTCAAACAAAAATCAGTTGCAAGTGAACCTTCATTTGGCTGATCAGTCGTAAAAAGCGTTGGATCAATTGAGATCCAACGCTTTTTTTAGTTCTTCCTTGTTAAATCCATGGATGACAATTTGCTCGCCGTTTTCCTTTTCAATGTAGGTTACAGGTGTCATGCTGGCGCCTAATTGAATGGCTTCCTGAAAATAAGCCTCGTTTTGACGAATGTCTCTGTCTTCGAAAGCAATGTTGTTTGAAGTCAGCCACATTTTTTCTTCCTGACAAGGACCGCAAGTGACTTGCGTATAGATAATAACCTTGTAAGCCATACAGTATTGCCCCTTTCAAAAGCAGAGTAAATGCCTTGCTCTTTCCAATATGAATGATCGGTCCTGACAAAGCAAGTAAACAACAGCATGGTTTGGAAAAATGAGGATGGATACGCACATAGGGGGCGGTACAAATTATATTCAGTGACGTCGAGGAGGTGAATGTAACGATGCCTAAACAAAACAGAGGTATGGGCCAAGCGAACCAAGCTAGCCAAGCAGCAAACACTGCGACTGAATTCGCAAGTGAAACAAACGCAGCAGAGGTTCGTCGTCAGAACCAACAATCCGCACAACGCGCTGCTTCCCAAGGCGCTGCGACTGAGTTCGCAAGTGAGACAAATGTTGCGGAAGTTCGTCGTCAAAACCAACAATCGGCTGCACAACAATCTTCTGGCCAAGCTACTGAGTAGGAGCCAGCGGACAAAAGCCCTCGCAATTTGCGGGGGTTTTCTTATTTTTACGTAAAGTCTATGCATGGAATGTGGTTTCTATCCTCGCACTGCACTTGCAAAAGCCTGGAAGTGGATGATACTGTGATTCGTAAATCAGCCCACTAGGAGGCAATTTCACATGATCATTGGAACAGGCATAGACATTGTGGAAATAGAGCGCATTGCTACTTTGATAAAAAGACAAGAGCGTGCGATCAAACACTTTTTGACCACAGAGGAACAACAGCTCCTGAATGGAAAGTCAGAGACGAGACAGGCGGAAATGGTTGCAGGCAGATTTGCTGCCAAGGAAGCAGGTGCAAAGGCTCTTGGCACAGGCATTGGTGCTGTACTCAGCTTTTTGGATATGGAAATTCTCCCGAATGATTCGGGCAAGCCAATCATGACCATAAAGCACGAGGTGTACAGCAAACTCGATCTGGACCCTGCTCGCGTTCATATTCATGTGAGTATTTCGCATAGCCAGACGCATGCGATTGCGCAAGTCATTGTAGAAGAACGATAGATGTTTTGAGCAACCTCGAGAAACTTGTCTGCATATTGGGACGAGGATGGACATACATTTATATCGCGTAGATCAGGAGGGACTACCTGCTCTTACACAGGAAGGCTAAGTCTGTAGCCGATCCAAGCGATATATCGCCAACTTCGTATCCATTCGCAACCATTGACACGATGTGCGCTGCATGGGCGAGAGACTGACAGATTTCCCAGGAAATAGACAGGGATGCCCTTCTTTGTCGAAAATATTGACAAGGAGGAGTTCATTGAATGAAACGGGTAGCTTTACCACTGGTGTTATTGTTGGTTTTCACCCTGTTCCTCGGCGGTTGTTTCGGTCAAAAAACACCGGAAGATGTGGTGAGCGACCTGAACGGTACGCTGGGAAAAATGACTGGGTACAAGTCTCAGGCTGTTTTGACCATGCAGACAGGCTCTACCCCCATGGAGTACGATGTTCAGGTCTGGTATGAAAAGCCAACCAACTATCGGGTAGCTCTCACCTCGAAGCAGCGTGGCATTACACAAATCATCTTGCGAAACAATGAAGGAGTCTTTGTACTGACCCCGCATCTGAACAAGAGCTTCCGCTTCCAAAGTGGCTGGCCTGAGAACAACGGACCGTTGTATCTATACGAAACGCTGGCCAAGAGCATTATCGACGACACTGAGCGCCAAATGAAGATGGAAGAAAAACAGTATGTATTCGAAGTGAAAGCGAACTACAGCGGCAATCGTTCTTTGACCAAGCAAAAAATTTGGCTGACAGAAGATTTCAAACCGACGCACGCCGAAATTATGGATGCTAGCATGAATCCGCTCGTACGAATTGATTTCACTGATTTTTCGTTCAACCCTATGTTTGACAAAGATGCCTTTGACAAAGAGCGCAATATGACAACAAGCTCGTTGACAACGATCCCAACAATGGCGCAAGCAAATGGACAGGTCGTGAAACAGCCGAATAGCCAATTCGGTGTCATCGTCCCTACGTATATGCCAGAAGGGGTTACGCAAGGAGATATAGAACCAGTTACCCGTGATGGGGAGAGAAAAGTCATCTTGACCTACAAAGGGGCCTACAACTACAAGGTAATCGAAGGACGCCCGACAGCAGCATCTGTGTCGTATGAGCAAGGTATGCCTGTGAACCTCGGCTTTACGGTTGGTGTGCTTGCGCAGACAGGTGAAAATCAGCGACTGCTGACGTGGGAGCTCGACGGCATCGAATATACAATCGCAGGGGATCTTCCAGAGGAGGAAATGGTGAATGTCGCACAGTCGACATATGGTCTCAGCGCGAAATAAAAGCGTGGGAGAGGGGACGGTGAATGCCGTCCTCTTTTGCTGCCTTCCGGGAAAGTGGCTGTGGTGGAGGGGAAGAAGCGCATTTCCAGTCTACGCTTCGGCCTACGCCCCGCTGTAGATTGGACTGTCCGTTCCGAAATAAATGACGGGAGCGCTTCAAAAGTAGTCATCTTGATGAAGGATTCGCAGAGGTTGAAGCTGAAAACCCCCGTCATTTATTTCGGAACTGGGTCGGGCTCCAGAAGCGCTTGGACTGGAAATGCACTTCTTCCTAAGCGGCTTTGTTCTACTATTTGAGAAAATTCCCCCAGTTGATACTCAAAGGATGATCTTCCTAAGTTTTTAAAGAAATAATGAATGAAAAAAGCTGGCGAAAAGAAAAAGCACAGGGCTCGCAGACCTTGACAACGCCTACCCAGTCGGAACTCCAAAAAGGGGACCACGCTTATCGAACACTTCTTCCCTGAGAAACTTCCGCCCGTAGGGTGGCTTTGGATCGACGGGCCCCTTTTTGGAGTGGAGACGGCCAGTGAATCCCCCTGATGGCGTGTCAGAGTCGAAGAGAACTGTGCTTTTTCTTTTCCTCTACTATGTTGACATAGTTTTCTACGATTTTCCCTCAAGTTTTCCTTTTTTCTCAAACGGGAATCTAAAAATACCCATGTACACTTGGTCTTGTAACAAAGAGCAAGCACACTACACGAGCAAAGACGAAAGGGTTGAGTGTATATGTTTAGCAAAACGAAAATGGGAATGCTGATGGGAACGATGGCAGTGGTTCTGAGTCTGGGTAGCATAGGCGGAGCAATGGCAGCCGATTCAGCAAAGCCAACTTCATTGAATAAACCGGCAGAAGTAAAATTCAAAACAGGCAAGATGGGTCACCATGGTGGAGTGGGCTTCAAAGAAAATACAGAGCTGCTCTCGCTGTTGAAGCTGGACGCTGACAAGCTGAAAGAAGAGCTTGCTGCAGGGAAAACACTTGCAACGATTGCACAAGCCCAAGGAGTTGAGACAGCAGATGTCGTCGCACTTCTGGTTGAGCAGCAAGAAGCCAAACTGAAGGAAGCAGTAACAGCAGGCAAGCTGACACAGGAGCAGGCAGATAAGCTGTCTGAAAACCTGAGCGATCGCGTAAAAAAACAGGTAGAAAACACGAAACCGGATAAAGGCTTCGGAAAAGGAGGCTTCATCGGTGGCTTCGAGAAAAACGAAGAACTGCTGTCCCTCCTCAAGCTGGACGCCAACAAGCTCCAGGAAGAGCTGAAAGCGGGCAAATCGCTGGCTGCAATCGCAGAAGCCCAAGGTGTATCCGTGGATGATCTGGTGGCGTTGCTGGTGAAACAACAGGAAGCCAAGCTGAAAGAGGCGGTAACCGCCGGGAAGCTGACACAGGAACAAGCCGACAAAATGAATGAGCACGCCAGTGAGCGGGTAAAAGAAATGGTGCAAAACGCGCATCACGGACGTGGACCAGGTAAAGGGATGGGCATTGAGAAAAATGAAGAACTGCTGTCCCTCCTCAAGCTGGATGCAGACAAGCTGAAGGAAGAGCAAAAAGCAGGAAAATCGTTGGCGACTATTGCCAAGGAGCAAGGCGTAGAAGCGAATGACGTCATCAAGCTCTTGGTAGGTCAGCACGGAGCCAAGCTAAAAGAAGCAGTAGCGGCAGGCAAGCTCACACAGGAGCAAGCAGACAAGCGCAGCGAGGAATTGACAGCGATGGTGCAAAAGATGGTGGATGGCAGCTTTGAAAAAGTCGTTTTCCCTAGACATGAAAAAGAGGAAAAAGACCAGGAGGAAACCATGTAGAAAAGTCAGCAGGTGGGAGCTAACCCCATCTGCTTTTCTATTTTCTCGGGATTGGTCGATGAGGGCCGATTTGTACATAAAAACCAACGTGCGAATGAGGTGAAAGGACAATCCGCGAATTGACACACAGCGGGAAAACACGATACATTCAGAGTAACTTATTGAATGAGGTGGCATGCTTTACATGAAGAAACCGTCTAACGAAGTTTTGTACCAGGAAGCATCGACCTACAAAGACATGCTCCTGCGAAAAAGCTGGAAAATGCGCATTAACGAGACTGTCATGTTTGTGCTGGGGATGATGATACTCGCTCAATTTTTCCCGACCAATGACACGAGATTCAAGGTGCTTGTTTTCGCCATTGCCATTGCTGTTGTTGGATTGTCTCCGTTTATGTACAAATCGGTATTGCGTCCGGTGTACAAGCTAACCAAGACCCACCTGATTATATCCATGTCAGGGCAGGAAAAGAGCTACCCGTTGTCTGAAGTCGAGCAAATTTATGAAGGCCGTCATTTTTATCGTGTAGGCGGCAAAAAGGAATCACTGATGGTTTCCAGGCAATTTCTCAGTCATTTAAATGAGCGCTTGTTTTACTATAAAAAAGGGAACAAGAGGAGATAGGAATGAAATCGTTTTGTCGTGACACTTGGGTAGAGGTTGATTTGGATGCCATCCGGGCGAACCTCGAGACATTCAAACGCCATTTGCCAGAAAAAACGGGTATTATGGCTGTTGTGAAAGCAGACGGGTATGGTCATGGCGCTGTCCATGTCGGAAAAGAAGCGTTGGCGAGCGGTGCAGATTCACTTGCAGTCGCATTGCTCGATGAAGCGCTTATTTTGCGGAGGGCAGGGATCACAGCGCCGATTTTGGTGTTGGGATACACACCTGTCGAATCCATTGTCACTGCAAGCGAGCTGGAAGTGGAGTTAACTGCTTACAGCGTCCAATGGATCACGGAAGCGAACGACATTCTTCAGAAAAACGATCACAAGACTGTCGGGATTCATGTGAAGACCGATACGGGCATGGGACGTTTGGGCGTTCGGACAAAGGAAGATTTACTTGCCGTTGTAGGTGCCCTTGAAGAATGCTCTAAGCTTAAGTGGACAGGCATTTTTACGCATTTTGCCTGCGCGGATGAACCAGATACAACCCATGTGCGACGACAACACGACTTGTTTCAATCCTTTTTGCAAGCACTGCGTGAAGCAAATAAAACTTTGCCGACCGTTCATTGCTGCAATACGGCTGCGGCTATCGCATTTCCCGATTGGGGGTATGATACGATTCGTTTAGGCATAGGTTTATACGGATTGTATCCTTCTGTGTACATGAAAGAACGTGCGGATGTCATTCTTACCCCCGCCCTGGCGCTCAAGACGAGAATTGCCCACGTAAAGAAGGCAGATGAGCCATTCACGGTCAGCTATGGTGCTACGTATGCAGCAAGGCCTGACGAGTGGATTGCAACGCTGCCGATCGGATACGCAGATGGCTATTCTCGCCTTTTGTCCAATCGTGGCGAGGTTTTGTACAATGGATCGCGCTACCCGATTGCAGGCAGAGTTTGTATGGATCAAATCATGGTCAGCCTGAATTCGACAGAAGCAGCGGTCAATGATGAGGTCGTCTTGTATGGTAAGCAGGGTGACGAGGAAATCTCCTTGGATGAAATTGCCGAATTGCTGGGAACAATCAATTACGAGGTTCCTTGTATGCTGAATTACCGAATTCCGCGCCTCTATTTGCGCGACCAGAAAGTAATTGACGTATTTCACCCATTGACGATGAAGTACTCGTCCCGTGAAAATGTAAATAACTAGCAAGGAAAATCAGCAGGAATTTTCCCGTGGAACACGAATACTAGTTAAGCGAAAAAGCTGGCTTTTTTGGGTAAACGAAGTCTTCACCTGCACCTTTAGATTGTTTACACTCACGTTTTCTCACCGAAAAAGCGACAGTAGGTATATTTTTGCAATGGATTCGACATAATGGTATTGTTCATATTGGCTGTTCTTTCTAGAACCAGCATAGCGGATGGAAGTTACGGTCATGGTTGGAGGTGGATTTGTCTTGTCGAAGTCAAACACGAAACGCATCATGATCAGCTTGCCACAACACTTGCTTCAGGAAGTGGATGGCGTTATTCAAAAGGAAAAATCCAATCGCAGCGAGTTTATTCGTCAAGCGATGCATTTGTATTTGAAAGAGCGAAAAAAACGCACAATCCGTGAGACCATGCAAAAAGGGTACATGGAGATGGCGAAGATCAATCTGAATATGGCATCGGAGGCTTTTGGCGCTGAAGAAGAGGCTGACCATACTCTTGTCCGCTTAGTTAGCGGGGTGTGACTGGTGATTGTCAAACGTGGCGATGTGTTTTTCGCGGACCTGTCCCCGGTCGTTGGCTCTGAGCAAGGAGGCGTACGGCCTGTTTTAGTCATTCAAAACGACATTGGAAATCGATTTAGTCCGACGGTCATCGTCGCAGCCATTACGGCGCAGATTCAAAAGGCGAAGTTGCCTACGCATGTGGAAATTGACGCAAAAACTTATGGATTTGATCGTGACTCCGTTATTCTGTTGGAACAAATACGAACCATTGACAAACAACGTCTAACTGATAAAATAACGCATCTCGATGACGAGATGATGGATCGGGTTAATGAATCCTTGCAAATCAGTTTAGGACTCATTGATTTTTAACGTGTGAAAAAAGATCAGATGATAGGAAAAGCCACTTGAGTGAAGCAAGTGGTTTTTTGCTGTCAAATTTGCAGGGATTTTATAGGTGCACAGCGAACTGTTCGAAATGAGAATATAAGACAAAAAGTGACACAATATGATTTATTTTTCGAGGTAGAGAAAAAACTCATTTCTACCTACCAAGCGAGGCGGAAGGGGTTTTTTTGGTTGTGGCAGACTATTCTCCTGAGACAATCAATATAGAACAAGAATCAGACATTGTGACGGCGCGGCAAGTGGGGCGAAATATGTCGAAGTTGTTTTGCTTTGGCACGATCACGCAGTCCCGCATCGCCACGTCAATCTCTGAATTGGCTCGCAATATTTATTTGTATGCGGGTACGGGGACGATCACGATTTCGCCGATTGAACGCGGAGGAGTGATCGGCTTGCAAATAACAGCGAATGACAGCGGTCCAGGGATTCCTGATATTCGCCAGGCGTTAGATGATGGCTATTCGACTTCAGGTGCCCTCGGGGCCGGATTGCCGGGTGTCAGGCGCATGATGGATGAATTTGAGATCCACAGTACCCTTGGTGAAGGGACGCGTGTCGTTGTTGTGAAGTGGAGCGATCAAGCAAAGGAGGAATGAGATAAATGGTAACCCGGAGCTTCCAAGAAGAGTATGTAAAAATTCTTCGGGATTACCTGAGTGCTCAAGGGGAAGACCAGCTCTACGGAGCCCAGCAGTTGGGCAAATGGATGCTTTCTCGAGATATTTCGCCAGAAGAAATTACTGATTTGCATGCGCAAGCGCTTGAGCAGCTCGGGGAAGTGCCTGAGTTTGTGCGCTCCTCCTTCTCCATTTTGACAGAGGTCATGATTGAATATGGGAACGAGCATCGATCCGTAAATAGCTGGCGCAATCGGCATCAGCAGATGGAATCAGAAATAGCCGTGGCAAAAGCGATGCAGCAATCACTTTTGCCAAGTGAGGTTCCAGTCTATCCAGAGCTGGAGATTGGCGTAGTGAGTGTTGCCGCGAAACAAATCTCGGGTGACTATTACGACTTCATTGAACAAACCGAAGGGCGTTTCGGCGTCGCCATTGCAGACATTACCGGAAAAGGAATGCCTGCTGCGATGTGTATGTCGATGGTGAAATATGCGATAGACAGCCTTGGACAAATGGAGCTGGGTCCCGATGAAATGCTGCACCATTTAAACCGGATCGTGGGAAGAAATATTGATCCGAGCATGTTTGTGACGATGATGTTTGGCAGTTACGACTCGAAGGAACACTGCTTTCGTTATGCGATGGCAGGACACGAGCCAGGATTTTTGTACAGGTCAGCCGAAGGGAAGTTTTACGATCTCGAAGGGCGAGGGAATGCACTCGGTTTACGCCCAAACAGTGAATACGAGGTTCAGGAGATTTATTTAGAAATAAATGATGTTCTGATTCTTCTGACGGATGGTGTAACAGAATGCAAAAATAACCGATATTATTTGCAAAGGGAAGAGCTTGTACACCATTTGCAAAAAGAGGTTGGCGAATCTGCCCAAAAGATGGCAAACGGCCTGTACAATAGACTGCTTCTGCTCTCCCAGTTTGACCTGCTGGATGATTACACCATGATTGTACTTCGAAGAACCTAAGCAACGTACGGGGGGAGACGCAGATGGACCTGTTGATTAAGACAACGAGCCTTGAAACTGAGTACCGAGTGGTCCTTGGTGGAGATATTGATGCTTTTACAGCACCGAAAGTAAAGGAAACACTCATGTCACTCGTCACCAAGCCGGATATCAATCGCATTACGGTTGATTTGGAAGCAGTAGAATACATGGACAGTACCGGAATTGGAATTTTCATCGGGATTATGAAAGAGTGCATCCAACGAAATCGTACATTTGAGGTGCACAAATTGTCTCCGCGTGTGGAAAGGCTATTTCGCATTACTGGCTTATACGATCATATTGCCATCCGCAAAGGAGAGAGCGAGTAATGGGTCCAAATAGACCTGAGGCAGACGTGATTCAATTGACTTTGCCAAGCAAGGCGGAGTATTTGGGAGTAGCTCGTCTGACTGTATCCGGTGTAGCCAACCGTATGGGCTTTTCTTATGACGAGATCGAGGATATCAAGCTTGCCGTCGGAGAAGCATGCACGAATGTAGTAAGACATGCATACAAGGAAACAGAGAATCCTGGCTCCATTCATATCCAATGCCACGTTTTTGAAGATCGATTGGTGATCGAGGTAAGCGATCAGGGGGTTGGATTTTCAAATGAGCTCATTGCTGAGCAACTGACGCCGATTTATGCAGGGAAAAGCATAGAGGATTTGGATGAGGGTGGGCTCGGGCTCTATCTCATTCACACGCTTATGGATGAGGTGGAGACTCGCTCTGAATCAGGGGTAGTAGTCTCCATGACCAAGTATGTTCGGCAGGATGGGGTGGCTGGCAATGACTGGACAATCTCGGAAGCAGAAATATAGTCCAGAGGAGTTGAAGGAGCTCATCCACCTGTATGGTGAAACAAAAGATCCTGCGATACAGGAACAACTGGTGAGGGCCTATACTCCTCTTGTGGAATCGTTAGCGAAGAAGTTTGTTCGCGGACAAGTCATGTATGAAGACCTCGTGCAAGTCGGATTAATCGGCCTGCTTGCTTCCTTTCGTCGGTTCGACCCTAGCTTTGAGCGGACATTTGAGAGCTTTGCGATCCCGACCATTGTAGGGGAGATTAAGCGTTATATTCGGGACAAGACATGGAGTGTCTATGTTCCGCGCAGGGTTAAGGAGCTGAGCCCGAAGATCAAACGGGTGGTCGACGAGCTCACGATCAAGCTGCAGCGTTCTCCCCAAATTGCGGACATTGCCAACAGCCTCGGCGTTACAGAGGAAGCAATTCTGGAAACGTTGGAGATGGGGCGCAGCTATCATTCTCTCTCTATGGACAGCGAGCTGGAAGCGGATCTGGATGGCAACACCATTTCTTTACTCGACCTAGTGGGGACGACAGAAGAGGGGTACGGAGCAGTCGAGCAGAATCTGATGCTGGAGCGGGCCCTGCAAATTTTGGATCACCGTGAAAAAGAAATTATTCAATTAACTTTTTATCAAAATTTGAGTCAGAAACAAGCTGGGGACATCATGGGGATGTCGCAGATGCATATTTCCCGCCTTCAGCGCAGGGCGTTGGGCAAGCTGAGAGAAGCATTGAAAGTGGAACAGCTAGAAACCGTGACGTAGAGGGGCCAAGTGGCTCCTCTTTTTTCTTCCCTTTTTCCAGTCCTTGTTAGCAAATGTGGTACAATAAACGACGAAGAATGAGCGCAGGAGGACAGGTATGGAGCTTACGTTGATGATCCAGACAATCGCCCAAGATACGGGTGTCAAACCTCACCAGGTGGAGCGCACGGTTGCCCTTTTGGATGAAGGAAACACGGTTCCTTTTATTGCCCGCTACCGCAAAGAAATGACGGGGCAGCTAGATGAAACACAAATTCGAGCGATTGAGGAACGCGTTCGCTATTTACGCAACCTGTCAGTGCGGAAGGAAGAAGTCGTTCGGCTCATCGATGAGCAAGGCAAGCTGACGGACGAGCTGCGCACAGCAATTGAACGTGCGACAAAGCTCCAAGAGGTAGAGGACCTGTACCGCCCTTACCGCCAAAAACGCCGCACGCGTGCAACCATGGCCAAGGAGAAGGGACTAGAGCCGCTTGCCAACTACCTCATGAGCTTACCGAAAACGGGGAATCCGGAAGAAGAAGCAAAACTATACATCAACCCGGAAAAAGGCGTAGAGACGACTGAGCAAGCTCTGCAAGGAGCAATGGACATTGTGGCGGAAATTCTGTCTGATGACCCAGAAATTCGCCAGTGGGTCCGCCAGCGCTCGGTTCAAAAAGGATTGCTTCTGACGGAGCAGAAAGCCGAAGAAGCAGACGAGAAAAATGTATACCAAATGTATTACGCATATAGTGAGCCTCTGAAAAAGGTCGTTCCACATCGGGTACTGGCCATCAATCGGGGAGAGAACGAAGGTATTTTGAAGGTTTCTATTGAAGCGCCTGTCGCAGAGATTTTGGCTTGGATGCAAAAACGCATACTTCCTCGTGATACCGTTGCCCGCGATCTGCTAACATTGACAGTCGAGGACGCGTATAAACGTCTGATAGCCCCTTCTATTGAACGAGAGGTGCGCGCTGAGCTGACAGAGGCAGCCGAGGAACGTGCTATTCACATCTTTGCAGAAAACCTGCGCAATTTGCTGCTTCAACCGCCTGTAAAAGGAAAAGTCGTACTTGGGGTTGATCCGGCGTTTCGAACAGGCTGCAAGCTCGCCGTTGTAGACGAAACCGGCAAACTGCTGGAGGTTGCCGTCGTTTATCCGACCCCTCCGGCCAATAAAGTGGCTGAAGCTACAGTGAAAGTGAAGCAGTTGATCGAAACCTATGGAGTTACGGTTGTTGCGATTGGGAACGGTACAGCTTCGCGGGAGACAGAACAGTTCATTGCCACGCTACTGAAAGAGCTGAAGCGAGAGGTAATGTACATCATCGTGAACGAGGCAGGTGCATCCGTGTATTCCGCATCTACCCTGGCCAAGGAAGAATTCCCGGACCTGGATGTAGCAGAGCGAAGTGCGGCCTCTATTGCACGTCGCTTGCAGGACCCGCTCGCTGAGTTGGTCAAAATCGATCCGAAGTCCGTCGGGGTCGGTCAGTACCAGCACGATGTTTCACAATCGAGGCTGGCAGACAGCCTACAGTTTGTGGTTGAGTCTGCCGTAAACCATGTCGGAGTAGATGTGAATACCGCTTCCCCTTCTCTATTGCAGTATGTATCAGGGATCAGCCGTCAAGTAGCAGGGAATATCGTGAAAAAACGGGACGAGATCGGGAAGTTCACGGAACGCTCCCAACTGAAGGCAGTTCCGCGCTTGGGTGCCAAAACGTATGAGCAGTGCATCGGGTTTCTCCGTGTGATGGATGGAGCGAATCCACTGGACAAAACACCGATTCACCCGGAATCGTACGATGCGACACACCAGTTATTGTCGATGCTGGGCATTAGCGCTCAGGAGATCGGCAGTGAGAACTGCAAGGAACGCGTGCAGTCTTTGGATGTAAAAGAGACCGCTGCGAAGCTCGGGATTGGTGAGCCTACGCTGCAAGACATTGTGGACAGCCTCTTGCGTCCTGGTCGCGACCCGCGTGACGAGCTGCCAAAACCACTCTTGCGAAGTGATGTCCTCCAGTTGTCTGATCTGAGTGTGGGCATGAAGCTGCAAGGGACTGTGCGCAACGTGGTCGACTTCGGAGCGTTTGTGGATATTGGTCTGAAAAACGACGGTCTCGTGCACATTTCCCGTTTGAAGAAGGGCTTTGTGAAACATCCACTTGAAGTGGTGACTGTTGGCGATATCGTAGATGTATGGGTAGTAGAAATTGACGAGAAACGTCAGCGTGTAGGGATGACCATGATCGCGCCAACGGAAGGATAAGAATGAACTAAAAGGCGGCCTCCTGTCAGTCAGGGCGGCCGCCATTTTTTTCTAAATATAAGAACCAGCAACTGTTGAGCACACGAATTTGGCGAACGTCCTTTCCATTAAAGGCACGTTGCAACTGCCTGCGCATCCATTGTGGCATGAAAGTACCTCCTGGAGAGATTCGTCTATAGGCAATGTATGCGCCGAGACGAGCAGGAGGTGCCTACAATTTTCATTTACTCTTCTTCTTCGTGCAAATATTCCAATTGGGCTTGCAGGGCACGAATCTCTGTCAATAAAGAGATGAGTGGATACTCTGTCTCTTGTAGGGCAGCGAAGCGGCGCTCCAGACCACTGACGTACTCCAGACCATCCACGATCGAAAGCTCGTTTCCTAACCGTTCCACATCCGCACAGTCTGCCAGAACCGTAGGCAATTCTGGGCGCTCTGTGATCGTCAATTTGTCAATTTCCTTGTAAAGTCGTTTCAATAGAGCGATTAATTGATACATATGCGTTTCGGGCAACGAGACAAACTGTAGTCCGTCACTGGACTGCAATAACAAATAGCGCATGAGCTCCTCCACCATTCTGTCTATCGTTTAAACGGTCACAACCATTTATTTGCACATAGTGTAGCCTATCTGTCTGGCACTTTTCAACTGGAACTGCTATGGTGAAAAGAAGGAAGCGGAGGAGATGAGATGACCGATTCGGAACTGCAAATGCTGGTAGAGCAGATATCCAGCGAATTTTTTGCCAAGCCCTTTCGCCATCAGGCCCGCTTTAACAGCAGATTGCGCACCACTGGCGGCAGGTACTTGCTGCGCTCGCATGACATTGAATTGAATCCGAAGCATTTGCAGGAGCATGGTGTGGAGGAATTGATTGCGATCATCAAGCATGAGCTTTGCCATTATCATTTGCACATAGAAAAGCGCGGGTATCGTCACGCTGATCTGGATTTTCAACTGCTTCTGCGTCAGGTGGGGGGAAGTCGATACTGCCAACAGGTAGGAAACGGTCGGACAACCCTGCCATATCGATACGAGCTGGTATGCAAGGCATGTGGCATGAGCTACAAACGCAAACGAAAGATGAACCCGAGCCGTTATCGTTGCGGACGCTGCAAAGGAAAGCTGCTGCTGCACGAGCTAACGACGTAAAGAATCAGAGGAGGTTGGCTTTCTTGCGCGTCTTTTGACAGCAGGGGTATAATGAACAGACGAAAAATGTTTTCCGCGAAGGAAAAGGAGCGTTTGAAGTGGCACACGACGAATTTTCCCTGATCCGGCAATGGACAAGTCGTTCTGCGGGGCAGGAAGGGAACGGTTTAACCGTCGGGATAGGGGATGATGCCGCTGTCTTCTCCCCAGCACCAGAAATGGAAGTCGTGGCCTGTTGCGATGCGATGGTGGAGACGGTTCATTTTTTGAAGAAAACGATGAATCCTAGTGATATCGGATATAAGGCTGTTATCAGCAATGTGAGCGACGTTGCAGCGATGGGCGGGGTTGCCCGGTACGCGCTTGTCAGTATCGCGGTAAGTCCGCAATGGACGCCTGACGAATGCCAGCAAATCTATGAAGGTATTTACGAGGCTTGTCTGGCATATGGAGTTCGTGTCATTGGTGGCGATACTGTTTCTGCGCCTGATGCCCTACACCTGAGTGTTACCGTTTTGGGTGAGGTGGAAAAAGGGCGTGCCATTCGTCGTTCACAAGCAAAGCCTGGGCAGCTTGTTTTTGTTACAGGGCATGTCGGAACTTCTGCAGCAGGACTACATCTTCTCCTGCAAGGAGAGACTGCTGAAAGAGGTGTCTCTTTACCTTGGGAGACATTGATGAATGCCCATCAGCGTCCCGTTGCCCAAATAAAGGCGGGCAGACTGCTCTTGGAATCAGGGGCATGCAGTGCGCTAAATGATGTAAGTGATGGGCTGGCGTCAGAGCTGTGGGAGATTGCCGAGGCGAGCGGCGTATCGATTTTGGTCGATGCTGCAATGGTACCGATCCATGACGAAGTTCGGGAGTATGCACGGCACGTAGAGAAAGATCCGCTGGAATGGGCTTTTTATGGCGGTGAAGATTATCAATTGGTCGGAACGCTTGCGAAAAGTCACTATGAAGCCGTAAGCAAGCAATTTGCCGCTAGTGGTGTACCGTTTACTGTCATCGGTGAGGTGGTAGGAAAAACGCATGAGCCAGAATTGATGCTTCAGCGCGATGATCAACAGCTCCCGTTACCCAAAGCGGGATTCAACCATTTTAGGAGTGGATGAAAGAGATGAGCTATACATGGAGGCTCACGGGAGCGCAGGAGACGCAGCGCTTTGCCGAGCAACTGGCAGGTCTGCTTGAACCAGGTGACTTCCTCGCGATGGAGGGTGATCTGGGAGCGGGCAAGACGACTTTTACCCAGGGGTTGGCCAAAGGACTAGGAGTCCGACAAGTAGTGAACAGTCCGACCTTTACTATCATAAAAGAATATCAGGGGCGCTTGCCGCTTTATCATATGGATGTCTACCGGGTAGGCGATGATCCAGACTCTCTTGGTCTGGACGATTACTTTTTTGGAGAAGGTGTCTGTGTCGTAGAGTGGGCCTCTTTGATCGAGGATGTCCTGCCGACAGATCGGATGACCGTCTTCCTGCGTAGAGAAGGGGAGGAACAGCGGATGATCGAGCTGGTTCCTCAAGGGAATCGTTATGTGAAATTGTGTGAGGAGTTTGATTTTGATGCGCGTACTGGCGATTGATACATCGAATCTGGTGCTAAGTGTAGCTGTGGTAGAGGAAGAGCGGGTCTTGGCAGAAATGACGACGAACCAGCAAAAAAACCATTCCGTGCGTCTGATGGACTGTGTCAGTGAACTGCTCGATGCAACAGGAACAGCGCCAGAGGATCTCAGTGGTTTCGGGGTGGCAAACGGACCGGGCTCCTATACAGGTGTAAGAATCGGCGTTGCCTCTGCGAAAAGCATGGCTTGGTCACTGAATGTGCCAGTCATCGGTGTATCCAGTCTGGAGGTAATCGCCATGAATGGAACAGGCTTCTCTGGATTGATTGTACCGCTGTTCGATGCGCGCAGAGGTCAAGTGTATACCGGCTGTTATCGTTCCGATGGCATGGAGGCGGTACGAGCGCAGTCCACAGAACAAATCATCCTGTTGCGAGAATGGCTGCCACTGTTGCGAGACCTGGCGCAAGGAGAGCCGATCTTGTTCTTGGGTGAAGATGTAAGGCTGCATCGGGAGACGATTGTGCAAGAGCTCGGGAATCAGGCGCAATTTGCTTCTCCAGCGTTCAATCACCCGCGTGCTGCCCATATCGGCTATGTGGCACTGCGCAAGCTACAAGACGGCACAAATGCGCATGAACTGGTTCCGGAGTATTTGCAACTGGCAGAAGCAGAAGCGAAGTGGCTTGCCCAAAAGCAGGCGGGGGCCGTAAAGGAGTAAAAGCATGAGTCAACCAATCGATTTGGAATATCGTTATATGACGATGCAGGACGTTGGGGCTGTGGCAGAGCTGGAGCGCTTGGCTTTTACAACTCCATGGCCGCATGATGCATTTGTCAACGAGCTGACGAGAAATCCAAATGCACGCTATGTAGTCGTCGTTCACCAAAATCGGGTTATCGCTTATTGCGGCATGTGGATCGTGATCGATGAGGCACATATTACAAATATCGCTGTCCATCCACTATATCGAGGAAAAAAGGTTGGATTGGCACTGATGATCAAAATGATGGGTGTTGCCAAGATGCAGGGTGCCCATAGCATGACGCTGGAAGTTCGACCTTCGAACACAGTCGCACGAAACATGTATATCAAGCTCGGCTTTAAAGAGCATGGGCGGCGCAAGGGATATTATTCGGATAACAATGAGGACGCAATCATTATGTGGGTGACATTGTAATGAACAAGACGTATACGTCGCGCTACGAGAAGCGCATACAACAAAAATACGAAGCACATAGGGAATCAGGTGCTCCTACTTATATTTTAGGAATTGAAACGAGCTGCGACGAGACATCGGCTGCTGTCATCCGTGATGGTCGAGAGGTGCTGTCGAACGTCATCGCTTCCCAAGCCGATATCCATAAAAGGTTTGGTGGGGTCGTGCCGGAGGTGGCTTCTCGCAGACATGTAGAGAATATTACGCTTACCATCGAAGAGGCACTGACCGAGGCCGGGAAAACGCTGGATGACATCCAGGCAATTGCGGTGACGTACGGGCCTGGGCTTGTCGGAGCCCTGTTAGTTGGTGTGGCAGCAGCAAAAGCCATTTCCATGGCCAGAGGCATCCCGCTAATTGGTGTCCATCATATCGCGGGTCATATTTACGCGAATCGTCTGGTGCAAGAAATGGAGTTTCCGCTGATCGCACTCGTCGTATCGGGCGGGCATACGGAGCTTGTCTGGATGAAGGAGCACGGTCAGTTCGAGATTTTGGGGGAAACGCGAGATGACGCTGCAGGGGAAGCGTATGATAAGGTAGCACGAGCGCTGAACATGCCGTATCCAGGCGGACCTCATATTGATCGCCTTGCACATGAAGGGGAGGCAAATGTACCGCTCCCTCGTTCATGGCTGGAGCCAGACTCCTACGATTTCAGCTTCAGTGGCTTGAAGTCAGCGGTGCTCAATACCTTGCACAATGCTGCTCAGCGAGGAGAGACGATCGAACCGGCGAATTTGGCTGCGAGCTTCCAAGACTCTGTAACAGAAGTACTCGTAGAAAAGACGATTCGGGCAGCTCGTTCTCATGGAGCGAAGCAGGTATTGTTGGCTGGGGGCGTTGCAGCCAATCGTGGATTACGTGAGAGACTGCAAGCGAGGTGTAAGGCAGAAGGAATTCCGTTGGTGATTCCACCGTTCTCACTATGCACAGACAACGCTGCGATGATTGCAGCAGCAGGCTTTATCAAATATGAAAAAGGACAGTTTGAAGGGCTCGATCTGAATGGCGTGCCAAGTTTGTCGCTTTCAGAGCAATAGATGTAAATGCAAGAAGGGACTATCCAAGCCGGATAGTCCCTTTCTTTTTTACTTGCCGCCACGTACCTTTTCGAAAAAGGGTGCGGCTTTTTGGGGAAGTATCTCTTCAAACTGCTTTCGTTCCTCAGCAGTCAGCCGATCCTCGTGCATCACCCCGTTTTCATCGGTGATCTTTATTTTCAGATCCATGAGTTGCTTCATGATCGCCGAAAACTCCGCGTACTCTTCTTCAGTCAGCTTACTTTTTGCTTCCTGAAAGAATTTCTCGATTTCCTGATAATCCTCCTGTGTTCCACCACGCTCGATGATGGTTTTCGATGACCCGAAGATTTGATCAGCTAAATAAGGTGTCGCCAGGGCCGCTGTTGGGATCAGGATAGCCACTGCTATGATTCCACTTATCAAACGTTTTTTCATGGATAATCTCCCTTTCTTTTGCAAGAAGTCATTTTGATAGGAGAGGTACACACGACTCTCGATCTCGGGTGGGGTTTTCAACGATTCAGCATATTGAAGAAGCTCATCGCGTAGTTGTTTGTCTATGGACATAAGAGTCTCCTCCTGTGAATTCGCAATGCTTGCGTAGCGCCTTCAGTGCCAGATGATGCCTGGATTTCACGGTACCCAGCGGGATTTGCAGCAACTCGGCGATTTCATCCAGAGCATAATCGTGAAAATAGCGCAGAATGACCACTACGCGTAGCTTGTACGAAAGTGTACGAACGACTCTGAGCAATTCGAGCTGTGTCTCTGATTGGATCACTGCGGAATCTGCCCAATCAAATTGCGCTTCGTACATAAGGCGGTTTCGTTCAAAGAGCCGTATTCTTCGCCAAGCCTTCCTTTTCCAGTCCTGCACCTGACGAACGGTGATCCCGTGAAGCCAAAATCGAAATGGCCGACTCTGATCATAAGTGTGAAAAGAGCGCCACATACGAATATAGGTCTCGTTCGTGATGTCTTCGATGTCTTGCTTGTTGTAGACAAGAAAAGCGATCGTACGATGAACATCGGTGTGCGTGGCTTGATAAACGACGCGAAAAGCTGCTTCGTCTCCCGTCAGCATTTTTTCCAGCCAAGGGAGTAACTCTTTATCATTCATGGGGGCCCCTCCAGAACGTATTACACCCTTATATTCGCTAACAGAGGCAAAAAGGTTCAGTTGTTTTTCGTCCTTCTACCTACGATTTATCCACATCATAGGATAACTTTCTGGATTGTTCACATATACTCCTGTGAATACTGGTGATAACACGAGAAAATGACCGGGAAAACCGCTTATACTCTGTGGATTATTCTGTGGAAAATGTGGATAAAAAAGTCGAGTTATCAACAGGAGGGGGACTCGTGAGAAAGAAACTCGCGCTGATTTTCTTGTCGTTCCTGATATTGTTTCTAGCTACAAATATAGGAAAACCATTGGTAGCAAAGGAAAAACAACAGGTCATCATGCTGTTTGTGGAGGGGATGTCATTTCATGATCTGGAGCAACTCAAAAAGTTATCTACTGTGGATAAATGGTTGGATGATGCAGGAGCTGGAGCTCTGTCCATAAGAACACCCGGATCGCGTACTGCCGCAAACGGCTACCTGCTCATGGGGAGTGGTGGTCAAGCGCTTTACTCTGAAAGGAGCGGGACAGGCTATCATCCGTATGAAGTACTCTCGTCCAGGGAAACAGCGGGTGAACGGGCGCAAGAGCTAGGTGGTGATCAGGCGCAGGAGGTGGCGCACTCCTCGATCATTTTTCCGGGTATTTTCCGGCTCTTGGCAGATAATCGGGAGAAACCGTATTCTGCGCAAATCGGGCTTCTTGGAACCGTGCTTGCTGCAAAAAACATTCAGGTCGCTTTATACGGAAACGGTGACTATGAGGATATCCGCCAGAGACATGCCGTTCTGTTTGCGATGGATCAGCAAGGAAGAGTTCCGACAGGGGACATTTCTATAAATAGCATGGAGCTCCTTCGCGGTTATCCGTACGGAATCAAGACAAACTACGCTTACCTGCTTGAGAAAATCCACAGCGAGCGTCAAGCGGGCTTGATCATTGCTCAACTCTCAGATTTGTCCCGGTTATATCAGTTGAGTGCGGAAATGGACCCAGGTCAGTTTACCCGGCAGTATCACCGTGTTTTGCGTGATTTGTCCCTTTTCCTTGACCAACTCCTTGTGGAACGTAAACCATATCAACGCATTGTATTGGCATCACCAGCAGTCAATCATGTGGCGGCAAAAGAAAAGGCTCTCCTTACTCCGGTGCTCATTTGGGGAGAGGAAGCGAGTGGAGTTTTGACATCAGCTACCACCAGGCAGTCGGGATTAGTCAGTGGACTGGATATGGTACCAACAATACTGTCCTGGCTGGACGTACCCGTACCCAAAGGGTTGGCTGGTCATGTCATACGTGTCGAAAAAGGCAATGGTCTTACTGCCCTTCAGAATCAGGTAGGCGAGATTCATCATACGTATGCGACACGGCCAGCAGTGCTCTATACCTTCGTCATGCTGCAGATTGTCATTGTAGGGTGTGCGGTTGTTCTTTGGTGGTTTGGGCGGAAGAGAGAAGGGTCAGGATTTTTGCGGCTGCGTAGAGGAATACGACTTGCGCTGCTGGCTTTATTATGGTTTCCCGCATTACTTTTGGCGGAGAGCCTGCTCGACTGGCAAGTTTCTGGCGCGGTTGTCTTAGGGGGACTCATCATGACTGCCCTGATCGCGGCTTTTTGGCAGGAAGCCCATGCTCTCCAGCGAATCGTGATGACAGTCAGCGGAGTGACGACAGCCATTCTGCTGGTGGACGGATGGACTGGCGCTCATTTGATGCGGCAATCGTACCTCGGGTATGATCCGGTAATCGGAGCGAGGTTTTACGGGCTAGGAAATGAATACGAAGGGGTCCTGATCGGCAGCACGATCATGCTGGTGGCTTCGCTGTACGAGAGAATGCGTGGGGGACAAAAGGAGCTAGGTCGGGAAAATAAATGGTTACTTGCAGTCTCTGTAGCAATGTACAGTATCGTGCTTTATTACATGGTGGCACCTAGCCTGGGAACGGACGCAGGCGGTTTTCTTGCGGGACTGATCGGATTTACCGTGGCATTGTCACGCCTTGAGGGCTGGCGAATCGGCAAAAAAGGCCTCCTGCTGTTGGCAGGCGGCCTGGTTATGGGTGTATGCAGTTTGATGGCGATCAGTCTCATGTCAGATCAGCCCTTGACCCATGTCGGACGGCTTTCTCAGCAGATTGTACAAGGGGAATGGTCCGAGGTAGGGCAGATGATTGAACGCAAGCTGGCGATGAATCTCCGCTTGATTCGCGTTTCCATTTGGAGCAAAGCATTTGTCGTCTCCCTGATTGCACTAGGCGTTCTCGCTTTGAAAAACGACCGCTTTTTGCACCATCTGGCGAAGGACACACCATACTTGGTCAAAGGCTTTGCGGGTGTCATTGTCGGTGCACTGGCTGGGCTGATACTCAATGACTCGGGCATCGTCACAGCAGCTACCTGCATTACCTTTCTAGTGGTTCCTGCTCTCTATGCTGCCTTAGAGGAGCCTGTGCAGGAGCGCTGTTCGACGTGAGGATGGGATTACTCTTCTGATAGCGCGCTCCACTCGTCATACAACTGCTCCAGTTCTTCTTTGGCAGCATGGATTTGATCGTTGCGTTCTTTTGCCTGCACATGATCACTATAAATTTCCGGGAGACAGAGCTCTTCTTCCCATTTGACAATGTCAGCCTCTCGTTTTTGAATTGTGACCTCAATCTCTTCCAAACGGCGCTGACGTTGACGTTCGCGACGTTTCGCTTCCTTATCTAGCTCATAAGAGGATTTCTCAGGCTGTGCCGCTACGGTACCGCCTTGTTTTTTTACGGGCTGCGCTGCTTGTTCGGCTGCGAGCTCCTCCAGTTCCTGCTTTTTCTCCACGAAGTAATCGTAGTTACCCAAATAGCTGGTCACGCCATCACCTGTCAGTTCTAGGACGCGGGTGGCAATCTTGTTTAAGAAGTAACGGTCATGGGAGACGAACAGGATCGTACCTGGATAATCATAGAGGGCATTCTCGAGCACTTCCTTACTGAAAATATCCAAGTGGTTCGTCGGCTCGTCGAAGATCAGGAAGTTTGCTTGCTTCAGCATGAGCTTTGCCAGAGAGACGCGTGCACGTTCTCCTCCAGACAGGTCGCTGATCTTCTTTTGTACATCATCACCGCTAAACAAGAAGTTGCCGAGCAAGGTGCGGACGTCCTTTTCCAGCATGTTCGGGTATTCATCCCAAATTTCGCCGAGTACTGTATTCCGTTCGTTCAGGTTACGATGCTCCTGGTCGTAGTACCCGATCGTTACATTGCTCCCGAAATGAATATCGCCGCGCAGCTTAGGCAACTGTTCTACAATCGTTTTTAACAGTGTCGATTTCCCGATACCATTGGGACCGACCAAGGCCACACGCTCCTCGCGCTCGATTTCAAACGTAAGACCCTGAGAAAGAACAGCATCCGGGTAGCCAATCGCGACGTTGTTTGCTTTCATCACAATGGTGCCGCTCATTTTTGCCACATCAAAGGAGAAGTGGACGGATTTGTTGTTCATAATCGGCTTGTCCATGCGGTCCATCTTTTCCAACGTCTTGCGCCGGCTCTGCGCTCGTTTGGTCGTCGTAGCCCGAGCGATGTTTCGCGCGATGAAATCCTCCAGCTTGGCGATCTCTTCCTGCTGCTTTTCGAATCGCTTCAAATCCTGTTCGAGCCGAGCCGCCTTTTCATCGAGAAAGCGGCTGTAGTTACCGACATAGCGGGTAGCGCGTGTCCGCTCGATTTCATAGACAACGGTCACGAGCTTGTCCAGGAAGTAACGGTCATGGGAAACGACGAGAATGGCGCCCTGGTAGTTTTGCAAATACGTCTCCAGCCAAGTCAGCGTCTCGATGTCTAGATAGTTCGTCGGCTCATCGAGAAGAAGAATGGTAGGAGATTGGAGCAGCAGCTTGGCTAGTGCCAGACGAGTCTTTTGTCCGCCGCTCAATGTGCGGATCGGTGTCGTGTAATCGAAGTCCGCGAAGCGCAGACCGTGCAAAACCCCACGAATCGCACCCTCGTAGCTGTAGCCGCCTTTTTCCTTAAAGGCCTCCGAACGGTGAGAGTAATTTTCCAACAGTTGCTGGTAACGCTTCTCATCAGCGAGAATAGCCGGATCGCCCATTTTAGCCTCGAGCTCACGAAGCTCCAGCTCTTCTTTTTGCAGATGGGAAAAAACGCTCAACAGCTCATCCCAAATCGATCGTTCCGATTCAAGGCCGCTGTTTTGTGCCAAATACCCGAGAGTAACATCCTTTGGAATACGGATAATTCCTTTGTCGTAGCTTAGCTCGCCGGCGAGGATCTTCATCAGAGTCGATTTTCCTGCACCGTTTACGCCAACCAGACCAACCCGTTCCCCGGTTTGAATTTGCAGGGAGATGTCTTGTAGAATGGTTTCGATACCATACGTTTTCTCTATATGTTCAGCTTGTAGCAAAATCATCGGATTCACCTCTTTATATACTAATGCCAGTGTAGCCTAGAGAGAGCGCATGGGACAAGCCTCGCGGGAATGTCCCAAGCACGTTACGAAAGAGGGAAGAGGTTGTCATGGACCAAAAAACGAATAAAAAACAGCTGCGAAGCCATATTTTGGAGAGACGCAAGTCCATGTCTGCAAAGGAACGGGAGCAGCTTTCCAGGGAAGTATGCGATCACCTGCTGTCTCATGAAAGGCTGGCTGATGCCAAAGCAATCATGGCTTTCCATCCTTTTGGCGATGAACTGGATATTCTGCCCTTTCTACATGAGGCAAAAAAGCGAGGCCAAGACATATGGTTACCGTTCACCAATGTTGCCGAGAGACGTCTCATTCCGTATCGGTATACAGGATCACACATGCTAAAGCAAGGCGTCTACGGGATTTGGGAGCCGGACCCTGCCCTGGCAGAGGAAGCGGACGTATCACATTTGGATGCGATCGTTGTTCCTGGTGTTGCTTTTGACAGCAAGGGCGGACGAATGGGGTATGGCGGTGGTTATTATGATCGCTTTCTGGCAACGCTGAAAAAGCTCCCGTTCTTGGTTGGAGTCGGCTTCTCTATTCAGATTGTGGAGCATGTGCCGCTAGAGCCTCATGATGTTTTGCTAGATGCAGTTGTCACCGAAAAAGGTCTTCTGCATTTTTGAATGTTTTGTGTCAGCAGCTTTTTCATGCCTTCTCCAGCCGCGAATGGTGCTATCCGCCAAGGAAAAACGACGAGACGTTTTTGACAGAAAAGTGTACAATACTATCGAATGAGAAACCGGAGGAATGTATCGTGAGCAAATGGAAGGTAGGCGTTATTTCTGCAAGTGATTCGATTGCCAGAGGAGATCGTGTGGACGATCGTATGCCAATCGTTCGTCATCTGACAAGGGAATGGCTTCAAGTAGATGTCGCTGTATACCGTGCCGTTAGTGATGATATGGAAGATTTGCAAGAACATATGATTGAGCTCGTAGACCGTGAAAAATGCGATCTGTTGATTGTTACCGGGGGTACGGGACTTAGCCCGCGTGACGTTACGCCAGAAGTGACAGCATGGGTCATTGATAGACCAGTCCCAGGCTTGGCCGAAGAAATGCGCCGTGCTGGTTTGCAGCAATCCCGTCGAGCGATGCTGACCCGTGCAGTTGCGGGAACGAGGGGGAATTCGTTGATTATCAACCTCCCTGGTAATCCGAAAGGCGTAGAAATCTGTTTCAATGCGATTGGCGATATGCTGTCCGACGCTTTGCACATTTTGCAAGGAACGGGAGAAGCAAACGAAGATTGGGGAGGATTGCATTGGTAGAAAAACCTCAGATGCGGGAAGTGCCAGTGCGTGAAGCGATCGGAATGATGCTTCCTCACGATATGACGCAAATTTTGCCTGGAGAATTTAAAGGACGCTTGTTCAAAAAAGGGCATGTTGTCACAGAGGCGGATATTGAGCCGTTGTTGTCCATTGGCAAAGAGCATATTTACGTGCTGGAGATGCCAGAAGGCTACATCCATGAAGAAGAAGCGGGCATTCGTATCGCGAAGGCCGTTTCCGGACAAGGCTTGACCTTGACGCCTCCTTATGAGGGCAAGGTGTCGATGAAAGCCGCGAGAACAGGGTTAGCCAAAATCAACGAGGAAGCTGTCCATGCGTTGAACAAGCTCGAAGGAATTGCGTTCTCCACGATTTACGGCGATCAGGTCGTCCATCCGGGCCATACATTGGCGGCTACACGAATCATCCCGTTAATTATGGAAGAGTCTCGAATCATCGAGCTGGAGCAACTGGCCAAACAGTTTGACGAACCGATTGTACAAGTAAAAACGTTTCAGGATAAAAGAGTGGGGCTTGTTACAACAGGGGGAGAAGTTTTCTCTGGCAGGATTGCAGACAAGTTCGGTCCTGTCATTCGAAACAAGGTGGAAGCTCTCGGTTCTACGGTCGTAGACCAGCGTTTTGCGCCAGATGACAAGGAAGCGATCGAACAGCAGATTCACTCGTTCCTCGATGAAGGGGTCGATCTGATCTTGGTCACGGGCGGGATGTCTGTCGATCCGGACGACCGCACGCCAGGAGCGATTGCAGGAGTAGGAGCGGAAGTAGTGCGCTACGGTACGCCGATGCTACCGGGCTCCATGCTAATGGTTGCTTACAAAGGCGATGTACCGATTCTCGGATTGCCGGGAGCGGTCATGCATGAAACGTTTACTTCCTTTGATGTGTTTTTGCCGCGGATTTTGGCTGGGGAGCGAATTGTTGCCTCTGATATGACAAGACTCGGATATGGTGGTTTACGAAAGTGCTAGCTGGTTAGACTGGCAAATAACAAAAGCAAACGACTTCACTAGAAAAAGGAGTGAACACGTATGAGCTCAATCGGGATTCCTGGATTAATCTTAATTTTAGTTTTAGCCTTGGTGCTTTTCGGTCCGAAAAAGCTTCCAGAACTGGGGCGTGCGGTAGGTCATACTTTGAAAGAATTCAAAAATGCTACGCGTAGTCTGACAAGCGACGATGAAGACGACGATGAGGAGAAAAAGCGCAAGGAGCTCGCCTCCAAAGAAGCGTCTGTCAAAACAACACCGGTTGTCGCTGATAAGGAAGCGGCGGATCGGGAGCGAATTGAACGCGAGGTTCGTGAAAAAATGGAACGCGAGCGCTTGGAAAAAGAAATCCGCGAAAAGCTGGAGCTAGAGCGCCTGCAAATGGAAAAAGAGCAGAAGAACGCGTAACAGGTAAGGTTGGTGGTTACCATGAAGGATCAGGAAATGACAGTGGTAGAGCACCTGACGGAACTGCGCAAGCGCATCATATGGGTGCTGGCCGTGTTTATTGTCGCATTGGTCGTCGGTTTTTTCCTCGCCGGTCCACTCGTGGATTATTTAAAGCAAGAACCGATTGCGGATGGCGTGCCCATTGTCTCATTGCATCCGTCAGACGCACTTCGTGTTTACATGCAGGTTGCCTTCCTTGTGGGCGCTGTCATCACACTGCCTGTAGCACTTTATCACGTTTGGCGTTTTGTTTCGCCAGGGATGGAAGTACAGGAAAAGCGAGGGACGCTTTACTTCATCCCAGCAGCTTGTTTTCTGTTTATCGTTGGTATCCTGTTTGGCTACTACGTCGTTTTCCCGATGGTCATGCAGTTTATGACCAGTATTACAGCATCGATGGGCGCAGACCCGAACTACGGAATCGCGCAATACTTTGGGTTCATGTTTAATATGGTCATTCCGTTCGGGATACTGTTCCAGTTGCCGATTATCGTCATGTTCCTGACGAGACTGCGTATCCTCAATCCAATGAGGCTGGCAAAGGCACGGCGCTACGCTTACTTTGCACTGGCTGTAGTCGGGATTACCTTGACGCCTCCTGAGATTGTCAGCGATATTCTCGTGATCATCCCTTTGCTGCTTCTGTACGAGCTGAGCATTTGGCTATCCCGTATTGTTTATCGCAAGCAATTGAAAGAACAAGAAGCGTGGGAACAAGAATACGGCAGTTTGGAAACAAACGAACCCGTTCAATAACGAATATGAGAAAAAGTCTTCTGTCCCGAGTGGCAGAGGACTTTTTTGTTATTCCGGCAGAAAATGGGAAATACTACGGAGGTTATGATCCGGGAGGTGCTGAATATGTGGCTGATCGTATGTTTGGCGTTGCTCTTTTCTGGGAGTACGGCTAATGCCGCCGGGCTGGGGGAGCCTATCGAACTGTTTGATACGGACAAGCAGCGCGTTGTGGCCAGCTTTGAAAATACAACTGGTTTTCAGGAAGAGGCCCAGCAGATTTTGCAAAGTGTGAGCGGACGGGTCTTGGAGTATAATCCATCGTTGGATTCCGCCATGATCGTAAAAATTCCGCTAGTCCCCCCAAAGCCGATAAAGCTAAAATCCGCTAATCTTGACGCGATGATTGCAGAGATGTTTGTCATCATGCCCAAAAAAGGGGAGCGTCGTCCGTGGCTGATTTTGCACACGAAGGAATATGAAACGGTCGTTGTGGAGTTTACCGAAAAAGTTGACCAACTGAGGGAGCAAGTGAAATTGCCGTAAAGCGGCGCTTCTTCTTGCAAAAACAAGCCCGGTCGTCCATAAAAAGAGACGAAACCGGGCTTTTCGATTATTTCATGGGGGTGAGGAAGGTTTGGGTGAAGTAGTCTGTATAGACGCCCACTCCTAACTGGGTGAAGCCTTTTTCGAGTACGTTTTTGCGATGGCCTGGACTGTTCATCCAGCCTTCATGGGCTTCGATCGCATCCGTGTAGCCTGCTGCAATATTCTCCCCGGCCATACTGTAAGCGAGAGAGGCACTTTTCATGCGGTCAAATGGATTACTCCCGGTAGTCGCAGAGATGTGGTCGAAGAAGTTGTTGCCCTCCATGTCCATGCTGTGTTTTCGTGCCACATCGGCAGCTTTTTCGTTCCATTGCAGGGGCGGAAGCTTGTATCGGTAGCGGGAAACATTGACCAGATCGAGAATTTGCCGCTCGGATGCAGCATTGACCTGCTCTCGTTCGCCGACACGAAGTGGCGGGGGATCAAAATTGGGTGCCTGACCTTGATAGGTCCATTTCGTTTCGTAAAAACTGCCGCGTAATAGCATTTGCGTATCCATTATACGTACGGCGGTAACCTTGTTGCCATTTTGCTTGTCCAAATAGTAAATGTAGGGGGTGCCGTCTTTCATGACGAGAGGGCGTTGTTGCTTTTGATTGGTAATCTGGATTTGTGCCCCCTGAAAAGAGAAAGAAACAATGTTTTGTACACCCAACTGACGCTCCAGTGATTGCTGGCTGGTGCCAACTCCGATGTTTCCGAGCTTTGCTGTCGGAGCGAGAGAGTACACATCGACGACTTTGTCATTTGCGATGCCGACTTGAATGTATCGGGCTGGCTCGCGATTGTACACCCACCATTGATAGCCGAGACTGCTTGGCTCTTTGCGAGCAGGCTCACCTAACAGTTTGTGTACTTCCTCAGAAGACATGCCTAGACCTATGTCAAAAATCGTATTAGGCTTCTCCACTCGAATGGGTACCGCAGGTGGTTTGGTTGTCGCAGGTTTATGGGGAAGCGCTATAGAGGCAGGCACTGCATCGGGTATAGTCTGTTTTTTAGGCTGTCCGATGGAGAGTTCAGGAGATTGACCGACCCACGCGGTTTGGGAAGTTTCATCCCAACCGATAGGCTTATTCAAGTGGCGACTGATCATGGATAGAGGTACATATAGCGTTCCTTCGTATTCGAAAGCAGCTGGTATTTCCTTGCCTTCCTCCGTGTTATACCGGGGTTTTTCGCTTGCGACGATTTCACGGCCATCCCAATAGATGGAGGCGGGGGTAAGGTTGACCCGTATAAAGGAAGTAGTATCCGAAGTGAAGAGACGGCTGATTCCCAAGACTCCCAGGGCAATTAAGCCAATCCAGAGCCATTTGTGCATGGAACAATTCCCTCCTTGGCGAGCTTGCCTGATTCTATGTTTCATTTATATGAGCGTGTCCGAATACTAGAACCTTTTTGCTAGAGAATGCAATTTGCTAGGAGGAAGAGTAGTCAAGCAGTTGCATATGGAAAAAAGTGAGGGAAACTACTTGCAAAGTACATAGTGATTCATTATTATAGGAATTGGGTGTTAGCACTCATAACAGTCGAGTGCTAACAACAGAAATATTGTTTACCTACATTTTTTGAGGAGGGTGTTTTTAGTGCTTAAGCCATTGGGTGACCGTGTGGTAATCGAAGCTATCTCCAAAGACGAAACGACTGCAAGCGGTATCGTTTTGCCTGATTCTGCAAAGGAAAAACCGCAAGAAGGCCGCGTAATCGCAGTAGGTTCTGGCCGTGTTGCTGACAACGGTGAGCGCATCGCTTTGGAAGTAAAAGAAGGCGATAAAGTAATCTTCTCCAAATACGCTGGTACTGAAGTAAAGGTAGACAACAAAGAATACCTCGTGCTGCGCGAATCCGATATCCTCGCGATCATCGGTTAAGGCTCTTGACATAGGAAATCGAACGAATAAACACATAACAGGAGGTTGAGTTTAGATGGCTAAACAAGTCAAATTCTCTGAAGACGCTCGCCGCTCCATGCTCCGCGGTGTTGAAACTTTGGCAAATGCGGTTAAAGTAACCCTCGGTCCAAAAGGCCGTAACGTGGTTCTTGAGAAAAAATTCGGTTCTCCGTTGATCACTAACGACGGTGTTACTATCGCGAAAGAAATCGAGCTGGAAGATGCTTACGAAAACATGGGTGCGCAACTGGTTAAAGAAGTTGCTACCAAAACCAACGACATCGCTGGTGACGGTACAACAACTGCAACTGTACTTGCTGCAGCTATGATCCGTGAAGGTCTGAAAAACGTAACTGCTGGCGCTAACCCAATGGTTATCCGTCGTGGTATGGAAAAAGCAGTTCGTGCAGCTGTAGAAGAAATCAAATCCATCGCGAAGCCGGTTGAGAACAAATCCTCTATCGCGCAAGTAGCTGCTATTTCCGCTGACGATCCAGAAGTAGGTAACCTGATCGCTGAAGCAATGGAAAAAGTGGGCAAAGATGGTGTAATCACTGTTGAAGAATCCAAAGGATTCGTAACAGAGCTGGAAGTAGTAGAAGGTATGCAATTTGACCGTGGCTACGCTTCCCCTTACATGATCACTGACACTGACAAGATGGAAGCGGTTCTGAACAACCCTTACATCCTGATCACTGACAAAAAAATCTCCAACATCCAGGAAGTTCTGCCTGTACTCGAGCAAGTCGTACAAAGCGGCAAACCACTCCTGATCATCGCTGAAGATGTTGAAGGCGAAGCGCTCGCTACTCTCGTAGTGAACAAACTGCGTGGTACCTTCACAGCTGTAGCGGTTAAAGCTCCTGGCTTCGGCGACCGCCGCAAAGCTATGCTGCAAGACATCGCTGCTCTGACTGGCGGCGAAGTGATCACGGAAGAGCTGGGTCTGGACCTGAAATCCACTAAGCTGGAGCAACTGGGCCGCGCTGGCAAAATCGTGGTTACAAAAGAAAACACAACTGTTGTTGAAGGTGCTGGCGACAAGGCTTCCATCGAGGGCCGCGTAACCCAAATCCGTCAACAAATCGAAGATACTACTTCCGATTTCGATCGCGAAAAACTGCAAGAGCGTCTGGCTAAATTGGCTGGCGGTGTAGCAGTAATCAAAGTCGGTGCAGCTACTGAAACCGAACTGAAAGAGAAAAAACTCCGCATCGAGGACGCTCTGAACTCTACTCGCGCAGCAGTAGAAGAAGGTATCGTACCTGGTGGTGGTACTACTTTGATCAACGCAATCAAAGCGGTTGAAGCGATCAATGTAGGTGGCGAAGAGGCTGTAGGTGTACAAATCGTACTTCGTTCCCTGGAAGAGCCAGTTCGTCAAATCGCTGCGAACGCAGGACTCGAAGGTTCTGTAATCGTAGAGCGTCTGAAAAAAGAAGCAGTGGGCATCGGCTTCAATGCTGCAACTGAAGAGTATGTAAACATGCTCGAAGCTGGTATCGTTGACGCGGCGAAAGTTACTCGCTCCGCACTGTCCAACG
>NZ_CP030117.1:850000-1130000 GCF_001039275.2 Brevibacillus brevis
CCAATTGCTTGGTTAGTATTGCCTTAATTTCTGGGGTGCCTGTTTCCGTCAGTGCCATCGCATAGTTCCGCACACCGCTTTTGGCGGAGATGAGAAAGTCCATGGCGATTACTTGATCCGTCAGGGCACCCATACCAGCTAAGCTTTGAAGAATGCCAGACATTCCATGTTTCCCCCCTATGAATTTGCTTTTAATAGTAAAGAGTTCAGCTCCTGAAGCTGTCTGGTCGAGACGAGAACATCATCAGCCAAAAATTTCCTCAACGTCTCGTCTGAAACTAAGGCTTGCATTGTCTTTGACTTGGTCATGCATATGGTTTTAAAAGCAGCGATCTCATGCAGTTCAAGCTGTTCATGTAATCCGTAACCCATCGTAGCAAAATCCTCCCTTCTGTCTTCATCAAGGCTTCAAAATGACTTTTATGCAATTGTCGGTTTTCGTATCGAACACTTCGTATCCACGCTTAGCTTCACTCAAAGGGATGACATGCGTAATGATGTCGCCTGGATCGACTTTGCCGGTGGTAATGAGCTCATACATATATGGCATGTAGTGGATCACAGGAGCTTGTCCGGAACGTATGTTGACATTGCGTTGCATGATGTCTCCAAGAGGGAAGGCATTATAGCGCCCGCCATAAACACCGGTTATTTGGATCGTACCGCCTTTGCGGACTGCTTGGGTAGCGATGACAATTGCGCCCATAGCGCCTCCTTGCAGCTTCAAGCCACTCGCCAGAAACTCCAGAGCGGACATTTTTCCATCCATGCCAACCGCATCGATGACAACATCAGCACCGCCCTTCGTGATTTCTTTGAGGTAGTTGCCGATATTCTCCTTTTGCTCAAAGTTTACGATTTCAACGTTGTTTGTACGCTTTGCATGTTGCAGGCGGTAATCGATATAATCAACTGCAATCACACGTTTTGCACCCTTCAGCCAACAAAACTTTTGCACTAGAAGACCTACTGGGCCGCAGCCGAGAACGATCACGGTATCTCCGTTCTTGACACCTGCGTTATCTACGCTCCAATAGGCAGTTGGCATGGCATCGGCAATCAAGCACAGCTTTTCATCTTCTGCTTCGCAGTTTTCGGGTAGCTTGAAATGGGTAAAGTTCGCAAAGGGGACCCGTAAATACTCAGCCTGTCCCCCAGGATAACCGCCCGTTGTACCGGAATATCCGAAAAAGCCACCCATTTCCCCATTCTCGTTTGAATTGTCACATTGGCTTTCTAAATGGTTTTGGCAGTAAAAGCATTCGCCACAAGCAATCGTAAATGGAATGATGACACGGTCGCCCTTTTTCAGCTTGGTAACACCGGGGCCTACCTCTTCGACAATGCCCATTGGTTCGTGACCGATAATATAATCCTCTTGCAAATTGGGTATCATGCCATGAATTAAATGGAGATCAGATCCGCATATGGCGGTGCTTGTCAATTTCACGATCATATCATCGGGCTTTTCCATCTTCGGATCGGGTACCTCTTTTACCACTACGTTTTTAATGCCTTGGTATGTAACAGCTTTCATCGATAAGTTCCTCCATCACTGGTGTTCATCTGGTGTCCGATCGAACATGCCTTTTCGCGAGGTATCCTCAGGGAAGAGGTTCATTTGCCCGATTTGGATCGTTTCCAAGGCCGAGAGGTGGTCTAGTTGATACTGTTCATGGAGCTCGTAGGGATGAAACCACTTTTTCCTGAGCATCAACTCCGCGATTTCTTGATGGAGAGCAATTCCTTGATGGAGTTGTTTCCGCAATACGGATCTTGCTTCCGGAGTAACCGTTTCCGTCAGGGCGATTGCCGTGTTTCGGACGCCTTCTTTGGCACGAAGGAGGAAGTCCATCGCAAAAGTCATATCTGCCTTCTCCGGCATGTTTAACGCATTGATCGGGTCTAGATAATCGTTGTTCATCGGATTCTCACCTTCAGTTTATGATGGGGGTCGGACGAGTTTGCGGAATCGGTGCCTGGAAGGGGGCGTTCTTGTAAATAGCTTGGAGCTCAGCGATTGCTTGAATGGATTGCTCTACATCTTTTTGCATTAACGCCCGCAAATCCTGATCGAATACAATGCCTTGCATCAGCTTGGATTTGGCGAGGCAGAGTGTTTTGAAGTTAAGTACTTCATGAATATCCAGTGATTCATGGGCAGCCAGCGTCTGTTTATTCAACGCGCAACCCTCCTTTTGGGCGTTTTAACAGTTTTATTCTGTCCTTTGTGTTTCTTGGTATTCGAAAGAAGAATTCTGCCGACAAGTAGAATTTTTCGAATAATCTGGACGAAAGGGAGGGGGTGTGCTACAAATAAAGCTAAGTTGAATTTATAAAGTCATTGGAGAAATTAATGAGGGGTAGTAATGGTGAACGAAGGAGAGACGAGCATGACAAAAGATGAATATGCGATTGGGCTGGATCTGGGCGGGACCAAAATCTTGGCTGGTTTGGTTGATCGTAGAGGCAGGATCATCGCACAAAAGCTGCTGCCAACCATCGCGGAAGATGGGGAAAAGGCAGTGATCGAAAGGGTGCTTTCTGCCATTCACGATGTCCTGTCAGAAAGCGGCATCGATCTCGAAAAAGTAAGCGGTGTAGGCATTGCTTCAGCTGGTGTGATTAACAGCGAGAGCGGCGAGGTCATTTTTGCGAGCAATCTGGGTTGGCGAAATGTACCGATTGGCAAGTTGATCGGGCAAAGGTTCGGATTGCCTGTCCGACTGTTCAACGACGCGAATGCGGCTGCAATTGCAGAGTGGCTATGGGGCGCAGGTGTCGGTACACGAAATATGATTTACGTTACGGTCAGCACAGGGGTAGGGGCAGGGATCATCAGTGATGGTCGGCTGGTTTCAGGTAGAGATGGGAGCGCGGGAGAATTTGGTCATATCTCGATCGATTGGAATGGACCGTCATGTCGCTGTGGAAATCGCGGATGTCTGGAAAATTACGCTTCCGGTACTGCCATCGAAAACAGCGCCCGTCAAAAGCTGACAACTGCAAAGGAGCCTGTCATCGATCGATTCCTTGTGGAAAATGGCGAGCTGACGGCAAAAGTGATCAGTGAAGCTGCGCTTGCAGGAGATCCATTTTTCGCGCAAATCGTAAAGCAAGCCGGGTTTTTCTTAGGTATAGGAGCCGCTAATCTGATCTATTTGTTTAATCCGGAGGTTATCGTCTTCGGAGGCGGGGTTATGAACGCTTCTGCATTATTGCTTCCCGAAATCGAAAAGAGCATGAGGGATAGATGCATAGCTGGATTGGCGGAGAAAGTGCGGGTGGTTACGAGTCATATCGGGATAGAAGCTGGAGTGATGGGAGCGGCAGGGGGAATATTCGAAAAACCTTATTGCAAAAATTAAAACAATTTTGTATCATCTTATTAATTACTCCACTGAAAAAACTAATTAAAAATGAGAAGCAAGGAGGAAGACAACATCATGGCAAAAGTGAGAGTTGCGGTGATTGGTGCAGGATCAATTTCAGACATGCACTTGCAATCGTACCAGCAAAACGAGCGTACAGAAATTCGTGCCGTCGTGGACTTCAACGAGGAGCGCGCTCGGGAAAAAGCACAGAAGTACGAGGCCGAGACCTACTACAGCAAGCTTGAGGATGTTCTCGCAGATGAACAGGTGGACGCAGTGAGTATTTGTACATGGAACAACACGCATGCAGATATTGCCATCGCTGCTCTTAGAGCGGGTAAGCACGTGCTTTTGGAAAAGCCTTTAAGTACAACAGTTGAAAGCGCTCTCCTGATAGAAAAGGCCGTAAAAGAGAGTGGCAAGCTGCTCCAGGTGGGCTTTGTGAGAAGGTACGATACGAATGCGCAATTGCTCAAGCAGTTCATCGAGGCGGGCGAGCTGGGTGACATTTATTACGCGAAGGCATCCTGTCTGCGCCGTTTGGGCAATCCGGGAGGTTGGTTCGCTGACAAGGACAGATCTGGCGGAGGTCCACTCATCGATCTCGGCGTGCATGTCATTGATCTGTGCTGGTACTTGATGGGCTGCCCAAAAGTAACGACCGTCAGCGGCAATACATACAACAAGCTGGGCAATCGCGCTAACGTCAAAAATCTCTCCTTTTACAAAGCCGCTGACTACGACCCTTCCCAAAACACCGTGGAGGATATGGCCAATGCACTCATTCGCTTTGAAAACGGAGCGTCGCTTTTCGTCGATGTGAGCTATACACTGCATGCGAAAAAAGACGAGCTGGCCGTCAAGCTGTACGGGGACAAGGGAGGCGCAGAGGTGGAGCCAGAGCTTTCCATCATTGCAGAAAAGCATGACACGATCCTGAATGTCAGCCCGCAGATGGATAAACTATCGTTTGATTTCAAGCGAGGCTTCCAAAATGAGATCGATCACTTCATCGCAAGCCTATTAGGTGAAAAAGAAACGCTCAGCCCTGTACAGGACGGCGTGGAGATGATGAAGATTCTGTGCGGCATTTACGAATCAGCTGCGACCGGAAGAGAAATCGTATTTACCCGATAACCGGCAGGCAAGACCTATCCATGGACATCCAGATATCACCCATAGAGTAGATGAAGACAAGGGGGAAAAGAAATGAAAAAAGCATCGTTTTTGCGAACAGCATCCGTCTTACTTTTTTCAGTGGCTTTACTTTTCGGATGTTCCAGTGGCGGTGGCAGTGGTAGTGGAACTTCGGCAGCTTCCAATGGGGGGACAACGACGGGAGCGCCGCAAAAGGATCAGATGGTCATCGCCGTAAACGAAAACTTCATCACGATGGACCCGCAAAATACAGGGGATGCACTGTCATCGGGTGTCCAAAGCGCAATGTTTGAAGGGCTTCTGATTTACGACAAGGATTTGAAGCTTATGCCGGGTTTATCGACTGAATATTCGGTGAATGAAGATGCGACAGAGTACACCTTCAAGCTCCGGCAAAACGTGAAGTTCCATGACGGCACACCATTCAATGCCGAAGCGGTCAAAATCAACTTCGATCGGATGAGCAACAAAGACAACAACTTGAGAGCTTATCGAAACTACAAATACATCAAGTCCACAGAGGTTGTCGACGAGTACACAGTGAAAGTGACGCTGAACCAGCCGTTTTCCGCGATGATCAACAAGTTCACGACCGGAATCATCAGCCCGGCGGCTCTGGAAAAGTACGGCAAAGACATTACCAAAAATCCAGTCGGTACAGGTCCATATAAATTCGTGGAATGGGTACAGGGTGACCATCTGACGGTAGAGCTGAATCCAGATCACTGGAACAAGGGTGCAGCCAAGGTCGGTAAAATCGTCTACAAGCCCGTTCCTGAAAACGGCTCCCGCGTAGCCATGCTGAAGACCGGTGAAGCCGATGTCATTTATCCGTTGCCGGAGCAGCAAGTAGAGACACTGAACGGAGCAGAGGGAGTAAAGGTAGAGCGCACACCTTCGACCATCACCAGGTATGTCTCGATCAATATGCTGAAAAAGCCGTTTGATGATCCGCGCGTTCGCCAAGCCATCAATCATGCAGTGGACAAGGACGCGTTCATTAAAGTCGTGAAATCCGGATACGGCGCACAACTGGAATCCGTGATGTCTCCGACGATTGCCCACTACGCGAAGCAAGGCGCGTATGAATACAGCATCGAAAAAGCGAAGCAGCTTTTGAAAGAAGCAGGCTACGAGAACGGCTTCACAACGGACATTTGGGGAAATACGAACTCGGATACGATGAAGGGCATGCAATTCATTCAGCAGCAATTGCAGAAGGTCGGCATCACCGTTGAAGTGAAATCGATGGAAGAAGCCACGCTGTCCGATGAAATCTACGGCATCAAGTCTCCAGAAGAAGCAAAAATGAACATGTGGTACGTTAGCTGGTCTTCCGCTGATCCAGACAATGCGATGCGTTCGTTGTTTAGCAGCGAAAACTTCCCGCCAGCGGGAGCGAACACGGCTTTCTACAAAAATAACCTCGTCGACCAAAGTATCAAGGAAGCGACACAATCGTCAGACCAAGACAAGCAAAAGCAGCTATATGGTGTCGTGCAAGAACATGTGTTTAAAGATGCACCATGGATTTTCCTCGCAGTCGATGAAATCTTGTACGGAAAACGTGCGAACGTGAATGGTGTTTATATCACACCGAGTGGCGGCATCTATGTAAGAGAAGCGGCGTTCCAATAATACTTGAAGCAGCGTTCGGGCATTGTCTGCCGCTGGGCGCTGCTTTTCTTTTAGGAGGAACCGTACCATGTTCCGTTATATCGTGAAGAGACTCATCGAGATCATCCCGATTATTTTTGTCGTGTCGTTGCTTATTTTCTTCTTTATCCATCTGGTTCCGGGTGATCCTGTCCGCTTGGCGGCGGGAAAAGAAGCGACCTTGGAAGAGATCGAGCGGGTGCGTCAGGAGCTGGGCTTGGATAAGCCATTGCTGACCCAGTACGTCAACTACATGCAAAACCTCGTGACAGGAAATTTGGGACACTCCTTGAAGACGGGGCTTCCCATTAGCGATATGTTTGAAAACCGTTTTTCCGTAACGATGACGTTGACATTTTTGAGCCTGGGCTGGGCTTTGGTGCTCGGTCTGCTGATTGGGACCATCTCTGCTGTTTTCCGCAATAAATGGCCGGATTACGTAGGGATGCTGACGGCGATTTCCGGCATTTCCTTGCCTGGATTTTGGCTGGGGCTCATTCTCATACAAGTTTTTTCTGTCACGCTGGGCTGGTTTCCCACAGGTGGGGTCGAGAGCTGGAAAAGCTACGTGCTTCCTTCGTTAACCTTAGGGGCAGGAATCATGTCGATGCTGGCCCGTTTTACACGGTCCTCCCTGCTCGAAACATTAAAGGAAGATTTTATCCGAACAGGTCGGGCAAAAGGGTTGAAGGAATCCGTAGTCGTTCGCAAGCACGCTTTGAAAAACTCAATGATTCCGGTCGTGACCATCGCCGGATTGCAATTCGGCTTTTTGCTGGGCGGATCGGTTGTCGTAGAGACGGTGTTTAGCATTCCGGGTATGGGGCGTCTGTTGATCGATTCCATTGCTTTTCGCGATTATCCGGTCGTACAGGCAGTCATTCTGTTGTTTTCACTGGAGTTCATTCTCGTGAATCTGCTGGTAGACATCTTGTACAAGGCACTGAATCCGAAAATCCGTTATGACAGCTAATGGCAAGGAGGTGACGTAAATGGAGGTAGTAAAAGAAATCGGGCAAAACGTTATAGTTCCCACTGAAAAGAAATCCCGAGCCCGCGAGTTTTGGAAGAAGTGGAAGAAGCAAAAGACAGCATTCTGGGCAGGGTTTTTTATCTTGTTTTTGTTTGTGATCGCGCTCTTTGGCCCGTGGATCGCGCCGTATGATCCGTACGAGCCGAACTATGATGTGACGTTGCAAACTCCATCCATGGAGCATTGGGCAGGGACAGATGAATACGGACGAGATATTTTGAGCCGCATCATCGTAGGAACGGGAATCTCTCTTGGCGTCAGCTTTTCCTCTGTGCTGGTCGGCGCAGTGGTTGGAACCGTATTAGGCTTGATTAGCGGATATTACGGCGGGTGGCTGGATCGCCTCATCATGCGGTGGAGTGACGTCATGTTCGCTTTTCCCGATTTGCTACTCGCAATCGCCATCGTTGCGATCCTCGGCCCGGGATTAACGAATGTCGTCGTAGCAGTCGCGGTGTTCAGTATTCCATCGTTTGCTCGTTTGATCCGCGGCAATACATTGGCTGCCAAGGAAGCGGTGTTTGTAGAAGCAGCGCGGTCCATGGGGGCAAAAAGTAGCCGGATTATTTTTCGGCACATCTTTCCAGAGACCGTCTCCAGTATGATCGTCTTTTTTTCCATGCGGATCGGTACCTCAATTTTGGCGGCATCCAGTCTCAGCTTTCTCGGTCTGGGGGCTGCGCCCGAGAGTCCCGACTGGGGAGCGATGCTCAGTATGGGGCGTGATTATCTCGCCACTTCTCCTCATGTGGTCATCATTCCCGGGATTGCGATCTTTTTGACCGTGCTGGCGTTCAACCTCGTTGGGGATGGCCTGCGCGATATTTTGGACCCGAAAACGAAGAACTAAACGAGGGAGATGGGGCAGATGAGTGAGAACATCATTGAAGTAAAGCATCTGCAAACACAATTTACGAGAGACAACCAGAAGACAGTCGTCCTCGATCATGTCAGCTTTCATATAAAAAAAGGCGAAGTGCTCGGACTGGTTGGCGAATCGGGCTGCGGCAAGAGCGTGACCTCCTTGTCGATCATGCGCCTGTTCAAGGACACGACTGGTGAGATTACCAACGGAGAGATTGTTTACAACGGTACGAATCTTCTTTCGATTTCGGAGAGTGATATGCGCCGTATTCGCGGAAAAGAAATCTCGATGATTTTTCAGGAGCCGATGACCTCGCTCAACCCGGTGATGAAAATCGGAGAGCAATTGATGGAAGCCATTCGTTTGCATCTCGGCTACTCCGACCAAAAGGCGCGAGAACAAGCAGTGAGCATGCTGACAAAGGTGGGCATTCCGCGACCAAGCGAAATTATGGGGGAGTATCCGCATCAGCTCTCTGGCGGTATGCGACAGCGCATCATGATTGCGATGGCGATGTCCTGCAATCCCAACCTGTTGATCGCCGATGAGCCAACGACGGCACTCGATGTGACGATTCAAGCCCAAATCCTCGATGTCATGAAGCAACTTCAGGCTGACGAGCACATGTCGATGCTGTTGATCACGCACGATCTCGGCGTCGTGGCAGAGATGTGCAACCGTGTTGTGGTCATGTACGCAGGGCGTGTCGTGGAGGAAGCATCTGTTTACGACTTGTTCGACGAACCCAAGCATCCGTATACCAAAGGCTTGATTGGCTCTGTCCCTAAAATCGGGCAGAAGCGCGCACGGCTGGATTCGGTTCCGGGGAACGTACCGACACCAAGCAATATGCCGAAGGGCTGCAAGTTTGCTCCGCGCTGCAAGGATGTCATGCCTGTTTGTTGGGAAAAGGAGCCCGCCATTACGACGGTGGGAGAAGAACGTTCTTGCCGCTGCTGGCTCTATCAAGAGGAAGGTAGGGATGTTCATGTCTAAATCACTGGTCGTGGTAGACGGTATCAAAAAAACGTTCCCGATTGATAGTGGTCTATTCAGCAGCAAAAAAAGTGTAAAGGCAGTAAATCACGTTTCGTTCGAGATCAAGGAAGGCGAGACGTTCAGTCTGGTCGGAGAAAGCGGCTGTGGCAAGTCGACGACAGGGCGCTTGGTCACACGACTTTTGATGCCAGATGAGGGCAAGATTTGGATCCAAGGGGAAGAAATCTCCAAGATGAACGAAACGAAGCTACGGGAAGTGCGCAAGCAGGTACAGATGGTTTTTCAGGACCCGTACGCCTCACTGAATCCGCGGATGAAAATTCGCGATGTGGTAGCAGAGCCTCTCCTCATTCATACGAAGCTGTCTGCCCTGGAGCGTGATCGGATTGTCGCTGAAATGCTCGAGGTCGTCGGGCTCTCCAGCTATCATGCGGAGAAATTCGCCCATGAATTCAGCGGAGGGCAACGGCAACGTATCGGAATCGCTCGTGCCCTGATTTTGAAGCCGAAGCTGATCGTCGCGGATGAGCCAGTCTCTGCTCTTGATGTGTCGATTCAATCGCAAATCTTGAATTTGCTAAAAGATTTGCAGGAAGAATTTCATTTGACCTATTTGTTTATTTCCCACGATTTGAGCGTGGTCGAGCATATTAGCGACAAGATCGGTGTGATGTATTTGGGGAGTCTCGTCGAATCCGGCCCGAAGGAAACGATTTTTGCGAATCCCGGGCATCCGTATACAAAAGCGCTGCTCTCTTCGGTTCCGATTCCTGATCCGCGGGCAAAGCGGGAGAGGATTATTTTGCAGGGAGATGTGCCGAGCCCGGTGAATCCGCCGTCAGGCTGTCTGTTTCATACGCGCTGTCCGTTCGTGATGGACATATGCAAGACCACAGCACCTGCATTGCGGGTAGCGGCAGACCGAGAGCATTTTGTCGCCTGCCATTTGTGATTTGAAAAAAAGGGATGGTTACATGCGTAGGACGGGTGATTTAAAGCTGATCCAGGAACTGAATCGCTCCATCATATTCGATACGATCCGTCATTACGGGCCCATTTCCCGGAGTGAAATAGCGAAGCGGAACAAACTGAGTCCTACTACTGTGACCTCGGCTGTCAGTGAGCTGATTCGTGACTCGTTCGTATGCGAGGTGGGAACAGGGGAGTCAAATGGCGGACGAAAACCGATATTGGTCCAGTTCTCTCCAGACAGTCGCTTTCTGATCGGCATTTCGATCTCTGGCTCGAAGATTACGATTGCCGAGATGAATTTGGAAGCCGCAGTCAAACGAAAGGAAGTCCACTCGATCAAGCCGTACCAAGGGGAGAGCATACTCGCTTATTTGCTGGAGGTGATTGAGCAATTTTTGGGTGGAGCCGCGGCGAGTCTGGAGACATGCATGGGAATCTCGATTGTCACTCAAGGCATCGTGGACTCGGTCCATGGGGTGATTCGCTACAATCCAAAGCTCCGCTTGCAGAACGCCCCTGTTAAAGAATTGATCGAGCAACGTTTCCAGTTGAAAACATGGTTGGATAACGACACGAACGCGTACTTGCTCGCCGAGAAGACCATCGGGGATTTCAGTCATTATCAAAACATGCTGTACGTCACGATTGGGGATGGATTGGGAGCCAGTATTTTGATGAACGGTTCCATCTACAGGGGCTTTAAAGGCGGGGCCGGTGAGTTCGGTCATACCACGATTGATCGGGCAGGTGTGCGGTGCGACTGCGGAAATGTTGGTTGTCTGGAAAATTACGTGAGCTGGCCAACGATTTACTCCAAGCTGGTCTCCTCGCTTGCGAAAGGAAAGACGAGCCGCATTTCGGATTTGGTGGAGCAGGATGTTGGCCGAATTACTCCTGCGGTGTTTCGTCAGGCTTTGGCAGAGCAGGACCCGCTTGCGGTCAGTATTTTGGAGGAAACCGCTTCTTATTTGGCTTCGGGGTTGGTCAATCTGATTCATTTGTTCAATCCGGAGGTCATTATTCTGGGCGGTGAGATTGCCTTCGAAAATGAGCTGTTGATCGCCAAAGTAAAAGACTACGTGCGGGAATACGCGCATGGAATCCTGACGGAGGAACTCGAGATTCGGCCGAATTCGTTGGGTGAAAATGTAGAGGTAGCAGGAGCTGCTGCTGTTTTATTGCAGGATATGTTTCAGTTTTCGCTATAAGAGAGTTGTGTCTAGCAGTCCAGAAAGCTCGAGGAGAGGGGGAGCGGGATCATGGTAAAAGTTGTAGTCGCAGGGGAAGCGGGAACAAGCGTCAAAGAGTCGCAGGCTTGGCTTCGGATCAAAGAGGCAGAGATTGTAGGTGTGGCGGACAGCTTGTCTTCTTTACGTGAAATCTTGCAGGGAACAGAAGTGGATATCGTGGATATTGGCTCGATTACGGACAGCGCTGACCCATGGGTGACGCTTGCGGCTCAGGCGGGAAAGCATATTTTATGCGCAGAAGGTTCCGCTCTAAGCCGTGAAGGAATCGGTTTATGCGATCAGCATAATAGCGTGCTGCAATTCGCAAATACGCTGCGTTTTGCTCCAGAATACGAGCAGGCGCACGAGCAAATAAAGAATGGGGCCATAGGTAAAGCAGGCGTCATTCGCTTGCGAAGAGGTGCTCCTGCATCGGCTAAAAATGTAGGAAAATGCATTTTTCATTCGCATGGAATACGTGAATTCGATTGGCTGCACTGGACGTTCGGAGAGGTTGAGCGAGTGATGGCGCGCGAGGTCAAGCGCACGAATGAGTCAGGACAGATCGTCCATTATGCGCTGGTCATGCTCCGAATGGCAGGTGGGGCAATTGCTCATGTGGAGCTATCAGGAGCGGAGGCGACGGAGCATGCTTCCTTTGAGCTTACAGGTGACAAAGGCATGATTACACATGATAGCCGGGAAAGCATCCCCGTTCGCTGGAGCCGAGGAGAGCAATTTCTTCCGACAACATTCCAAGGGATGGACCTGATGCAGCGACAGCGGGAGCATTTCATTCGCTGTGTACAGAAACAGGAAGTGCCACGTCTGATTTCTCGTGATCTGCTCGCTGCTCTCGATATTACTCTAGCGGCGAGAGAATCGGTCAAGACGGGACAACCTGTGAAGCTCATGCACGGAGGTGATGAGGAATGAAGGTAGGAATCATCAGCTTCGCCCATATGCATGCGCATAGCTACGCTACTTATTTGCAAAAGCACCCGGATGCGCAGTTGATAGCAGTCTGGGATGATAACTCCCGCCGTGGAGAGGAAGCAGCGACTACCTACCAGCTCGATTTTTACGAAGATCTGCAAGCCTTTTTACAATCCGGTATCGACGCCGTCATTGTTTGCTCGGAAAATGCCAAGCACAAGGAGCACGTGATTGCCGCAGCCCGAGCGAAAAAGCACATTCTGTGCGAGAAACCAATTGCCACCGAGATTGCGGATGCACGCGAAATGATTCAGGTCTGCAAAGAGGAAGGTGTCTTGCTCCAGATTGCCTACCCTGTACGATTTGCACCCGTGATGGAAAGTGTCAAACAAATCGTTCAATCAGGTGCTCTCGGAGACATCCTCGCCATCGATGGCACGAACCACGGACAAATGCCAGGTGGCTGGTTCATTGAAAAAGAGCTGTCTGGCGGTGGGGCAGCAACGGATCACATCGTCCATCTGATGGACCTCGTACGCTGGATACTCCAAGACGAAGCAAAAAGCGTCTACGCTGAGCTGGACACACGTTTTTACGAGATTGAGGTAGAGGATTGTGGCCTGGTTTCCGTGGAAATGGAGTCTGGCGTGATCGTCGGAATCGATCCGAGCTGGTCGCGGCCGAAGACGTTCCCGACATGGGGAGATGTGACGATGCGAATTGTCGGCACCAAGGGCACGTTGGACGTCGATGTATTCAAGCAACACGCGTTCTATTACAATGACCGCGATTCGAAGCTGCAACATTTACCTTGGGCTGTGGATATGGATGAGCGGCTTATCGCCGATTTTGTGCAAAATGTCATGGAAGGTCGACCTCCGTCTATTACTGGAGAGGATGGATTGCGGACACTCGAAGTGGTGAAGGCAGCCTATGAATCCCATCGACTCAAGCAAGTCGTGACTATCAACAAGGTGCATCTCTCATCATGATGAGCAGTAGCCTTTCTATACAATAAATCAAATGAGGTGGAACTGATGAAAATTGGATTGAGCACTTACAGTCTGCTAACAGCAATCCGAGCTGGGGAAATGGATGTTCTGGATGTCGTGCAATGGATCGCGGATAATGGCGGCGAGCACATGGAAATCGTCCCGTACGGTTTTACACTGGTCGATAACTACGAATTGGCAGACGCTGTTCGGGATAAGGCAAAAGCGGTAGGGATTGAGCTGTCCAACTACTCGATGCCGACGAACTTTATTCAACCAGACGAAGAAGCCTTCGAAGCAGAAGTCGCACGTGTAAAAACACATGTTGATCTGCTGCACCGCATGGGCATCAAGCATATGCGCCACGATGTGTCCGCCTTTACTGTTCCCGTAGAGGAGACGACGATCGAGTACTTTGAAAAGCATTTGGCTGAGATGGTCGAGGGAAGCCGCAGAATCGCTGATTATGCTGCTCAATTCGGAATAACGACGACAATCGAGAATCACGGCTGGCTGGTGCAGGCAAGTGATCGCGTGCAGCGTGTCTTGCATGAGGTCAACCGCCCGAATTTCAAAACGACGTTGGATATAGGAAACTTCATGTGTGTAGACGAGGCTTCGCTGGTCGGTGTGCAAAAAAATCTGCCTTACGCTTCGCTCGTGCATTTCAAAGATTTCTACTTCCGCCCGTCCTACCATGATCCAGGCGCAGGCAAATGGTTCAAGACCGTCAATGGCAACTTCCTGCGTGGAGCAATAGTCGGCCAAGGTGACATCAATATCCGCGAAGTCGTCAAGCTGGTCAAGCAGTCCGGCTATGATGGCTATATCACGGTCGAGTTCGAAGGCATGGAGGATTGTCGAGAAGGTTCCAAGATTGGGATGGACAACCTGCGACGTTTTTGGGACGAGGCGTAAAACGGTAGTGGAAAAACGGCATTTGGGGAGCCCCGAACTGCCGTTTTTTCTTTGGGCCAAAAATAAAAAACCTCTCCCTTTGGGGAGAGGCGATGGAGACATTAGAAGGATTGCGAAGTTTTTGGATTCGCACCGTATTTGTTGTCTCCTTGGCTGTCTTGGCACAAGAATACGAGCAAAATAATTGCACCGATAAAAGGAATAAACGAGAGAAGGATCCACCAACCGCTTCTTCCAGTATCGTGCAATCGGCGTGCAGTTACGCTCAAACTAGGCAGTAAAACAGCTAATGAATAGATCATGCCCAAAATAGATCCTGTACCAATTAAATAGTCTACGAGAGCAATTACCAGAGACACGATGATGTTGAACAAAGTGAACATCCAATATTCTTGACGTCTAGCTCTTCCTTCAAATGCGACGTATTTCTTCAATACGCTTGTATACCAATGCATGATAATTTCCCCCTTTCTTCTAAAATTTGACACACTTCGATATTTTATCATTAAACCCAGGGGATTAGAACCATATTCTGTCAAGTTTTCCTAATGCTATTGAATCATTTTTAGGTAGGACAAAAGTAACGGGTATTTATGAGCGAGGTGGAGGAAAAAGTAAGAGCGAACGAGTTTTGGATGCTACCACAGGGGGAAATGACGCTTGGAACAAAAAACAGAACAAAACGTTACGCTGCATGGCTTCAACAATTTGACCAAGTCACTCAGCTTCAACATGTACGACATCTGCTATACGAAAACAAAAGCCGAACGGGAAGCGTATATCGAATACATAGATGAACAATACAATGCAGAGCGATTGACGAATATCCTGAAAAACGTGTCGGATATTATCGGCGCACATATACTGAATGTCGCCCAACAAGATTATGTACCACAAGGAGCGAGCGTCACTGTTCTTGTATCCGAGGGTCCGGTCGTAGAAGTCCCTACTGAATCTTATGAGGAATCCCCCGGACCTTTGCCTGAAAATGTGGTGCTGCAATTGGACAAGAGCCATATTACGGTACATACGTATCCAGAGTACCATCCAACGGAGGGCATCAGTACATTCCGGGCCGATATCGACGTGTCGACTTGTGGCGAAATTTCTCCGCTCAAAGCACTCAATTATTTAATTCGTTCGTTTGATACAGACCTGATGACAATTGATTACAAGGTACGCGGTTTTACTCGGGATATACATGGATACAAGCTGTTCATCGATCACGACATCAGTTCGATCCAAAATTATATTCCCGAGGAAATTAAGGAATTGTTCCACATGATTGATGTGAATGTGTACCAAGATAATATTTTTCATACCAAGTGCAAGCGAAGGGAGTTTGATCTGAACAATTATTTGTTCGGATACACGAAGGAGAAGCTGACACCGGAGGAGCAGGAGGATATTACCAAACAATTGCAAATAGAGATGGACGAGATTTACTATGGGAAAAATTTTGTGAATTAGTAGCTGTAGTGGGGGAAAGAAGCGCGTTTCCAGTCTACGCTTCGGCCTCCGCCCCGCAAGAGGGGGATTGACTGTCCGCTTCGGAATGAATGGCGGGAGCGCTTCAAACGTAGACAGTTTCGAGGAAGTATCTCATAGGTGAAGCTGAAATTCCCCGCCATTCATTCCGAAGCTGAGTTGGGCTTCAGAGGCGCTTGGACTGGAAATGCGCTTCTTTCCACGCAGCTTTGTGTGCTTCCCTGAACGGTTCAATTCAAAGATCGAAAATCGAAATACTTTCTACAGGTTACACAAAATCCTCTGCTATTCGAAAGTCATGTGGCATGGCTTCTCCCGACCTCAACAGTTGGGGGTGAATCTTTCATTTGCAGTAGGATTAAGGTAGAATGCCCGAATCTCCTCCAGCGTTTTTCTAGCAGGCTGCACGAATTCGCGGTCCCAATCTTCTGGAGGGGAATCCAGCGAGATGCCCTTCTCCTGCAAGGTTCGAAACAGCTCCTTATCCGCTTGCGTAGGTATCCACCATGTGTAGACGGGATTCGTTTTGCCATTGAGCAACGATTCGAACATAAATTTCACATAGGTAGCTGTAGAGAGTTCCCCGTAATTGACGTTGAATTCAGGCTCGGGTGCCGGATAATCCTCTGGATAGCGGAACGGGCCAAAGTGAATGGAAATACCGAGAAAGCCGACAGGTGGAATGTTGTTTCCATACCCCGGGAGGGAGAACGGCAGATCGGCTGCGAAGTGCAGGCGAATCATGACAGAGTTGATAAATTGCCGTTCGAAGAAACTTTCTTTTTGCCAAATGCCGAGTTCTCGTGAAAGAGTATCCCAGTGAATAATGGACGTATTGTGCGCGAGCCAGAAGGCGGACGACATCTGTTCGAACGTTTTGTAAAATTCCTCGTCGTGATCATGGAACGGATCGAGCATGTCGAACAAGCTGAAGCACCCGTGTTTTCTTCTCCATTTTTGCGCGATAATCAGAAAATCAATTAATCGTTGGATTCGCAGCTCCGGGCTGCTCTCATTATTGGCAAACAGATACGTAGCCTCTATCAAATCGGCAGTGAAGTTGCCGTTAACAAAATCCCAGTAGTTGATTTCACCAGCTTCTACGCGTTCTTCATTAATCCGCTTGGTATCCGTTTCCCATCGCGCAAAGGTGGTGACATCGATGCCGAAATAAAGCTCAGGCAAGAAGTCTCCAAAAATATGGAAGCGATATGGGCTGGACTGTTGAAACCAAGTTTTAATGAAGTCCAGGCGAGAAGAGGGAGATACGACTGCGGCCCGCTCCACATAGTTCGTTTTGGCAACGGTTGACTCGAATTCTTCAACGGATGAGGCGATCGCCACGAAAGGGGCTGCTGAGGTCAGGAAGTCCACACCGTCTTCGTCGTTGTCGTATTGCACAATGATGTGCTGGAAGCTTGCCTCAGCCAAGGGAGATAACACGAGCTGATTCCAACGGTGCGCGGTTGTATCGTCAATGGCGCCGATGATGACGACAGGTTTGTCTGATTCCCCGCGAAAAGAAATAGAGGCACCGTTTTGGACGACGATCTTGTTTTGGCAGCGTACGTTGATGGATGAACCTGCTTCAAAGCAGATTGAAGTCCCAGCAGTTATGATGACATCGTCTGGTCCGATCATGTACGGACCATTTTCTGCGGGAAATTCCTCCGATTGATTGATGATCCCCGATAGGCGTTTGTACTTATCCACGTGCAGTTGATAGGTGTGCTGAGGGTCTGGATCGGGTCCAATCGTCAGTTGCACGTAGTATAGACCATCTTCCTCCGGAAAAAAGGGAAGGATGATAGGGGCGTTCGGACTATATTCAGCTTCTGCGAGCTTTGTCCGATGGATGTCATAGATTCTGATGGTAGTCAAAGGATGCGTCAGGTTATTCATGTGGATTTCAATAGCGTCTGTAGAAGCAAGAAAGAGCTTGTACATCTCCACCTTGGGTTCAAGGTTAGGAGAAGCTTTTCGGATTCGTTTGTCCGTTTCCAGAATAGATGTATACGAGCTGACGGTCATGTAAAACAGGCTCCAATCATCAAAATGGTATAGGTATAATGGAATAGTCCACTAGTAATTGACGCCTGAATATAGAAAAAGTTTTGAGTTTTTCGGGGTCTTTTGGTCTAGAAAATAAGAAAAAGGATAGGGGTCAGATGAGTTCTGACGATCCTATCCTTTTTCAATTAGGTATTTTCTTATTTTCCGCCAGCTTGCGTGAGCATTTCAATCATTTCTTTGTAGCCATGCTTCTTCGAATGCCCGAGAGGCGTCACACCATCGTGATCAGCGAGATTGACATTGGCATTGTGCTCGATCAGGAGCTTCACGATTTCCTGATGCTTCTTGCCACCATCGCCCAAAATCACTGCTTCTAAGAGAGCGGTCCAGCCCAATCTGTTGACGTGATCAATGTTGACATCAGAGGTGGTGAGCAGTTCCTTGACGATCTCGACATGTCCACGATCAGCCGCAGGAATCAAGGCCGTTCCGCCAAAACGGTTCGTAATGGTAGTGTCGGCACCTGCTGCTATCGAGGCTTTTACGAATGCGAGCTGGCCTGCTGCGCTTGCGAAGAGCAGGGGATTGTCTAAGTTGTTGTCTCGGATGTTGATGTTAGCTCCTCGTTCAACCAACAAGTTGAAAACGTCGAGTTGAGTAGAGTGGACCGCGATCATCGCAGAGGTGCGGCCTCTACTATCGGTAGCGTCAATATCCGCGCCTTCTGCAAGCAGCTTCTCAATCGCTGCTTTGTCTCCTTGACTGGTTGCCGTCAATAAGGCTTGATTCAGCTTATCCATTTCAACTTTCACCGCCTGGGTTGCTTGCTGCTCGCCACTCGTCAAGAGGGTCTTCCAATTCATCTCACACCCAGTCAGAATAATGACGGCGGTCAAAAGACCTGCATACAGCACAGCGAGCCCACACCTTTCTTTTGATTTGGATACCTGCATCACACAAAAACTACTCGACTGTCAGCTCGGCAGTAGATTTGCCAGCCCAATCGCCGACAGGTGTTACCGTGTATGTGGTACCTGCTTTCAGTTTACCATCTTGCTGGATGTCAAACACGCCTGTGGTACCTTTGCGGCTGGAATATTTGTACGTCGCCAGCAGTTTTTCTCCATCTGCACTAGTAAGTTCTACGCTGCGTCCGGAGAACAGCTCGTCTCCCGGGTCTTCTGTCAGGGTAACGGTGATAGAAGTTTCACTAGCTGCTTTGGCTTCGCTGATTTCGAGCGGAGCGATTTCTTTTGCGGTGAAGGTAGGATTCGCGATATTCGCCCAGTCTGACGTGATGGTGTACGTAACGCCCGGAGTCAGGACTTGGCCTTCTGGGAGACGGAATTTAATTTCTTGCTTGCCGTCTGTTGATTGTGTGAAAGGCACGTATTTCGCTACGATTGGTTGTCCGCCTTCCGGTGTAATGGTCACTTGTCTTGCTTGCATGGAAGGAATGATTTGATACGTTTTACCGTCTGCACTGTTGTTTTGATCCAGCACCAATGCATTTGCACCGCGTCCGCCGCTGTAGGCAGAGATGATATATCCGTAATCGATGACACCATTTGCTCGCAGGGACTCGACTTCAAACGTGTCGTTTGTTACTTGGCGTACTTCGGTCATGTCGATCTTGGTTGCGTTGCCTTGGAATGTACCCGCCTTTTTCCCTTTGTATGTCAGGGTGTAGGTAGTTCCTGGCTTTTGAACCGAGGTCGGCACGATGTAAGTATTGGTAGAACCCGTTTTCAGACGTGGCATGTTGGTCAGTGTCAGACCTTCGCTGAAGACAAAGTCTTCTTTTGCTTTGGCAAATGCTTCGTTTTCTGCGGTCAACGGAGCGTCGAAGGTCACAATCAACGTGATTTCATTCAAGGCTTGTACATTCGTGATGCTTGCTTTGTCAGAAGGCATTGCCTGACGAGCCGTATTCAACAGATAAGCAGTTTCGCCGCGAGTAGCGGTGCTGTCTGCCGAGAAGAACCGTTCAGCCCAGTAGTTAACGGATTTCGCATCGCGCTTGAGCGCTTTTGCAACGACTTGTGTGAGCTCAGCATCCGTCACAGTTCCACGCGGATCGAACTTGCCATCTTTTGCTTGCATAATATCAAGAGATACCAGGTCAACCGCGTATTTGTAGAACCAATCATTTGTTTTCACATCCGTGAAGGTTACGGATTTATCTGTTTTGCCGCCTTGCAAACCAAATGTGTGTGAGACCATTTTTGCCAGTTCAGCGCGCGTAACTTGATTGTGAGTGTTGGAGTTGCTTTGCATCACTTGCAGCTTGGCGAGTTCACTAACCGCTTTTTGAACTTCTTGTGCACTCAGGGGAGTGGAAGCTGCTTGCACATTCAGTACAGCGTAAGGAAGGGATGCTGTACCCAAAACAGTTGCCAGCATCATGATTGCGATTTTATTGGAAAACTTTCTCATCGGTTGGTCCTCCTTTAGGGTCGGTTGGTGCTTGATTACCTGTAGGATAGTCGAGAGATCTAAACTGCCAAGAAACAAGAGATTAATAGAATCTAAAAAAGTTCTTAAAAAAAGATAAAATGACCTCTATCGAAGCCTGGACATGGAGGAGCGACCGCGCTTTAGCGGAAAGTCATTATGCGCTCCAGAAAGTTTAAGCAATGACGCTTTGAAACGGTGAAGTGATTAAACTTTCTTACACGTAAAAAAAACCCTCCAGCTTTGACGTGGAACGGAAAATTCGTCCTCGTTTTGGCTGAAGGCTTTTGGATGATCATGGTATTCACGCTTAGACAGTAAATCGGTAACCGGCACCCCAGACCGTTTCGATATACTGCGGATTGGATGGATCGACTTCGATTTTTTCACGCAGCTTGCGAATGTGCACCGTAACGGTCGCGATATCTCCGCTGGAATCCATACCCCAGATTCGTTCGAACAGCTCGTTTTTGTTAAAAACCCGATTCGGGTGAGTCGCTAAAAATTCAAGCAGGTTAAATTCTCTTGTCGTGAAAATGACTTCCTGATTGCGTACATACACTCTTCTTGAAACTTTGTCGATGACGAGACCGCGAATGTGAATCTCTGCGTTCGTTGGTTGAGGTTGTCGGGCTGTCAAACGCTCGTATCTCGTCAGATGGGCTTTGGCTCTGGCTACTAATTCGCTTGGGCTAAACGGCTTTGTAATATAGTCATCGGCACCGAGATTAAAGGCGCGAATTTTATCGATCTCTTCTTTTTTGGCGGAGACGATCAGGATCGGCACTTCCTTGACTTGTCTGATCTGGCTGCACAATTCGAAGCCGTCCATTCCCGGAAGCTGCAAATCAACGATGATCAAACTGTAGTCGCCATTGATGGCCAGCGGCAAGCCTTCGCTGCCAGAGTGGCATAAATCGACCTGAAAGCCATTCAGTTCAAAATAATCCCGCTCCAGTTGAGCGATAGTCGTCTCATCTTCAATGATGAGGATACGTGAAGACATGGGAATGTGCACCTCCTATTGTTTGTGGGTACGTTTTAACGTAAAGAACAGGCTGGTACCTACACCTTGCTTGCTCTCTACCCAAATTCTGCCGCCGTGACCCTCCACGATCTGGCGCGCGATGGACAGTCCGAGACCGCTACCACCCGTGGAAGAATTACGGGATTGCTCTACTCGATAAAAGCGTTCGAACAGGTGAGGAATGGCTTCTTGCGGGATACCGATGCCGTTGTCCTTTATTTCAATGGTCGCCCACTGAGCGTCCGCTTGAACCGAGACGCAGATGATTTTCTCAGGTTTATCCATGTATTTTTGCGAGTTGCCGATGATGTTTAAGACGGTGCGCTTGATTTTTTCCAGATCGGCGATGACCAGGGTGTCTTCTGCTGTGCGCTGATTCCACTGAATTGTGATGCCCTTCTTTTCCAGATCGTAGTGCAGTTCGTCGATGCAGTCATCCAAAAACTGCACGATATCTACATGTTCAAACGTAAAGGGCACTTGCTTCAGATCGAGCTTGGAGTAGAGAAACAGCTCATCGACGAGCATGTCGAGGTCTACTGCTTTGGAGTAAATGATGTTCACGTACTTGTCCATTTTCTCCGGGGTATCAGCCACGCCATCACGGATTCCTTCGATGTAGCCCTTGATATTGGTAATTGGCGTGCGCAAATCATGCGAGATGTTGGAGATCAACTCTTTGCGACTTTCTTCATCCTCAAGGCGCAGCCGCACTGATTCCTGCAATCGTTTGCGCATGTTCTCGAACGCTTCGTTCAGTTGTCCAATCTCGTCCTTCGTTTGTAGATGGAGCTCAAAGTCCAGATTGCCTTCCTTGATGTTCTCGGCTGAATTGCGGAGTAAATCGAGCGGCTTGACGACGCTGCGAGTAATCCAGCGGTACAACAAGACGTTTGCGATGACAATGACGCCGAGGAGGAGGAACACGAGCATCGGCAGCAGTTTGCGGATAACTTCACCAAATGGACTGCGCTCGCGGATCACAAAGACACTGCCTTTTGCGCCATCTGAAAACTTGAAGTCAAACTTGGCATACGCATAAAATCTTTCGCCGATGTTGAACGTGTTGCGAATCTGGTTGTTGTTCAAGTCATAGGGCGGCAAGCTGTTTTCCAGCTCGGGCTGATTGATGGTTGGGGAGGTAAAGACTTGATTGCTCTCTCTGCGGACATACAGGCCAGCTCGTACTGTTTTGAGCTTGAAATCGTAATCGGCAAGCAGCTCCTGGTTTTGCAATTGATCCGGCTCATTCTTGGCGAGATATTTCAATTCAAGAAAAATATTCTCTTCTTGTTCAGTCAGCGGATTGAGCTGATAATGCACTTTATAAAAGTCACGAAAGCTGTTGAAATCGCCTGTCGCCGCAATCGTAAACAGACTGGCGGCTACGAAAAACGTCAGCAAGCTGATGACTAGCATCCCTGTGTAAGAGAGCAGTAGCTTGATACGGATAGACATGAACTCACCTACTTTCGATAGGGTGAAAATTTATACGCAAGATGACAAGTCCATTATATACAAGACGTCTGGCTGGTAAAGCATAATTACTTGGAACTCAGTCAAAATCAGTTATACTAGCAAGTAAGAAAACGAGAGCTTTGTATGAATGGAAAGGACGGGGATATTCATGAAAGTAGCAATTGCACAACTGACAGCGACGATGGATAAGACGCAAAATTTGCAAAAAGCAGCCGATTACATTTCAAAAGCAAAGGCAGCAGGAGCAGATTTTGTCATCTTGCCTGAAATGTATAGCGCACCTGCCACGCCAAAGTCAGGAGTAACGCCAGCAGAGGTAGCGGAAAAGCTGGATGGTCCATTTGTTTCCGGATTGGCAGAGCTAGCTTCGGAGCATGGCGTTTATGTGGTTTGCGGTGTGTTTGAATCCATCGAGGGTGATGAAAACCGCGCCTACAATACGACTGTTTTTCTAGGCCGTGAAGGACAGTTGCTGCATGCGTACCGCAAGACACATTTGTACGATGCCTTTTCCTACACAGAATCGGACTTCATCGCGCCTGGGGATAATCCGTATCAAGTGGTGGAAACGGAATTCGGCAAAATCGGGCTGATGGTTTGCTACGAAGTGCGCTTCCCGGAAATCGCGAGACAGTTTGCACTCCAGGGTGCCGATATTTTGTTTGTGCCAGCAGGTTGGGTAGCCGGAGCGATGAAGGAGGATCACTGGGAGACACTGGTTCGTGCGCGTGCCATTGAAAACACGATGTTTGTATGTGCGGCTGATCAGGTTGGAAATATTTTTGCTGGACGCAGCATGTTCGTCGATCCGATGGGTGTCGTGATTGCAAGCGCAGGGGAAGAAGAAACGTTATTGATCACAGAGCTGGATGTAAGTCGGATTGAACGAGTACGGGGTAAATTGCCAAGCGTAGCCAACCGCCGAGCAGAACTGTATACCAATTAAACGCCTATGCACACTTTCTCTTTTGTTCAATATGATGGTAACAGATAACTAGTCATTATTTTGGCCCTTATGTAAGCGTCGCCATCATGAGAGAGGGAGTGTGTACGAATGTTCTGGTTCGTATGGGCTGTCGTCGGTGTGGTCGTTTGGTGGGCAATGAGTTTGATCTGTACAGGAAAAGCGGCGGGATCAGGCTGGTGGGCATCGCTCATCGCTGCTCTTTTGGGTAGCTGGCTGGGCGATTTGGTACTGGGTGATTGGCTGTGGATGTGGGCCGGTTTCAACGTCATTGCCGGAGCCATTGGTGCGGTCGTCCTCACCTGGTTGTGGTGTTTGGTGGTGAAGCAACTGAAATAAGCGAAACAATTTCGTATTACTAACTAACCAGGAATCGTCCAAATGGGCGGTTCCTGTTTTTTTCATTGGTCACTTTATATGTGGCTGCGGTGAGGAGAAGAATATTTCCAGTCTAGGCTCCAGGCTCCGTCTGGAAATATTCTTCTCTGTCGTAACTGATGATATTTCTTCATTCTTTTCAATCTCTAAAAGCCCGTTTAAACAGGGAAAGCTCGCAGAGGAAACAGGAGAAATAAGCGAAGATCTTAGGGACACCGACCGAGACGGAATGTAAAAAGCGAAACACGCTCTTAAGCGTCCACCTCTGAAAAGCCTCCTGAATGGACTACTTTGGACGCGGTTTCGCTTTTTGCATGGAGTCGTGCAGTCAATCCCCCAGGGGGTGGCCCTAGAAGCTGAGCGTTTTCTCCTGTTTCCTCCCCACCACTACAGCCGGACAATAGGTACCTCTGTAAGACAGTTTGGAATAATACAAAAACAATTCATACTTGACCAGTAGGGATTGTTGGTAATATAACTATATCTATACCGAATACAATAATGAGAGGTACATAAAACGAAAGGGAGGGGAATATATGTCGACGTTATTGATCATCGTAAATATTGTTTTGTTGCTCTTATTCATTGCTGGATTGTACGCCATGCAAAAGAAGCATATTTCTTTTTCCAAGCGAGTATTTGTCGGTCTTGGACTCGGGATTTTATTTGGACTCATTTTGCAATACGTATACGGAGCCAAATCGGACGTACTCAAATCCACCATCGAATGGTACAACATTGTAGGGAAAGGCTATGTGAAGCTGCTTCAAATGATCGTAATGCCACTGGTATTCATCTCTATTTTATCGGCTTTCACCAAAATGAAATTAACCAATAACATTGGGAAAATCAGTACGCTGATTATCGGACTTTTGGTAGGAACGACTGCTGTCGCGGCAGCGATCGGGATTTCGACTACCTTGGCATTTAATCTCGACGGGGCACAATTCCAGCAAGGGGATGCGGAATCCGCTCGAATCGAACAGGTAGAGCAGCGCTTGGGTGATATCGAGAACTTGAGCATGCCAGCCAAAATTCTGGAACTGCTTCCTGCGAATCCTTTCCTCGATCTGACTGGAGATCGGGCGACTTCTACGATTGCCGTCGTGATTTTCTCCGCGATTATCGGTGTTGCGTATTTAGGAGTAAAACGCAAAAATCCGGAGCAAGCTGAATTGTTTGCGAAAATTGTGGACGCATTCCATACGATTACTATGCGTGTCGTGACATTGATTTTGCGCCTGACGCCATATGGTGTACTGGCAATCATGATCAGAGTGGCAGCTACCAGTGATTACAATGCCATCTGGCAGCTTGGTAAGTTCGTTGTCGCTTCCTATGTGGCGATGATCATCATGTTTATCATTCATCTGTTGCTGTTGACGTTTGCAGGATTGAATCCAATCACCTATGTGAAAAAAGCATTCCCTGTCCTGACGTTCGCCTTCACTTCGCGTACGAGCGCGGGCGCATTGCCGCTGAATGTAAAAACGCAACAAAGCATGGGCGTTCCTGAGGGAATTGCCAACTTCGCAGGCTCCTTTGGACTCTCCATCGGACAAAACGGCTGCGCTGGTATTTATCCAGCCATGCTGGCCATCATGGTGGCTCCAGTCGCGGGAATTGATCCGCTGACACCATCATTCATCCTGACGCTGATCGCAGTAGTGGCACTCAGCTCCTTCGGGGTTGCAGGTGTAGGAGGCGGAGCGACCTTTGCTGCACTGCTCGTTCTGTCCACGATGAATTTGCCAATTGCCATTGTCGGTCTGCTCATCTCCGTTGAGCCGTTGATTGACATGGGCCGCACAGCGCTAAACGTAAGCGGAAGCATGACCTCCGGGCTCTTAACAAGCAGAGTGACAAAAGAACTGGAGACCAATGTCTACAACGGAAACGAACAAAAAACACTGACTGTGTAAATGTAATGGAAACAGGCTGTACCGTCTATCAAGACAGGTACAGCCTGTTTTATTTGGGGTTACGTATTTTTAAAGAAGCTCTGAATACAAAACGCTACGGACAGGAAGAGAAAAACGGAGCGACCGGAGGCCTTGGTGCGCCTGCCCAGTCGAAACGGAAAAAAGCGGTACACGCTTGTCGACCAACCTCTCCCCTGAGAAGCTTCCGCCCATCGGGTGGCTTTTGGTCGACGTACCGCTTTTTGGAGTGGAGACGGACATCTCCGCTTCCTCGTTGGCGTGCCACCAACGTAGGGAGCCCGTTTTTCTCTTCCCCACCACTATGTTCGCACAAACATAAATAGGATTTTATTCTTTACGGATTAACCGAGGTGTACTTGAAGTACGCGCCCCCCAGCGGGAAGATGATGAAATCCTTCACCTTGTCGTTTTTCACATAAGGGCTTCCGCGGAAGTTGATCGGAGCCAGCGGCATTTCCTCCATAAGAATCGTTTCCGCTTCTAGCAGGATTTTTTTGCGCTCGTCGAGATTAGGCTCGTTGTAGCTCTTGTCGATCAGCTCTTTGAACTTGGCATTTTCCCAATCCGGGTGGTTGTTTCCGCCCGTTTTGTCGCGGAACATCTCCAGGAAGTTGATCGGGTCATTGAAGTCTGCGCCCCATTGGAAGCGGATCATGTCAAAGTTGGCTTGCGATCGCATGTCGCGGTACACCTTCAGCTCTGCCGTGTACAGCTTCACGTCGACGCCGAGTGCTTTTTTCCACTGATCTTGCAGGGCTTCGGCCAGCTTTTTGTTGGTATCATTCGAGTCAAAGGTGTAGGTAACGGTCGGGAAAGTCGAGAGTCCGAGCTCCTTCATACCTTCTTCCAGCAGTGTCTTGGCTTTCGCCTGGTCTTCTTTAAAGTAGCCGTCTGGTTTTAATCCCATGGAAGTCGGTACCCAACCATAGGCGGCCGGAACACCCGTCTGCAAAATATTGTCGATGATTTCCTGACGGTTGATGGCATAAGCGAAGGCTTGGCGAATTTTTTTGTTGTTGAATGGCGGTTTGTTTGTATTAAAAACAACGGATTGAGTGCCGGGATTATCCGCGACCATTAGCTTTCCTGCATCTTTGAGTGTAGGGATTGCGTCGGTCGGAAGTGTTGAGGCAGGATAGCCGCCCCAGTCGATATCGCCATTTTCGAACATCGAGAACGCTGTATTGTTGTCCTCGATCATAGCGATTTCAATCCGGTCGAGCTTGACGTTGTCTTTATCCCAGTAGTTCGGGTTTTTCGTAAAAACGATTCTGCTTTTGTGCTCCCACGTGTCCATGATGAATGGACCATTTCCTACGATTGTTTTCGCTTCATCCGCCCATTTCGGGTTTCCTTCCAGCGTTTTTTGATGCAACGGGAAGAGGGTAGGGAAGAAGGTTAGCTCACGGAAAAATGGAGTCGGTGACTTCAGATTGAATTCCACGGTGTAGTCGTCTACAGCCTTGACACCTACGTCTTCTGCTTTGCCTTTCCCCGTATTGTACTCCTCTCCTCCTTTAATGTAATAAAGCTGGTAGGCGTACTCGGACGCTGTTTTCGGATCGAGGTTGCGCTTGATCGCATAGACGAAATCATGGGCGGTAACAGGATCTCCGTTGCTCCATTTGGCGTCCTTGCGAATTTTGAAGGTGTAATTCATGTAATCCGGCGAGTTGGTGAAGCTCTCAGCCGTAGCATTGACGAGTTGTCCATTCGTGTCATAGCTGGTCAAACCTTCAAAGGCAGCGTAAATCATGTCAAACGAATCCGCGTCGACGGCGATCCCAGGGTCCATCGAAGGCGGCTCACTGTTGATGCTCCATTTTAACACCATCGGCTCTGTTTTTGTCGCTTCTGCAGGTGTAGTGGAGCCTGTGGGTTCAGCGGGTGCGGAAGAGTTCGAGCACCCCGCTAGTACCCCGAAAAGCAAGGTAAGACAGGTTGCAATTGCCAGTCCCTTTTTCATAAATACCCCCTTAAAAATGATAGAAAACGTATATTCAGAATATTTGCTTGCGTTTTCGATAGCAAAGGAATTTTTTTAGTTTCTCGATAAAAAATATTTACTTAGGTCATTGATAGATAGGAATAGTGGTATAAAATTAATTGACTTTTCTCAAAAATTTACTCGTTTTTAAAAATATGGTATATTTTGGTAGTTATTAATGATAGGAGAGGTGGGGATCACTATGTTCAAGAAAATGGTTTTTTCAGCATTAAGTGTAGCCGTATTTTCTGCAGTGTTAACGTCTCCGATTCAAGCCAATAGTGTTGGTGGGCAGAAAGAACCTTCATTAGCTTCTGCCAGATGGAGTTCAGATGAGGAGTGGATTCGAAAATCTGCTGCTGTCCCAGCAGGTTGGGTCGTCATTCGTGAAGATCTAGGCTCCAAGCTCATTAAAAATACAGCAGGTGCTCCCTATGGTGAGGAATTACGAGTTAGCAAATATTCTCCGGTTCCGGCGGGATGGGTCGTTTTAAGAGATGAAGTAGCTGGTCGGGTGATCAAATATGTAATAGGAGCAACTTATCGTACGGAATTCAATGTAACCAAGTTCTCCCCGATTCCAACTGGATGGGTTGTATCGCGAGAAAATTATGATAGCAAAACGATTATGAATGTCGTTGGAGCTCCTTATGGAACCGTATTATTAGTAAGCAAATATTCACCTGTTCCACCAGGATGGGTTTACGAGGGACAAGTGGCTGCTGGCAAGTACATTAAAAACTTGAATCGCTATTAGTCGTATAAAACATAGAGAAAGAACTGATGGATAAGGTGTATATAACCATCAGTTCTTTTTTATTCTTTTTCGTTCGGCAACACATTTGGTATTCGATGGACAAAGAGAAGCGTACATGATATGAATGAGGAAAAGGTGTCTATCAAGAACAGGTAGGAGAAAGCGCCCTTATGTATAGAATCGGTGTTGTAGGACCGTATCCTTCGGTGGAGCGGATACTGGCGGTCGCCAATGAATTTGAGCATGAGATCGAATTTGTTCCTTTTCGATATGAGGACGTTCGTGACGTGAGCAAGATCGTTCTGGAGCATCATCCAGAATTAAATGGATGGTTTTTCTCTGGCCCGATTCCGTTTACGATTGCGAAAAACGTGCTCAGCCCGGATGCCAATATCGTGTATTGCCCACCGAACGGTTCGAATTTGTATCGTTGCTTCATCCAGATGTCGATTGATCAAAAGACAGCCGTGAACCGTGTATCCATCGATATGATTGAGTCGGAAGGAACGCATTTGCGCGAAGCGATGTCGGAGCTGGACATACCCGAAGAGGGGATTTACGTCAGTACGTACAACGAAAATTTTGACCTCGATGCGATCACGCAGTTTCATGTATCGCTGTGGCGTGAAGGCAAGACACAAGGAGCGTTCACCACGTTTTCTGTGGTTGAACATGCGCTGCGCGAGGAGGGTATTCCTGTCTATCGTGTCCTGATGACGAAAATGGAGATTCGTCAGGCGATGAAAATCGTCATCGAAAAGGTGAAAAGCTCCTATTTTAAGGACACACAAATCGGGGTAGAGATCATTGAGCTGGAGCAGTTTGACAAGATTCCAGAGCGGACCAGCACGCGCTTTTACTTGCAGCATCTGGAGCTGAAGATCAGACAAATCCTGCTTGCGCTCTGCGATCGGCTGGACGGCTCTCTATTGGCAAATGGCAACGGACGCTACCAGATTTTCAGTTCGCGTGGTGCGATTCAGCGAGAGATTGAAATGCTACGACATACGGTGGAACAGCTCTCTTTGGAGGCAGAGGTTCCGGTTGCAGTAGGTGTAGGCTTTGGGGATACAGCTTTTTCTGCGGAAAACAATGCGCGAAAAGCGATCCAGCATGCAAAAGAACGACCGGGGGCAGGCATTGTCGTCGTACAGGATAATGGCGTCATGATGGAATCGGTGGGAGAAACAGAGGAGCTCACCTATTCGTTCCGCTCCAGTGACCGAGAGCTATTGGAAAAGCTGAACCGGGCCAATGTAAGTGTCAAATCGTATAACAAGCTGCGTGCGCTTGTTCAGCGTATGGGCTGGAAGACGTTTTCGACGACGGATATCGCTTCGCATTTGTCGATGACAGTACGGAATGCCCAGCGGATCATGGGTAGCTTGTGCGAAGTGGATTTGGCCGAGTTCGGCGGGGAAGAGCAGCAGGCTGTGCGTGGACGACCGAAGAAGCTTTATCAGCTTAAAATATGAAGGCACCCGACGTGATGTTCGGGTGTTTTTTTATTATGGGGCTGCAGTGGAGAGAAGAATATTTCCAGACTAGGCTCCAGGCTCCGTCCTGCTGGGGGGAAAGACTGTCCGCTCCGAAGGGATTCGCGGGGAAACGCAAAAGTGGTAGCCGCTTCGTAGCGCGAGCACGTTGCGTTTCTTTTGCCCGCGAACCCCTTCTCCGCTCGGTAGGACTCCACAAGTCGCTACGTCTGGAAATATTCTTCTCTGTCGTAACTGATGATATTTCTTCATTCATATAAATCTTTAAAAGCTCGTTTAAACATGGAAAGCTCGTAGAGGAAACAGGAGAAATAAGCGAAGATCTTAGGGACACCGACCGAGACGCAATGCAAAAAGCGAAACACGCTCTTAAGCTTCCACCTCTGAAAAACCTCCTGAATGGACTACTTTGGACGCGGTTTCGCTTTTTGCATGGAGTCGTGCAGTCAATCCTCCAGGGGGTGGCCCTATAAGCTGAGCGTTTTCTCCTGTTTCCTCCCCATCACAACAGCGAGAAGAAATTTTGTTATTTTTCAAGAACTCTAACAACTTCTATTGAAAAAACAGAGAGGCAACTATATAATTCAATTAAGCGAAAATGTCTTTTAATATTCGTATATTGTAAGGGTTTACATTTGCCAGTCTTCTCATATTTCTAGAACTTGCCTATCGGACCTGGGCATGGAAAAAGACATGCTCCAGAGTTAACAGGAGGAATTGAACGATGTTGGATCTGGTTTCGTTGCGAAGAGATTTTCATAGACATCCAGAGGTGGGTTTTACGGAGTTCCGAACTGCTTCCAAGGTAGTAGAGATTTTGACGTCCCTCGGCTATGAGGTCATATACGGACAAGAAGCAATCGATGGAGATTCCCGTCGGGGCTTGCCTTCCGAGGCGGTTCTCGAGGCAGCGTATGAAAGAGCTTTGCGTGACGGTGCAAACCCGGCGATCGTGGAAAAAATGCGCGGTGGCTATACAGCAGTGATCGGTGTGAAGAAAGGGAAGGCACCTGGACCAACGGTTGCATTCCGTTTTGACATGGACGCACTGCCTGTTTTGGAAAGCACGGAGCAAGATCATTTTCCACAAGCGAATGGCTTCCGCTCCCACTATGAAGGTAACATGCATGCCTGTGCTCACGACGGTCATACCACGATTGGCTTGGGATTGGCAGAAGCGCTTGCAGCAGGAGATTTTTCCGGTACGCTCAAACTGATCTTCCAACCAGCCGAAGAAGGTGTTCGCGGTGCATACGCGATCGTGGAAAAAGGCCATTTGGACGATGTTGACTATATTTTCTGCAACCATTTGGGTGTCAATGTGCCGCTAGGTGAGGTACATGGCGGTTCCTACGGATTTTTGGCTACCACGAAAATGATGGCGCATTTCTATGGTGTTTCTTCACATGCTGGTGCGTCGCCAGAGCAAGGGAAAAATGCATTGCTCGGAGCGGCTACCGCCCTGTTGAACATTCATGCGATTCCGCGCTTCAGCACGGGTGATACAAGAATCAATGTGGGTGTGCTAGAAGGCGGAACAGCAGCGAACATCATTCCAGCCTATGCCAAGATGGTTGTGGAGACTCGCTCCATTACCGAAGAAGTAAATGCAGAAGTAGAAAACCGCGTACGCAACATCATCGCGCACAGTGCCGCTATGCATGAGCTCGACTACAAGATCGAAGTCGTCGGGGGAGCCATCCCGATCAACTACGATGTGGAGATGGCAGAGCTGGCACTGGAAGAAGCCAAGCAAGTAGAAGGCTTCCATTCCTTTAAGCACGGCGATTACAATTCGATGGGCAGTGAAGATGCCAGCTTTATGATTAAACGCGTTCAGGATCGTGGCGGAAAAGGAACGTACATGGCAATCGGTACGGACATCCCGGCGCCTCACCACCATCCGAAATTCGATATACAAGAAGAGATTTTGCCACGCAGCGTAGCGCTTTTGAACCGAATTGCCAGACGATTGCTGACGTAAAAAACGTTCCTAACTGAGCGAAAAAGCACGTGGACAACGAGGGCAGAGAGGATGTTTGCGAATGCATACCAAGCGAATTGCAGAAATGATTGAGAAAAAACGGGAAGCCTTTATCAAGGTGAGCGACCAGATTTGGGATTTCGCGGAGACGCGTTTTGAAGAGTACCAATCTGCTGAGCTGCTGGCTCAAACACTCGAAGGAGAGGGCTTCAAGGTTGAACGCGGTGTAGGCGGAATCCAAACGGCCTTCATCGGAAGCTTTGGCAGCGGCAATCCTGTCGTGGCGATTTTGGGCGAGTTCGACGCTCTGTCGGGTATGAGCCAGAAAAAAGGCCAAACCACAGAAGAGCCTCTCGTAGCAGGAGCAAACGGCCATGGCTGCGGACACAACCTGCTTGGTACCGCTTCTCTTGCGGCAGCAGTTGCAGTGAAAGAGTACATGGAAGAGAACAACATAACGGGGACAGTTCGTTACTACGGCTGCCCAGGGGAAGAAGGCGGCTCCGGGAAAGCGTTCATGGCGCGAGCAGGATTGTTTGACGACGTGGATTTCGCACTTTGCTGGCACCCAATGGGCTACAACAGCATCATGTCCATCGATTCGCTCGCGAACTATCAAATCTACTTCAAGTTCAAAGGAAAGAGCGCCCATGCGGCAGCAAGTCCACATCTCGGTCGAAGCGCACTCGATGCAGTGGAATTGATGAACGTCGGCGTGAACTACTTGCGTGAGCACATCATCCCGGAAGCACGTGTGCACTATGCCATCACGAACTCCGGCGGCTTGTCGCCAAATGTGGTTCAACCGAAAGCAGAGGTGCTCTATCTCGTACGTGCGCCAAAGGTTGATCAAGTACAGGAGATTTACGAGCGCGTATGCAAAATTGCGCAAGGCGCTGCGCTCATGACCGAAACCGAGGTAGAGATCGTATTCGACAAAGCGTGCTCGAACCTCGTGCAAAACAAGCTGCTCGAAGAGGTTATGTATAAAAACTTCCAGGAGCTGGGCGTCCCTGTGCATGATGAAGCGGAGCTGCAATTGGCAAAAGAAATGCGTGCGACGCTGTCCAAGCAGGAGCTCGCTACTTCGGAAAAACAGTCACCGGACATGCCTGCTCCAGACATGGTGACATGGCTCAATCCATTCGACGGATCAAAAATTCCGCTGAACGGCTCCACGGATGTAGGGGATGTGAGCTGGATTACGCCGACCGCACAATGCACGACTGCGTGCTATATAAACGGCTCCACGCTGCACTCCTGGCAATGGGTGTCTCTCGGGGCGACATCCATGGCACATAAAGGGATGCTGCATGCGGGGAAAGTCATGGCTTCTACAGCGATTGACATGCTGAAAAACCCAGAGCTGATCGAACAGGCAAAAGCCGAGCTGAAACAGCGTTTGGGCGATCAAACGTATGTGTGCCCGATTCCAGATGGTGTCATGCCTTCTGTGAAAAAATAAGAGACACACGGAATTAACACGCGGACGACTTCTGAACGATCTGGGGTCGTCTTTTTTGTTCAAGAGCAAGGTCTTCGTGTAGAATAGCCAAAAGGAGTTGCGAAAATCAGATGAAAGCCCTGCTCATGTTATCTTACGCCTCGTTGCAATCAATCGATGATGTACGGCCCTTTTACACCCATCTGTTTCACGGCAAAATCCCTTCGTCGGATACGTTGCTGGCTGCCAAGACACGCTTTCAATCCATCGGCGTTGAATGATTCGGCTGACTATATCGACGCTCTCGTGGAGCTGATTCGTGAGAGAATGGAGCAGTCCGAAGAGAGGAAGAGTTGACGTCTTCCTCTTCTTTTTTGCTGTAGCGCGAAAATCTCCTTGACGAATAAGCATGTTCGTTATATCTTTAATTTAAGATATATCACAACCACAGTTTTTCCCCCACCTTGTCATGAGCGAAACGTATTCAATCGGTTCTAATATCTCTAATTTGAGATATAGAGGAGGGGCGTTTCTACGGATTATTAGGAATGATGGGGTAATAATACGAGAGTAGCCAGTGTCTAGCTGGCAGAACGAATCGTCATTTTTTCAAAGTGAAAGGGGTACATCATTATGTATGATATCGTCATTATTGGAGCAGGACCTGCTGGATCGAGCGCGGCACTTTTTGCGGCAAAATCAGGCAAGAAAACGTTGCTTGTGGACAACGACAAGAGCGTAACTAAGCGGGCATTATTTTGGAATTACCTTGGTGTGATGGAAATGACAGGACCTGAGCTTGTAGAAACAGGGAAACAGCAGGCGGTCAAGTTTGGAGCCGAATTGGTGCAAGACAAAGTAACGAACATTGTGAAAAAGGAAGATGGCTTTGTCATTGAGACAGAGGACAAAGGGCAGTTTGAAGCCAATCAGGTCATCCTGACGACGGGGATGCTGGTGGACTTGGCGGGACAATTGGGAATTGAAACAAAGCCAGGGACCGAACCGCGTGTCAAAACGGTTATTGCGGTAGACAACAGCGGCAAGACGAGCATGGAAGGCGTTTGGGCCGCAGGTGTTTGTGCTGGTGCCGGCTTCCACGCCATTATTACTGCCGGAGACGGTGCCAAGGTAGCGGTCAATGTCATTAGTGAGCTGAATGGTGAAAGATATATCGACCATGATGTACTGCCAGCAAAATAAAGGGGACCTGAACAATGACAACCTTTCGTAAAATCGAGGGGGTCTACAAGGGAGCCCCCTTCCATATGGTCGGAGACGGTTTTCGTGTCTCCAACTACTTTCCGTCGGGAAATCGGTTTGGGCAACGATTTAGTCCCTTTATCTTGATGGATTATAACGCGCCCTTTGTGTTTCCTCCCAGTGAGCAGGTCAGAGGCGTAGGAGCGCATCCTCATCGCGGATTTGAGACCGTCACTATTGCTTATGAGGGGGCCATTGAGCATCATGACAATCAAGGAAATCATGGCATCATTGGGCCAGGAGACGTACAGTGGATGACGGCAGGCTCGGGACTTTTACACAAGGAATATCATGAACGAGAGTTTGCCAAGCGCGGCGGACTGTTTCAAATGATTCAGCTCTGGGTGAACCTTCCCCGTGCAAACAAGATGCATTCCCCGAGATATCAGGAGCTGCTGTCTTCCCAAATGGGAAGAAGCGATTTACCCGATGGTGGTGGGAGCGTTCGCGTCATTGCAGGAGAATTCAACGGCATAAAGGGGCCAGCGCAAACATTTACGCCGATCCATTTGTTCGATATGGAGCTCAAAGCAGGTGGAAAAGCACAATGTAGCCTGCCAACGTCCTTTAATACCGCTGCTCTAATGCTGCGAGGATCAGCCCGAGTCAACGAAAACCAGGTAGTCCATGAAGGAGATTTTGTCTTGTTTGAAAATGTCCCCGGAGAGATTCAGCTAGAAGGACAAGCAGACCGTACAATCATTCTTGTACTCAGCGGGGAACCGATCGACGAGCCGATTGTCATGCACGGTCCATTTGTTATGAATAGCCCGGAGGAAATCGCTGAGGCTTTTAATGATTATCAGATGGGCAAGATGGGAAATCCAAATTTCTAGTGGGGTGTCAGCCACCATACCCCCGCGCATTCCGGCAATGTCACCAGCTTTTCCCGAGCGACTCTGTTCCCGAGCTCCTCTCCAAAGAAAAACCGTGAAAGCTGTTCTGCTTCGGCTATGTCTGTAAACTGATAGTCCAAGCGAATCCATTTGTGAGAGAAGCCGTACTTATTTTCTAACAAGGAATAGTACTGTGTAAGAAATTCGGGTGGGTGCGGTGTTTCATATCCAGTACCCATCGTCTCCATGATGACGATCGTGCCACCAGGACGAAGCACGCGCTTCATCTCCTGAATGATCTTTTCAAGATTGAGCTCATTGTTGGGAACTTCTGAACTGGTAAGGTAACAAACCGTCCATCCCGCTACGAGGACATCCGCACTGTTATCGTCTGCGGGAAGTTCTCGATGATCCGCTACGCTGGTTTTCCAATTGGAAAGACCCGCTTGCGTCAGTTGATGTGCATTCACTTCTAGCATGGCAGCGGAAGCATCGAGAGCCAGAATGGACTTGGCATGAGGGGCGAGCACAGACGTAAGTCTTCCTGAGCCAGCTCCCAGATCGATCACATCGTGTCCCTTAATGGGGGTGATTTCTTCGATGACAGCGAGCAGACTTGGTTGTCTGGAAATCATCAGATCGTACTGTTCCGCTTGATTTTTATAAATTTGTTCGTGGTTTGGCATCGTTCACCCTCCAGTTACTTGATCGTACTGGAAAATATCGTAAAGCTTCACGCCACGTGAAGGTCAAGAGATAGAAAAAAGGATTCCGCCTGGCAGTCTTATGAGCCACAGGGGAATCCTTCTTTTTCATTTAGGAACGGACAGAAATTAAATCCTTCGCCAGCGCTACCATCTGATCATGAAGGGTAGGGTCCAGTTGAGTGCTTCCGGTGTGGTACGCGAGATGATAGAAGATTCCTTGATCATAGAACTCCATCTCATGGGCGTTTGTGACGATCAGATTTACTGCCTGATTTTTATCATCGTACTTGTAAAAGTTATACACATAAGAGCTGTTCGTCGTGATGATATGATGATAGAAAGTGATATCGTCAGTAAGTGACTCAACGCGCATGACATTCCCAAACGAGTCCAGTCCAGAAGCAGATGGCTTCACGTGGGCCAAAGGGTTTTCATCTGTCTCTGTCATACGTACGATGAAGAAGTTTTCCGTTATCGGGACTTCGTTACCCTGCGCGTATGTCAGTTGTAGCTGGTGTCGTGTTACTTTTTCCGAGCCTGAGGCGAATGAGACGAGATAGGCCCTCTCTTTTTCGACAGGAAAAGGTAGCTTCGTTTTATCCACTGGCTTGATTCGGCTTTGGAGAGACGAAGGCAATAGCGGTGTCATTTCCTGAATACTCATCGGCCGGTAATGCTTCACGTTTTCAGGATCTTGGGTAAGTCTGTGAATTTCGCTCTGGGCAAAAACATCTCCGCTAGCTTTTACGAGACCAGTGGAAGAGGAGCAACCGACAAGCAATAGAAACAGGCTCACTGCAAGGGAACTCACGACTTTTGGTCGGAAATTTCTCAAGGCTTTCCTCCTCTTATGCCTCCGCCCCCTTCGTTTGATTGACGAGACGAAGCATCTTATTCCCGACGTTAATAGCAGCTTGAATAATGTAGCCAGTCGTAAAAGACAGCACGACTGTTCCGTAATAAATCGGGCCATCTAACAGGAAACTTGCGCTAAGAAACATGCACGCCAGCAAAATTTCTGTCCGTCTGAATGTCCACTTTAATCTTTTCGACATAACCAGTACAAATGCCTCTTGGGGAGCTGTGCACACTTGCGTACACACATACAAACCGATACCGCTGCCGATACAAATGTTTCCGAGTGCCATGGTCAGAAGCGGCGGCAAGGAACGGATTGCAGCCATAAGCGCATCGATGGACCCGATCAAATCGACAAAGATGGAGATCAGCAACATGACCAAAATGGCACCGACAGTAATATAACTTCGATCCATGAAAAGGACGATGATGACAAAGGTCAGGTTAATGGCAAACATCCAGAAGCCAATCGATATCCCGAAGTTTTGATACAGGGCAATAAACAGAGAATCATACGGGCTAAGACCAAATGATGTAATGGTCGTCATCATGTTGATCCCGAGCGCCAAAATCAATAAGCCTACGATAAACAAGAGGTATTCAAATTTTAAGCGAATCACAAAACACGACTCCTTTCATTCTACATAAGGAGAGCATAATGTGTGGAACGCTTTTCAGAGCAAGCGGAATGTGCTTTGATGTATGTAATAAGTACTGATCCGACTTAGAGGAGTAATCCGAGTGGCTAACATAAGAGAAATCGCGAAATTGGCAGGTGTATCCGTTTCAACCGTTTCCCGTGTGCTTAACAACCATCCGTACGTGAACGAGAAAAAACGCGCGGAGATTCTCAAGATTATTGAAGAACAAAACTATGTTCAAAACAGTAATGCGGTCCACCTCTCTACGGGAAAAACGATGGTCATTGGTGTGACATTGCCTCTCGTCAACAACCAATACTACAGCTCCATTATCGAGGGCATTGCAGCAGAAGCAGTCCAGCATCATTACAAGCTGATGGTGTGCCAAACGAATAACAACCCCGAGCAAGAACGCAGCGTGTTGCACTTGCTGAAAAATAAAAAAATCGACGGGCTCATCATGTGCTCCAGGTCCAGCTCTTGCGAAACGCTCAATGAATACGCAGGATACGGACCTATCATCACGTGTGAAGCAAATGATACCACCTCTGTTTCGAGTGTTCATATCGACCACTATCAAACGTTTCTGATCGGGATGGAGTACCTGATGAAGAAGGGGCATCACCGGATCGGATATTGCATCGGCAGAAAAAACAGTTTTAACAGTCAGCATCGCAAACGTGCCTATTACGAAAAGCTGCGTTCGATTGACGTGACACCCTCTCCTGAATGGTCGTTTGAAGAGTGTTTAACGATCCAAGACGGCAAGGATGTCGTGGGGAAATTGCTGCAAACAGAAGAGCGGCCGACAGCAATGATCGTATCGTGCAATCATATAGCGGCAGGGATCATCAAAGAAGCAAGCAGATTGGGGATTCGCGTACCGGAAGATTTAGCTGTAGTTGGTTGCGATGATCAGCCAATCGGAGAACTGCTAGAAATCACCACCGTATCCAGCTCCAGTACGTTAATGGGAAAATACGCATTTGAGATGCTGCATGAGCGGATTTGGACACAGCAGCAGGATGGGAAAAAGGAAGAGATGGAACTGACGCCCGTATTGGTAGAGCGACTGACGACGTAAAGCTTGAAAGATAGCACAATGGATCAAAAAAATGCCAGTGATCCCCCGCTTCTCTAGACGTTTGTTCAACCGGACGCAATGAATTTTACAGTACTTTCACACGCCATCCATTCCAGCTTTATACCCGTTTGCTACAGTGTAAATGTAAGAGCGAATGTACAGGAGGCGGGTAGGGTGGAAGTGCAGATTGAGCGCGTCGTAAGAGATGATTTTGCGGAAATGATCACGTTGGCGGATATGACATTACCCGATCGAATGAACTTGCATGAGCTGAAAAAGTATATGGAGCTGTTTCCTGAGCTGATTTTCAAGGCGACCTACAACGGCCAGCTCATCGGTTTTAGCTGCGCCGGCATTGATATGTACCAGACGACTGGCTGGCTTCTGTTCAGTAATGTGAGCAAGGAGTTTCAAGGTCAAGGCATCGGCAAGCGGCTAATCGAAGCCAGACTGCAAGCCCTGCGCCAGTTTCCGACACTTCGCACCGTGCAGGTTACGGTGAGTGAAACAAACGCATCCTCTATTCGTGCGTTGTCTGCCTATGGCTTCCGCCTGGCTCATGCTGAACAGGATTACTACGGGCCGGGCAAGCATCGGAATTTGATGGAGCTGCCTATTTTGCCTATGATTCAACCAGAAAAAATAGAGTCGTCCATCGTGACTACCTAAATTGAATATTTAAAGCGGAGGAGCTAAAGCCTACCGCTTTTTTTGTTAGGTTGATATCGATGCTGTAGTGGAAGGAAGAAGTGCATTTCCAGTCTACGCTTCGGAATAAATGGTGGGAGCGCTTCAAACGTAGAAGTTTCGATGAAGGATTCCATAAGTGAAGCTTAAATTCCCCACCATTTATTCCGAAGCTGGGTAGGGCTCCAGAGGCGCTTGGACTGGAAATGCACTTCTTCCTACGTGGCTTTGGTCAACATCTCGAGAGTGATTCAAGAAGTGTGGCAAGTAAGCTTCTCGGCTTTAACTAACAAAATGGCTTAAAAAATGAAGATAGCACTGCTATAAAGAAGTACTGCCACATGTTTGGAAGGAGACCGCCCGAACGAAGAGAGGATATAGGCGACTGGAAAACATGTGGCAGGGCTTCGGGCTCCACATTTGTTGGAAGACAACAATAATTACCCCTTCGTAGCAATCAGCAAAGCAGCCAACACCTGCTGCCCAAACGCAGTAATCTGCGTCCCTTGCTTCTTGACCCCGATCAAGACACATCCAGCGCGGTCCAGCACAGTCAGCTTTTGTCTGATTTGGGCTTCAGTCATGGAGGGACTCTCCATTCTCGCGAGCAGGGCACTACGTCCAATACGCTCCTGACGTTTGTAGCAATCGGACAGCACTTGCAGGATCGCTGCGTAATCTCCCAAGGAGCCTTGCCTGGACAAATACCGGATTGTATCTTCCAACGTATCATCTCGGTGAGAGAGAAGTGGCGGAGTAGAGACATGTCCCGCAAAAAAACGCTCCGGCAAATGAGCCAACTCCACCTGATTCCCTTCTGCGATGACGACTGCATAGTGAATGAAATTTTCCAGCTCGCGAATATTGCCTGGCCAATCGTAACGGAGTAGCTGTTCCGTCACTTCCCGTGAGAAGGACAGACGCTGCTTTTTTTTCTGCAAGAAATAATCGATCAGCACCAAAATATCATCGGGACGATCACGCAAGGGCTGGATGTGCAGTGGCAGGACGTTCAGTCTGTAGTACAAATCCTCGCGAAACGTCCCTTTTTTGACCATTTCCATCAGGTTGCAATTCGTAGCGGCGATGACGCGGACGTTGACTGGAATGACGCGATAGCCGCCTACACGCATGACCTGCTTTTCCTGGAGAACACGAAGCAGTGACGCCTGGATGCTAAGCGGGGCATCCCCAATCTCGTCCAGAAAAATAGTCCCGTTGTGAGCTAGCTCGAACAGCCCCATTTTTCCGCCTTTTCGTGCTCCGGTAAAAGAACCTTCCTCGTACCCGAACAATTCGCTTTCTACCAGGCTCTCGGTCAGCCCTGCAAAATTGACGGGGACGAACGGACCGTCACGGCGCGTCGAGTGTTGATGGATGGCTTGGGCAAAAACCTCCTTCCCGGTTCCGTTTTCCCCTGTGATGAGAATCGTAAAGTCGCTTTCGGCCAGCTTGGTCGCGACTCGCTTGTTGGTCTGAATAGACGGGCTTTTGCCGATGATATTGTCAAACGAATACTTGGTCATCAGTCCGAGATTGGCACTCTTCGTCCGGATTTCCTGTTCGATCTGCTGCACCTTCGTCACGTCCTGAAAGGTAATGACAGCGCCAAGAAACTGGTCATCCAAGAACGTGGGGATCTTGGTCACCAAGAGATACAAATCGCGGAACTCCAATACTTGCTTCGTTACTTCCGTGTGTGACTCTACTACCTCCAGAATAAGAAATTCGGGAATGACCTCCGCTACATTTCGCCCGATGCAAGTGGTTTCAGCCATATGCAAAATTTTCTCGGCTTCTTTGTTCAGCACAGTGATATTCCCTGTGGCATCTGTGCCAATGATGCCTTCATGGACGGCATTTAAAATGGAGCTCAGCTTTTCATTCAGCTTCCGTTCATTGTGTACCGAGTTGGTCAGCTTCCGCCCGATATGGACGAAATCACTGATGAAGTCAGCCGTGTACAGATTTGCCTTATCCGGAGACAGATCAAGCAGACGCGAAATATCAAAGATCGTCGTCAAATCCAAAGGGCGGTGGCCCAACTCAATGACGTTTTCAAAATGAGCAGGAATCAGCTCTCTGAGCCCATGACAGACAGCGACATCTATTTGATCTTTTTCAGGAAGTGGAGTCTTGGTATCGGGTACGTACGGCACAAATGTCAGATGAGAGAATCCGAGATGAAACAAGAGCTCAATTGCGCCTTCTACCATTTCGATGGAGTTGGACACGAATAGACAGCGCGTTCCTGGCGGCAAGTCCATGAGTTGATCCAATTTGTTAATGTCAATCGTGCGCCTTGCTAGTAGCACAGGGATATCTGGCGGAGGAACTGGCTGATCGTGCAAGAGACTCGTGTCCGAAACGAGGATGAGATCAACTTCATCGTACACACTCGGGTGAAGCTGTTCTTGCATGTGGTTTCGAATGATGTCCAAGCGGTTACCGAAAAAAGACGTGAGCGTGTTTGCAAATAGCAGGCTGATCGTCTCCAGTCGGGTCATCAACAAGATGCATGGTTTCTGTTTGATCATGATGCGACTCCTTTATATCTGCCGAATAGCTTTTAGATTTGGGTGGAAATATTGGATTAAATATCAACAAAAAACAACCTATATTATAACCTAAAAATCCAGAATTGTTCAGAAATGCTTAACTTTTATAACAATATAGATTTGGCACAAATCTTGCTATACATCCGGTAGAGCAAAAAGAGATACTAGAGAAGACATCAAGGAGGATGATGTATCGGATGAATCCGTTCTTATACTTGGACGAGCATCGCGACGAAATAGTGCGAACATACAAAGATTTGCATCAATTGGCGGAGCCGAGCTGGCACGAGGAAAAAACCGCGAGATATTTGCGAGAGCGCTTGGAGGCGGCGGGTATTGCCGTCACACGCTTCGAGGGGCACCACGGCTTTTATGCAGAGATTCCTGGAGAGAGTGCTGAAATCGTGGCTTTGCGCGCGGATATGGATGCACTCGTGCAGGAAGTGGATGGCGTGGTGAGACCGAATCATTCATGCGGACACGATGCTCACTCGGCACTGGCTCTCTACAGCGCCCTTGCTATTCAAGCAAGCGGAGTGGTGCCGCCGAAAACGATGCGCTTTCTTTTCCAGCCTGCTGAGGAGAAGATGGGTGGAGCCTTGCAGATGATGAAGGATGGCGCCCTGGAAGGCGTGACAAAGCTGATCGGCGTTCATCTGCGCCCGGAAATGGAAGTGCCGTATGGTAGCGCTGCTCCGGCGATTTTGCATGGATCGTCTAGCTCCATCAAAGGGACGATTACAGGTTTGCAAGCTCATGGGGCACGTCCAGCGCTCGGTAAAAATGTCATCGAAGCCGCTTCGTTTTTGGTTACTGCGTTGCAAAATATTCGCTTGCAAGACGGATGCTCTTTTTCCGTGAAGATGACCCAATTGCAAGCAGGGGGAGAAACAGTGAATGTCATCCCTGATCGAGCAACCTTTAGCCTCGATGTACGTGCCCAGTCCAATGAAGGCATGGCAGAATTACGGAGAAAGACCGAGCATGCCATGAGTCAGACAGGGGCTTTGGTGGGCATGGATGTGGAGTGGGAATGGTCGGGAGTCACACCGGCTGCGGTTGCCAATGCGAGTATGATCCAAGTAGCCAAAAAGGCAATTGGGCAAGTGCTGGGTGAGGACAAAATTGCCGATATATGCGTGACACCAGGCGGAGAGGACTTCCATTTTTACGCGATTCACCGCCCTGAGCTGGCTACCACGATGATTGGTCTGGGATGTGGGCTCACACCTGTTCTGCATCATCCACAGATGACCTTTCAGACAGATGCCTTGATTTATGGGGCGAAAATCATGACAGCTGCGATTTATGAAGCAGCCCAACATTCTTAGAGAACCGCTACATACGCAGGGGGTTACCTTATGACAGAGAGCAAGCAACTAAAAAAGAAAAGCTTATTTCGGCTAGACGCCTACGTCCTTTTGTTTTGCATCTTACTTCTATGTGCTTTGGCTACCTATGTGGTCCCGACAGGAGAATTTGACCGTGTAAAAAACGGCAATGTGACGACGGTTGTCCCGGGCAGCTATCATGCAGTGGACCCGAATCCTACGGGCTTCATCGAGTTTTTTACCGCGATCCAGACAGGGATGGTCAAAGGCGCGCCGATCATCTTCCTCGTTTTGTTCACCGGCGGTGCTTTAGCTGTTTTGGATAAGACAGGTGCACTCAACGCAGCGATTCTGACCATGGTCCGAAAATTAGGAAATAGAGAGTGGCTGCTGGTTATTTTGATCACTTCCGTCTTTTCCGTATTGGGTACGTTGGGTGTCATCGTTAACTCTGTTATTGCTTTCGTTCCGCTTGGCATCATGATTGCGAGAGCGATGAAAATGGATTCGATCTTCGGTGTGGCTCTGATTTATTTGGGTGTGTATGCCGGATTCAATACGACAATTGCTTTTCCAGGAACGCTGGGCTTGTCCCAAGAAATTGCAGAGCTGCCACTGTTTTCAGGTATCGGCTACCGCACCATCATTTATGTTACGTTCGTGATTGTAACCATTCTGTACATCGGGCGTTACGCGCGGAAGGTTCGTCAAAACAAGAGTATCTTGGGGGAGGAGCTCTTTCCTTCTGATAATGGTTCAACCACGATGGAAGTAGACACGAAAAATGTTGATTTTACAACCCGTCACAAATTGATTTTGGCGTTTACGGGGATCGTTCTGATTGGATTTATCGTCTGCACGATCTTGTTCAAATGGGACGTAAACGAGATGTCCGGAATCTTTATTTTCATTGCGATCGGAGTAGGTTTGCTCAACAAGATGAGCGGCAACGATATCGCCAAAACATTCTTAAAGGGCTGTCAGGGACTGATTTATGGGGCTTTGATTGTCGGTATGGCACGTGCGGTCACGGTCATTTTGGAAGATGGGAAATTCCTCGATACTATCGTGTACGGGCTTGCTACCATTCTGGAGCCGCTCTCACCGATGGCAGGTGCGATTGGAATGTTCCTCGGAAGCGCCGGGCTGCACTTCTTGATTTCGTCCGGTTCAGGTGAAGCTGTTATGCTGATGCCGTTGCTGGCTCCATTGGCCGACCTGATGGGCATTACGCGCCAGGTAGCCGTAGAGGCTCTGATGCTTGGAGAAGGTGTGGTCAACTGCATTAACCCGACCTCGGGTGTTCTGATGAGTATTTTGGCGATGAGTGGTATTTCCTACGGCAAGTGGCTGAAGTTCATGCTTCCGCTCACAGCGGTATGGACAGTTCTCTCCATCGTGTTTATCGTAATCGGGGTCTTGATTAACTGGGGCCCGTATTAATCCGGCATTTGATGACAAGGAAGGCTTCGCCAACATGACTTGGCGGAGCTTTTTTTTCATGAAAATTCTTCAGACGCATAAACTTTGCAACGACACATCATTTTCGCAGGTAGAAAGTGGGGAAGCTCACCTGGGAGGATAATTACGCTTCGGGTGGAAATTCTGGACTTGGCTCCTATGGCGTGCTGGCTCTTTTTAAAGCAGAAGTGATCAATGAATACATCAAGGAGCAGCAAGTGAAAAGCGTCATTGAATTTGGCTGTGGGGACGGCTCTGCCAGCTTTTTGATTCTAGAAAAAAATCCCCCAACGGCTACATAGCTTTGGGGGATTTCCTTTCCTCTATTGACCAATGATGATGCGTTCTTTCGGATAATGGTAGCGTACGATTCGGTCATTGCGCTTCAAGAAGAGGAGCAAATTGATAATCCCGATACGTCCGATCATCATCGTAATAATCAGGATGAGCTTGCCGCCTATGCCCATCTGACCCGTAATCCCGGTGGACAATCCGGTCGTACCGAAAGCAGAGCAGACCTCGAACAAGACGTACTGGAAAGGTAAATCCTCCAGCCAGACGAGCAGCATGACCGCTGTGAACACCAGGATGATCGCGATGAAAAAGACGATGAAGGAACGCTGAATGTCCTCATCAACCAGCTCTCTTCCGAACACCTTTACTTCCTTGTAGCCACGCATGTTGGCAAAAACAGAGGCAACCAGGACGAAGAACGTCGTGGTTCGTATCCCCCCACCCACGCTGCTCGGGGAGGCGCCGATGAACATCATCCCGGAGAGCATGATGAGTGTTGTAGTCGACAAGAGGCTGATATCCATCGTAGCCAAGCCGCCGCTTCGCGAAGAGACGGAGTGGAACAACGAGTAGAATAACATTTCATGCCAGGTCTTATCGGCCAAAAACTGATTTCGTTCAAAAACGAAAATGAGCAGGGCGCCAACAGCGATCAAGGAAAAGAACGTCAGTGTCGTAATCTTGGTGAAGAGCGAAAAGGTGAAACGCACTTTTGCACGGCGATAGGAAAAGTACGTTCTCAGCTCTACGAGTACGGGAAATCCGATCGCTCCACAAATAATCAAGATCATCACGATAGTCTGAAACACGTAATCGTGGGTAAAGTCGAGCATGGAATTTCCGTGCAGGTCAAACCCGGCATTCGTAAAAGCACTGACAGATGCAAAGTAGCCGTGGTAGAACGCGGTGTACCAATCGTCGTAGTAGCCGGCGTAAATAAAATGACTGCCTAACAGGATGGTTCCCACCAGCTCGATCAAGAGCGCAATCACGAGAATATTGCGCATCAGGTCGACCAGACCGGACAATGTGGAGCGGTTGTGGTCCGTCGCGATCCAGATGCGCTGCTCCAGACCGATTTTTTGACCCATGAGGATCCAGATGAACGTTCCGAGTGTCATGATTCCGACCCCGCCAACCTGGAAGAGCAACGTAAGAAAGAGAATCCCCCATTGGTTGAAAACCTCATGAATCGTAATGACAGTAAGCCCGGTAACGCTGATGGCACTTGCCGCGGTAAATAAAGAGTCAATAAATGAAAGAGAGACTCCCGGCAAGTGAAAAAACGGCAATGACAGAAGAAACGCTGAGATCAGGATGAGCCCAACGTAGGCGAACACGATGATTTGAACAGATGTCAATCGACGCTTTTGATTGGATGATAACAAAATAAATGGCCTCCTGAATAAGCTTCATGAGGATAATCATACCAAATAAATGAAGGGAAGCAAAAGCGCGGAAAAGATCAGTTGACAATGTATCCGCAAGAGTGGTAAAGTTCAGAATGTATTTATTGGAAATTCAAAATATTAATAGAAAGGTGGGCTAGTCATGAAAAGAATTGTACGCATGGGTCATTCATACAAGGGCATACATGGCGTAACCCCACCATTGATACGAGCGTAGTATCGTTTTTTTGATCTCGTTAACATGGCGTAGGTTACCTATTTCGTAACTTGCGCCTTTTCTATTTTTGTTGAGGAAAAGGCATGTTGCTCACGGGCGATATGTCTTTTTTTGGCCTCTTTAAAAGGTCACCCATCCAGCTAAAGAGAGGGGAGAAACACGGATGTTCTCAGTTTTGACAAAGCTTGATTGGTTTTTCAAGGAGCATTGGAAACGTTATACGGTCGCTATTCTGCTATTGATTCTGGGCGGCCTACTGGAGATTATCCCTCCAAAAATCATCGGGGTGGCTATTGATGAGATTCACCTGGGCACGCTGACTGGCGAGCGGCTGGTATCCATTTTGCTGTTTTTCGGTGTATTGTCTGTCGCGATTTATTGGGTCAATTTTATCTGGATTCGCAAGCTGTTTGGGGGAGCGTTTCTGGCGGAGCGGACGTTACGGTCGAAGCTCATGACGCATTTTTTGCGGATGACGCCAACGTTTTATCAGCGTAATCGGACGGGAGATTTGATGGCGCGAGCGACAAATGACCTCAAGGCTGTCTCGATGACGACAGGCTTCGGAATTTTGACGATGGTGGATTCGCTATCCTTTACAGGGGCGATTGTGCTGACAATGGGCTTCTTGATCAGTTGGAAGCTGACCTTAGCGGCAATCCTTCCATTGCCGTTCATGGCTTATATCATCAAGCAATATGGGAAGAAAATTCACGAGCGTTTTTCTACCGCACAAACATCGTTCGGTGAGCTGAACGACCGCGTGCTGGAATCCGTCTCTGGGGTTCGCGTTATTCGAGCCTACGTACAGGAAATGGCGGATCAGGAGCGCTTTCGCCAAAAAACACATGAAGTGTACCAAAAAAATATCGATGTGGCGAGAATCGATTCGTTAATTGAGCCAACCGTCAAAATATTGGTTGGAATCAGTTATATGATCGGCTTGATCTACGGTGGATACCTCGTGTTCCAAAGAGAACTGACCTTGGGAGAGCTGGTCTCGTTCAACGTCTATCTCGGGATGCTCATTTGGCCGATGTTTGCGATTGGTGAATTGATCAATGTGATGCAAAGAGGAAGTGCCTCGCTGGATCGGGTCAATGAAACCTTGGCGTACGAAGCCGATGTGACAGATCACGACAGTCCGGTACATGTGGCAGTTCCAGAAGTCATTCGGTTCGATTCCGTGACATTCCGCTATCCATCAGCGCAGATTGACCAGCTAGTAGATGTCTCCTTTACTCTTGGGCGGGGGCAGACGCTAGGAATCGTCGGGCGTACGGGAAGCGGGAAATCCACGCTGGTGCGACAACTGCTTCGTGAATATCCAGTTGGACGGGGAGCCATCAGTGTTTCGGGAGAGGCGCTAGAACAGATTAGTCTGGATAACATCAAGAGCTGGATCGGCTATGTACCCCAAGAGCAGATTCTGTTCTCGAAGACAGTCCGTGAAAACATCCTGTTCGGGAACAACGAGGCAACAGAAGAAGAATTACAGGAAGTGTTGAAGCAGGCCGCATTTGCTCGGGATGTGCAGCTATTGCCCGAAGGCTTGCAAACGCTCGTTGGTGAAAAAGGCGTAGCCCTTTCAGGTGGGCAAAAACAGCGGGTCTCAATTGCTCGGGCTCTTTTGGTCAATCCGGAAATATTGATTCTCGATGATGCCATGTCAGCGGTGGATGGCAAAACCGAAGCAGAGATGATCGCGAATATTCGTCGGGAGCGGGCAGGCAAAACAACACTGATCACTACACATCGTTTAACGGCCGTCCAGCATGCAGATTGGATTCTCGTCATAGACGAAGGACGAATCGTCGAGGAAGGTACACATGCACAGCTATTGGAGCTGGGCGGTTGGTATAAAGAACAATTCGAGAAACAGCAGATTGAAGCGACGCTGACAGAAAGCGGGTGAATGAATGACGACAGGGAAACGGCTAGTCCACTATGCAGCGATTTTTAAAAAGACGATCCTCTTGGCGGTATTGATGTTGTCCATCTCGGTTGGGGCAGAACTGACAGGACCGTTTTTGGCGAAAAAAATGATCGATACGCACATCATGGGCATTGAATTCCCTTGGTATGAGACGGCACAGGGTGAGGATTCCGTGCTGTACAAAGGGAAGTATTACACCAGACAGGATCACTTGGCAGCAGGTGAGAGCACAGGTGGGGAAGTTCGTGTTCTACAGGTGGGGCGCGACTATTATTTCTTGAATCAGGCGATATCGTATGATGGGCAGCGCTCTGTTGAGAATGGGAAGCTCGTCATTGTCAAAGGTACGGATCGAGCAGAGTATTCAGCGACGCTCCTAAGCAATCAGGAGATTTTCGAATTTTTCCGGCCAGAGACAAACGGCTTGCTCATGCTGGCTGCCCTTTATTTCGGATTATTGGTAGTTGCCTCGCTTTTCCATTATGGACAAAAGTTCTTATGGCAAAAATCGGCGAATCAGGTCATCGAGAGACTGCGTATTGATGTGTTCGCGCATATTCAACGATTACCTATTCAATATTTCGATCATCTCCCTGCCGGGAAGGTGGTTGCTCGTGTCACAAACGATACGGAGGCAATCCGTGAGCTGTTTACGAATGTTCTCGGCAACTTTATTACGAGCGGGATTTATTTAATCGGGATTTTCTCGGCGCTGTTTTTGCTTGATGTACGACTCGCGCTCGTTTGTCTGGTCATTTTGCCAATCATGGTCGTGTGGATTTACTTGTACCGCAAGTACGCTTCTGCATTCAACCATGTCATTCGGGCACGCATCAGCGACATCAACGGGATGATTAACGAGTCGATCCAAGGGATGCCGATTATTCAGGCGTTTCGCCGGGAAAAGGAAACGATGCGGGAATTCGGCGAACTGAACGAAGAGCTGTTCACCTACCAAAATAAAATGCTGCGGCTCAATGCGACCGCTTCGTTTAACCTTGTTCAGTTCATCCGCAATATCGCGTTTGTTTTGTTCATCTGGTATTTCGGCGGGGCATCCCTCGGGATAGGTACACTGCTCTCGCTGGGTGTCCTCTACGCATTTGTCGATTATCTCAATCGCTTGTTCCAGCCGATGACACAGATCGTCAACCAGTTGGCGAACCTGGAGCAATCTCTTGTCGCGGCGTCGCGAGTGTTTGAACTGCTGGATGAAGAGGGCATTGACGTTGATTCTGCAAAAGTACCTTGTTATCAAGGGAATGTTCGCTTTGACGATGTTTCTTTTGCCTACAAAGACGATCAATACGTGCTGAAAAACATCTCATTCGAAGCATGGCCAGGTGAGACAGTGGCACTGGTTGGTCACACGGGCTCGGGAAAAAGCTCGATTATCAATCTGTTACTCCGCTTCTATGATGTAAACAGTGGAGCGATTATGATTGACGGGCGCAATGTGCAGTCGTTTTCCAAGCAGCAGCTTCGCCAGCACATGGCCATTGTTTTACAGGACCCGTTTTTATTTACAGGAACGATTCGTTCCAATGTGAGTCTCGATGATCCGTCGATTTCGCCGGAAAAAGTGGAGAAAGCCTTGTGCGATGTAGGGGCAGACCAACTGTTCCGCAGCCTCCCGCAAGGATTCGATGAACCTGTTATCGAGAAGGGCAGCACGCTTTCCCTCGGACAGCGTCAGTTGATTTCGTTTGCACGTGCTCTCGCATTTGACCCGGCTATCCTCATTCTGGATGAAGCGACTGCCAGCATCGACACGGAAACAGAGGGCATTATTCAAAATGCGCTTGAGGTGTTGAAAAAAGGAAGAACGACCTTCATCATTGCTCATCGCCTGTCTACGATCAAAAATGCGGATCAAATTCTCGTACTGGATCGAGGCACAATTGTAGAGCGAGGAAAGCATGAAGACTTGATGGAGAAGCAAGGCAGGTACTATCAGATGTATCAAATGCAGCAAGGGAACAAAGAAGTGCGAGTGCAAGAGGCCGTACACAAGCAAGGAAGTGCCCCGGCGCTGACCTAGTTTTTTCTACTCTTTTTGCCTCTTGAACGGTAAGATAGAGCATAGAAGTATGGACTTTTCAGGAGGGATTATCATGCCACATCTTATCGTTCGAGGCATTCAAGCTGAACAAATGGCTACGATTAGCGAACCGCTTGCAGTGGAGCTTGCTGCACTCTGCCAATGCGGCACAGACAATTTTACGATCGAATGCTTGCATACCATAGGCGTTTTTGGCGGGAAGATCGTGGAGTCGTTTCCTTTTATCGAAGTAGCATGGTTCGAGCGGGGGCAAGAAGTTCGTGACCAGTTCGCCCAGATTGTAACGAAGCATGTCTTATCTCTTGGTATCCCAGAAGTGGAAATGGCATTTGTCGCTTATCAAAAAGAAAGCTATTATGCCAACGGAGAGCATTTCTAAAGAGAAGCCGACAGGTGCTGTCGATTTCCCGGGAAAGAATCAAGACATTCGACAGGCGTACAGACAAATAAATGAATACAAGCATGGAATGAGGGTGTTCCTTTCGTAAGTACGAGGTTTTTCGTGCGAGACGGGTGGAACACTCTTTTTATTTCGAGCGAATTTTGCTCCTATAGCCAAAAATTTCTAAAATAGGTGTCACAAATGAAAGTTTTTAATTGTTATTCATAGTGAGGGGAGGGCAAACAGTGGAAAAAACAGAGATAGAGCGCCTGCTGATCGAAATAAAAGCCGGTTCTCTTGAGCAATACGAAATCATTATCGATTACTATCAACAACCAATCTTTACATACTGCTATCACATGCTCGGTCACCGTCAAGATGCAGAAGACGCTGTCCAGGAAGTCCTGTTTCGTGCCTACGAGCATCTTGACCAGTATACGTACTCGCTGTCATTTTCCGCATGGCTGTACCGAATCGCTTACAACCATTGTGCGAATGTGTTAAAGCGCAGGAAATTAAGCCGCGTGTTGCCCTTTTTGTACAACCGGGATCAGGATGGACGTAATTATGTCGAGGAGAGCATCGACAGCAACTATTTCGGGGAGCCGCTCGAACGCATCTGGAAACGACTGTCCGCGGAAGAACGCACACTCATTTTCTTGCGTGTGCTAGAGGAAAAAGAGTACGAGGAAATTGCGGAGCTAATGGACAAAAAGCCTGCGTCGCTGCGCAAACAATTCGAACGCGTTTTAAAAAAGTGCAAACGTTATTTGCCAACGATGGAAGGGGTGGCCGCTAATGGACAAAAATCCGTTTAAAGGCATGCATGACATGCTGAGTGCAAAGCCAGTCCCGAAAGTCGATGTCAAACATAAAGTCATGGCAGCGATTCGTACCAAGGAAAACAAGGAGGAAAGAGTCGTGAAAAAGAAAATTGGTTTGCTGGTCACTGTAGGTATGCTGGTTGGAGCGTCTTCCGTATGGGCGGGAGTAGAAATGATTCAATTGAAAAATGAGAAAGGCGAAGTGGTTTACGAGCTATCTAATCATACCGATCAAGAACAACAGAAATTGATTCAGCAATTGCCTCCAGAGGAACAAGCGAAAATGGAACAGAGGCAGAAAAGGAGCGAGTATAAGAGTGAGGTTATAACAGAAATCATGCATGGACTGAAGCCTGGAACCTCTGCCGCTATTTACTGGAAGCCGACAAAAGAAGAGGAAGAAGAACAAAAAAATACTACCTATATAAGAAAACAACATCCGGATATTACGGTCGTATCTAGCCCGATCATGTACAAAACGTGGAAGGATATGGAGCCAATTGTAGGGAAGATGTTTACGCTCCCAATTGAGCTTGCAGGGGGCTTCCGTTTCCAAGAAGGCGAAGTAAACTATGAGGAAAACTACGAATACAAAGTCGATGTGGAAGCATTAAAGGCAAAAGCTAGCAAAGACAACAAGGAATACGCTTTTACAGAAATTCCGGTAAGCAACAAGTATGACTATACCAGTGTTGCCTATCAGTCTGAGAAAGGCAGAGTCAGGGTAGAGGTAAGAATCGTCGAAGAAGGTGGAGCAGGAACGAACGCAGAGGCAATTGAAAAAGTCATGCTTGGCAACAATGAAGCGGTTCTCATGACGCATACGTCTGGAAAAGGCGAAAATTCCTATTGGATCGTCTGGGTGAAAAATGGAACAAAACTGGAGTACTCTGTTCGTGCTGCTGAGAAAGTGGCATCCAAAGATGAGCTGATCAAAATCGCCAAGCAGATCAACGAAACCAAATAACGATAAGCGAATAGAGGAGTCCCACAAAGCACTAGGCTTTCTTGTGGGACTCTCTTTTATTGTTAATGACTGATGTCACTTAGCTTGTTTGCCTTTTTGCCCATCAACTGCTTCAAGCCATCCCTATTAATCAGGATAATGCCGACAATAATCGTAATTCCCCCTGCCAACGACAGGAGATAAAGTGGCTCATTGTACAGGATGACGCCGAGGCTTAAGGCAATCAATGGAGAGATATAGAGCCACGTGGATGGAAACACAGGGTTGGTCTTGGCCACGAGCCAATAGAAAATGGTGTGCCCCATCATGGAACCAACGACGATCAAGTACAGGAGCGAGAGGATCGCATTAGCCGAGAGCATCGATTCGATATGCACTTGCTCTGTGAACAGAGATAATACAAGCAGCATGGCTCCTCCATACATCATCTGAGCTGCATTCAAAGCGATGGGGGATGTATCTTGAAACCGCTGGATGACGCTACGGGAGTAAACAGCACCAGCAGAATAAAAGATTTGTCCGAATAAGACCGCCATGCATCCAGCGAGCCACAGGAGACTGAATGAGATGGTCACACCGGGTAAAATCAGCAAGACGACACCGGTAAAGGCAACCAAGCAACCCGCCCACGAAATACCGGGGAGCTTTTGCCGAGTAATACCTGTCTGAAGCAGCATCACCATGAGAGGGGCTGTTGCAGATAATATCGCTGCAATTCCTGAACTGACATGCTGCTCCGCCCAATACAAGGGGGCAAATGTCCCAAACGTCAAACCGATACTAGTAAGAAACATTTCTTTATGAAGTAGAAGGGATAGGCGCGCCTGTTTTTTCCAGAGCATAAATGAAAACAAAATGACACCTGCCAGAAAGAACCGAAGTCCTCCTGAGAAAAACGGCGGCGCTCCGGCATCAATCCCGACTTTGATTGCCAGAAAAGTCGTTCCGAATATCAAGCACATGACCATATAGTTGAGTAGTACCATTATGATTCCTCCCTTTTCCTCATCATAACGGAAAGGGAATAGAACAGATGAAATCGAATAGAACAGATGCGAAGATCAATCCATTATCATGGGGGAAAGGGGGGGAGCTTGCATGAAAAGGGAGGCTCTTTCAAACAGCCATTCTGATAAGCTGTTCGAGCAAGTGTATGAATATCTTCTGGACCGAATCAGACGCGAAGAGTGGAGGGCACATGAAAAGCTCCCATCTGTTCGAACGCTGGCGTTGGAATTACATGTGCATCGCCTGACGGTTTTTAAAGCATTTCAATTATTAAAGCAAAACCGCCACGTGTATGTGAAGGATAAGTCGGGGTATTATGTACAACCGAGCAGCCTGCTACCAGTGGAGTCGATGGATGATCCAATCGTTTCTGCCTATGTGCACAAGAGCCACCTTTCGGAAATTCATCAGGTGCAGGCGACCTATCAATTTTCCAAAGCATTAATCGAGCCGAATTTATTGCCAAATCATTACTTTTCGGAGTACGTGAAGAAAGTGTTTGATCTGTATCCAAAGGTGCTGGGGACCTACTCAACTACACAGGGAGATCAGGAGCTGCGGGAAGCACTGTGCAGCTATTATGTCAGCCGTTATCATTTTCACCTGTCACCCGATGAGCTGATGATTACATCCGGTTCGCAGGAAGCGATTGATTTGGTTGCCAGAGTCCTTGTAAAGCCGCGTGATGTCGTGTTGCTGGAGAGACCCACTTACAGTCCTGCCATTGATGTCTTCAGAAGACAGGGCGCCAATATGATTCCCATCGAGATTACGCCGCATGGATATGATTTGGAGCAGGTTGAACTGTTGATGCAAAAAGAAAAACCGCGTTTGTTTTATCTCAATCCGACCTTTCACAATCCGACGGGCTATACGGTTCCCGCTGAACAGCGGAAGAGACTGGTGGAGCTCGCTGCGAAGTATCAGTGCCTGATCGTAGAGGATGATCCGTGCCGCGATATTTACTTTGGTGATGAGCCCCCACTGCCGTTTTTTTCTTATGACACGGCGGGCTATGTCATCTATCTGCGCAGCTTTAGCAAGTACATCGCTCCGGGGTTGAGTATTGCGACTGTGGCATGCCGTCCATCTATTATGAAGTATTTGATTCAAGCGAAATCACTGTCCGACAGTGGAGCGCCCCTGTTGAATCAAAAGATTTTTTTGCATTATTTCTTCTCCGAAAGAATGCAGCAGCATTTGGCGAAGCTGCGGATTGCATTGGCCATTCGCCGGGATATCATAGAGGAAGAGCTAACAGTGACCGACTGGGAGTGGTCCAGCCCACCAGGAGGCTTTAATTTATGGGTGAAGCTGCCTGATTCCATCCCCATGGAAAGTCTTCTGGCCAAATGCATAGAGCAATCGATTACGTTTGTGCCCGGCGCGATCTGTGACCCACAGCGAGAATTAAGTTCTTGGATACGCATCAGTTATTCTTATTTGAATGAACAACAACTGCGGGATGGATTGCAAAGGCTCATCCGTACGGTTCGCCTGTTGGATATAAAGGAATGAAGAAAAGGCTGCCGACATGATGGTCGACAGCCTTTCTTTTTGGTTATTTTATGATTTGCTTACTTGATCGAGGTGATTTACCAGCTCTTCTGTTTTGGACAAGAAAGGCGCATGATCGGCTTCCAGTGTAATGACTTTGCTGCAAGGTGTTTCTGTATTCATTCTGCGTTGAAAATCGATTGGAATTGCGTTGTCTAATGTGGTTTCGATATAGATGCGATCAACGCTTCCGAATTTCTCTTCCGTAATTTGTACTGGTTGTGTAAACGGAGCCAGCGCTTGTGGACGGCAACGCTTCATCGAAGACAGTCGCAATGCATCGTCCTCTACCACATTGAAAAATGTTTGCTCCACAGTCTCAGGTTTAGGAACGAGCGTCATGTCTTCCTCATTTAACGTAAATTGCGGTCCCTTTTCTCCTTCTGACTTCCCTACGAGACTTTCCCCGTTTTTCGGCAAGAAAGCACAAAGATAAACGAGTTTCTCGATCTTATCGTGTACATGCTCGGCTGTTTGTGTAATGACGAGTCCTCCCATGCTGTGTCCGACAAGAATTACTTTTTCTTTTTGCTGCTTAATCAGGTTGGCTACTTTCTCTACATATAAATCCAAGGTTACTTCTTGTGGAGGGGTCATATCTTGTCCACTTCCCGGCAAGTCCATTGTTACAACCTTGTGTCCCAATGATTCCAGCTCAGGCTTTACCAGTTCCCATACCCATTCTCCCTGCCATGCTCCATGAACCAAAACATAAGTACTCATCCACATACAGCCCCTTTGTTTGAAAGATATTTGTTCATTAGTGTAAGCCGATCCAATTTCTGCTACGCATCTTATTTCTTGTTTTCGTCCCCTCTTGAGTGCAATAATAATAAAAATCTGTATCGGTAATCTGTGACTTTGTCACCAAGTTATTTTTTTCACAAGGAGGTTCTTCGTCCATATGCAAAAGGAGCAGATTGCGGAAGTCCTTGCACGTTTTCCAAGTCTGGCGGCACTTACTCCAGAAGAGTGGCAAGAGGAGGGAATCTCCATCACTACGGTTCCAGCCAACTTTACCATTGATGAAGGCGAGTTTTTGGAGAATGCGCCATTAATCTTGGATGGGCTGGTTCGCATTTTCAAACTGAGCAGTGATGGGAGAGAGGTTACATTGTACAGGCTATCGGCTGGCGAGTGCTGCCCACTCATCGCGTCTAGCATATTGGGAGAAACGGTGTATGAGGCTTCGGCTTGCGTGGAGAAGCCGAGTATGGTCTTGAACGTCCCGACGAAAATTTATAAGAAATGGATCGAGAACCATCAAGGCTTTCGCCAGTATATTTTTCAATCATTTGCGCGTCGATTGATTATCATGTCGAACTTGATTGACGACATTAACTTTAAATCCATTCGGGTTCGGATTTCCGAATATTTGATTGAGCATACAGGTGTGGAGAATGATTCGCTTGCCATTACACATGATCAGTTGGCAATTGAGCTGGGGACTGCTCGTGAAGTGATTAGCCGGACACTAAAGAAAATGGAAAAAGAAGGGCTGCTCCGTGTAACGCGGGGACAAATTACTAATATTCAACGTTCAAAACTACCTGCGGTTGAATAATCCGTATTTGAAAATACAAAAATTTTAGGAAGGGCTATGTACTGTGTTATACTGAGTCTACCATTTACTGTTCTGTAGCATTCCCTACTCCATTTACGTGAGTAGGGTTTTTTATTTGTGTTTCAGACTCAGACAACACAAAAACAGACCCCCATGCAGGAGTCTGTTTTTGTGTATGGCTAAATTAAACTTTTTGAACGTTAGTAGCTTGTGGTCCGCGTTGGCCTTGTTCTACGTCAAAAGTAACTTTTTGACCTTCGTCAAGGGATTTGAAACCTTCGCCTTGGATAGCAGAGAAGTGAACGAATACGTCTTCTTTACCTTCGCGCTCAATAAAACCAAAACCTTTTTCTGCGTTAAACCATTTTACTGTACCTTGTTCCATTGTTATTGCCTCCTAGTGTGTAGCACACATATATTACTATCCTTGCTCTCAGGATCATCTAGACGAAAATTTGCTATCTACGCTATCCGTTGCTTCGAACAAAAATAATTCTTTACTAGCATAACAGGATATTGAAAGGATAGCAAATTATTCGCGCATATTGACTAAAAAAATTCAGATGAGCTGTTACGAAAGCATGGCACCAATCTCTTTCAACGTGAGCTGTGCCGAGACAATTTTGTTCGGATAGCTTGCTTGTGCCGATTCCCCTAAATGATACTCTTGCAGTGCATCAGTATCCTTCAGCATGTTTCCTGTCAAAATGCACACGGCTGTTTCGTCCTTGTCGATCACTTGTCCTGCGATGAGCTTGCGCAATCCAGCGACCGTAGCAGCAGAGGCAGGCTCGCAACCGATCCCGCTTTTATCCACCCATGCTTTGGCGTCGAGAATCTCTTGATCAGTCACGGAGCAGGTAACGCCATTCGTTTCTTCTAATGTACGAAGCGCTTTTTTCCAGCTAGGCGGATTGCCGATGTTGAGCGCAGAGGCACGTGTATATGGATTGGGTTCAGGTGTCAGTTCGGTGTACCCGCCTGCGACCATGCGATGGAATGGGCTAGCACCTTCCGCCTGTACGAGCGCCACCCTTGGAACCTTTTCGATAAAGCCGAGATTTTTCAAATCCTGCAAGCCTTTTCCGAGAGCCGTCACATTGCTTAGTGCTCCTCCAGGGATGACCACCCAATCGGGGAGGTTCCAATTGAGGTACTGGGCGATTTCGTACACGATACTCTTCTGCCCTTCAATGCGGAATGGATTGATCGAATTGCAGATATAGAGGCCGAGCTCTTTGCTGTATTGCTCGTAAAAGCGGATGCCATCATCGTAAGTGCCATCAAAGCTGATGACCTTTGCTCCGTAGGCGAGTGTTTGCATGACTTTATTCAAGGAAATGTTTTTGTTCGGGACAAACACGTACGATTCGCCATGAGCGAGTGCAGCATACATGGCGAGAGAGGATGAGGTATTGCCAGTCGATGTGCAGGTGAAGCGTTGATAGCCTAATGAACGACCGTGTGATACGGCGACAGTCATCCCGTTGTCTTTGAATGAACCACTCGGATTCTCGCTTTGTGCCTTTAGCCATACCTTGCTGTTGCTTCCTACATACGATTGGATGAGTGCAGATGCGTACAGTCCTGTATTTCCTTCGTACTTGGTCGTGATGTACTCTTCAGGAAGCTCGGGGAAAATCAGCTCTTTGTAGCGCCATACTCCGCTCGCATAAGGTGTCATACGCTCTGACAGCCGCTCGTGAAAGACGCGCTTTAGCTGTTCGGTATCGATGGTCGACGTATCGTGAATAATGTCAAACAAGCCACCGCACGTGCATTGATAGTCAAATAAATGGGCAGGCACTTCCTTGCTGCAATCGACACAAACCAGTTTCATCCTCGCAAGATTCGCCCCTAAAAGTGTGCGGGGAGAATCTCTCCACCTCTTTTCTCTCGTATGGTTTTTTATATGGTAAACGGAGAAGGAGGAGCGTGTAAATAATCGTTTTCAGTAAAAATAAAATATTCGCATACAAATGCAAAAGACGGGAAGGAGCCGCTATACAGACTCCAACCCGTCCCTATTTCACAAGCTTTTATTTAGATCAGTCAATTCCTTGGCCGTCAGATTGCGCCATTGCCCCAATTTCAAATTCCCGAGAGCAATGTTCATGATGCGTATCCGTTCGAGCTTTCGCACCTGATAACCAAAAGCCTGGCACATCCGTCTGATTTGTCGATTCAGCCCTTGCGTCAGCACGATATTGAAGACACGGTCGCTGACTTTGGTTACTTTGCAAGGCTTTGTAGTTGTTCCGAGAATGCGTACGCCGTTTGCCATTCCGTGCAAGAAGTTCGCCGTGATGGGCTTGTCTACGGTGACGATGTACTCTTTGTCATGATTGTTCTCCGCCCGCAAAATTTTGTTTACGATATCCCCGTCATTGGTTAACAGGATGAGTCCTTGCGAATCCTTATCCAGTCGCCCGATAGGAAAAATCCGCTCCGGGTGATTGACGAAATCGATGATGTTGCCTTTGACGTGCAGTTCAGTGGTACACGTAATTCCGACAGGCTTGTTCAGGGCGATGTAGACATCTTTCTTTTTGACACCGAGCGGCTGCCCATCGATGCGCACATCATCTCCTGACGCAACCGTACTTCCCAGTTCCGCGAGTTGGCCATTGATCGTCACGCGCTTGGCCTCGATTAATTTATCGGCTTCTCTTCGCGAGCAAATGCCGGTTTCACTGATGAACTTATTAATTCGCATGAGACGTTCCTTTCACTATTGCTGCTTCTTTTCCAGTTTTTCAAGTAGTTTATTCCGCCAAGGCAGGGCCAATTCCTCCACCTCAAGCATACGCTGTATCGTCTCTTGGGATGGTGATTTGTCGTGGAAGTATAAGTGGTGAATCGACGCTACCGTTACTTGTTTTGGATGTGCAGTGATGAGGGAAATTTGGGAGTCCGCCTTGATCGTCCCTTCCTGCAAGACACGGAAGAAATAGCCCGTATAGCCCATTTCCACCACCGCTTTGAGCAGTTGGTTATTGTTGTTGCGCTTGTTGATCGTCGCGCAAGGAAATCGGCCTTGGGTCACTTGCAGGATGGTATCTCCGAATTGATACACATCCCCAATGCAGACCTGCTCTTCGGTCATGCCAGCGAGTGTGAGATTTTCTCCGAATGCCGCATTGGTCAGAGGTTGGCCGAGCAACTTCTCCCAATGGGCATAATGTTCAAAAGGATACGCACAGACGACGCGGTCTGGGCCACCGTGGTACGCTGGATTCGCGATATCGTCGTCATCAATTTTTTCGGAACGGACAACGAGCTCGTCCGCTTCCTCCTTCCAAATGCCGGAGAGATATTCCTTGCCGTTGTACATATTACTTTTAGGCAAACCTTTACTAATTGTAACGATTTTTCTGTTCAACTTATGCTCACTCCCAGCCTGCACGATTGCTTCTTTTTTTATCCCCATACTATACCACATTCCCTAATATCCTCCACAGCGGATGGGCACCAGCGGACGCTTCTGGTATGATGAAAGAAAGGAATACACAGGAGGCCTCAGTGACATGCAATCATTTGGTGTGGCACTACACACAGATAAATATCAAATTAATATGATGTACGCCCATTGGGTGAACGGAACACACAATCAGAAGGTCGTTTTCGAAGCATTTTTCCGCAAGCTGCCTTTTGGAAACGGATACGCTGTATCTGCCGGATTGGAACGAATTGTTTCCTATATAAAAAATTTACGCTTTGAAGAAAGCGATCTCAAGTATTTGAGTGAGCAGGAGGAGAACTACGATCCGAAGTTTTTGGAAGAGCTGCGCCAGCTTCGTTTTAAGGGCTCGCTCTACTCCGTGAAGGAAGGAACCGTGGTTTTCCCGAACGAGCCGCTGATTCGTGTAGAGGGGCGTGTCATGGAGGCACAGTTGGTTGAGACGGCCCTGTTGAACTACATGAATTACCAGACGCTGATTGCGACCAAAGCTTCGCGGATTAAAAATGTTGCGGGCAATGATGTTCTCATGGAGTTCGGAACAAGAAGGGCGCAGGAGGCAGATGCTGCGCTGTGGGGGACACGGGCAGCGTATTTGGCTGGCTTCGACGCGACCTCGAACATGCTGGCAGGGAAAATGTTTGGCATCCCGACAAAAGGGACGCACGCTCACTCATGGGTACAGAGCTTTGAGAGCGAAGAGGAAGCATTTGAGCGCTTCGCAGCGGCTCTACCAGGACAGGTAACCTTGCTGGTCGACACTTACGATACGCTCAAAAGCGGCGTGCCTAATGCAATTAAGGTCGGAAAACGCCTGGAGAAACAAGGGAAAAAGCTGACGGCGGTGCGCTTGGACAGTGGCGACTTGACGTATTTGTCCTGCAAGACACGCGAAATGCTTGATAAGGCAGGTATGACCGATGTGCAAATTGTCGCTTCCAACGATCTCGATGAGCACACGATTATGAACCTGAAAGTACAGGGAGCACGCGTAAATAGCTGGGGAGTAGGAACGCAGCTCATCACGGCAGCGGATCAGCCGACACTCGGAGGCGTATACAAGCTGGTAGCGCGTGAAGGCGCGGACGGAGAATATCAGCCGACCATCAAAATCTCCGGGAATCCTGAAAAAGTCACAACGCCGGGCATCAAAGATATGTACCGATTGATTGATCCAGAAACAGGCAAAGCGATTGCTGACTATATGTGCTTCCCGCATGAAACAACAGTCGATGAGGGAGCTCCTCTCCATTTGTTCCATCCGAGCCATACGTATTTGAGCAAGCATTTGGAGAACTACCAGGCTGAGTCGCTGCTCATTCCGGTATTTGTGGATGGGGAACTGGTCTATGAACTGCCGACCCTCCAAGAGATTCGCAACTACCATTGCGAGCAGCTCAAGCTGTTTTGGCCTGAATACTTGCGCATGCTGAATCCGGAGCATTACCGTCTGCACATCAGCGAAGAGATGTGGGAGACGAAAACAAAGCTGATGAAGGCATATTTGAAAAAATAAGTGAAAACGTCTGATGTGTCGCGAGGATGCATCGGGCGTTTTTTATTTGGGTACCAAAAATAACACAATAATGTGAAAACAAAGAAAATGAATTGTCTGAATTTACTTGCATCGTATATAATTACTCCATTCATCCTTTAGCTCTGCGCCAAGGTGATGTAGAAAAACACATGTGGAAAGTATTGGGGAGGAAGAGAGATGCTAAATACTGTAGAGAAAGAAAACCTGAATCCATACGAAATTGTGCAGAAACAGATTGATGCTGCAGCGGCATTGTTGGGATTACGGAGTGATGCTGTAGAAATTTTAAAGCGACCCAAACGAGTATTGGCCGTTAGTTTTCCTGTCAAGATGGATGATGGCAGCGTGCGTGTCTTTGAAGGCTACCGATCTCAGCATAATGATGCGGTAGGACCGACCAAGGGAGGGATTCGCTTTCATCCGGATGTGACGATGGATGAAGTCAAGGCGCTCTCCATGTGGATGTCATTCAAATGTGGCGTGGTTGGTCTTCCTTATGGCGGTGGAAAAGGTGGCGTCATATGTGATCCCCACGAATTCAGCAAAAGCGAGCTGGAACGAGTCAGTCGCGGCTTCATGGAAGCTATTGCTGATATTGTCGGGCCAGATACTGACATACCTGCACCTGATGTGTATACGACCCCACAAATCATGGGGTGGATGATGGATACGTACAGTCGATTAAAAGGAGCGAATTCTCCGGGAGTCATCACGGGAAAACCGCTAAGTGTCGGCGGCTCGAAAGGAAGAAACGAAGCGACTGCCCGCGGATGCGTCTTTACCTTACTAGAGGCATTAAAAGATTCTGGACGCAAGCCGGAGCAAACAACCGTTGCGATTCAAGGCTTTGGCAATGCGGGAAGAATAGCAGCGAGGCTTTTAACAGAGCTGGGCTTCAAAATCGTGGCGGTCAGTGACTCACGCGGAGGTATTTATGATGCTGCTGGCTTGGACATCGAGAAGGTAGGACAGTTAAAAGACAACGCCACCATTTTGGAGTATGTAGGTGGTACGGTCATCTCCAATGAACAACTGTTGGAGCTGGAAGTGGATATTCTGATCCCGGCCGCGTTGGAAAATGTCATCACAGCAGCGAATGCCCATAGCATTCAGGCCAAGTGGATCGCAGAAGCAGCAAACGGACCAACTACACCGGATGCAGACGCCATTTTGCGTGAAAAAGGGATTATCGTTATTCCCGATATTCTCGCCAACGCAGGTGGCGTAACGGTCTCTTATTTCGAGTGGGTGCAAAACCTGATGAATTACTACTGGTCCGAGGTTGAGGTAAACGAAAAGCTGCAAACGACAATGATTAACGCCTATCGCGCCGTGAAAGAACTCTCAGATCAATACAAGGTGGACTTGCGCACGGGAGCCTATATGATCTCGCTTTTGCGAATTACGGAGGCGATGGAAGCGCGCGGCTGGATTTAAGGGAAGAGCCCTCTTGCAACTTGCTTGCAAGGGGATTTTTTCGTTTTCCCCTGTGGAATTAGCAGGAAGGCTAGTATTTTTGTCGAATTTGTCGGATTATTGTTTTTCTACCTGTGTTCAAAGGATGGAAAGGGGGATCTTTATGCCAATCAAATTGCCCGACGAATTGCCTGCAACGGAAATACTTGCCCAAGAAAATATTTTTGTGATGAAGGACAGCCGTGCCTTCACACAGGACATACGACCGCTCAGGATCGTCATTCTCAACCTCATGCCGGTGAAGGAAACAACGGAAACACAGTTGCTCCGCCTCCTGGGGAATACTCCGCTACAGGTGGAAATCGTGCTTTTGCACATGTCCAGTCATACTTCCAAAAATACGTCGGAAGAACATTTGTCGATGTTTTATAAAACGTTTGAGGAGATCCGTGATCAGCGATTTGATGGCATGATCATCACCGGAGCGCCAGTGGAACAGCTCGAGTTCACAGACGTCACGTATTGGCAGGAGCTGACAGAAATCCTCGATTGGAAAATGGAGAACGTCACTTCGACCTTGCATATTTGTTGGGGAGCACAAGCGGGTCTTTACCATCACTTTGGCGTTCCGAAGCATCCATTGCCAGAAAAAATGTTCGGAATCTTCCCTCATACACTCAATAAGCAAAATGTGAAGCTGTTCCGTGGATTTGATAACTACTTCCACATTCCGCATTCCAGGCATACCGAAAATCGAAGGGAAGACATCGAGCAAGTGTCTGAACTGGAGATTTTGTCCGAGTCTGATGAAGCAGGGGTTTACATCGTAGCGACGAGGGATGGCAGACAAATTTTTGTGACTGGACATTCCGAGTATGATCCGACCACCCTGCAAGATGAGTATCAGCGGGATGTGAACAAAGGCTTGGATATTGCTGTTCCGCGTAACTACTATCCAAAGGACGATCCTAGTCGCGAGCCTATCGTCACTTGGCGCGCACATGCGAATTTGATGTTTTCCAACTGGTTAAACTATTACGTTTACCAAGAGACACCGTATGATTTGAACAACAACAAGCGATAGCATCGTAGCAACCATCCGAGGTGATTCGGATGGTTTTTGTTTGGCCCAGTTGACGTAATAAATGGCGACAGGTAGTGTGAGAATAATCGCGCAGGAATGCTACCGGGAATTCAAGCAAGATGGGAGTTTTGTATGATGAAAAAAATCATGAAGCAAGATCAGGACGTGACCAAGCAGCATAACAAGCAAATGATCCTCGACATTATCAAAAAGCAGAGACCGATATCGCGTGCAGAAATCGCCAAAATTACGCGGATGAGCGCTACCTCGATTGGCAGATTTGTCAGTGAGCTGTGCGAAGAAGGACTGATTCGGGAGACGGAGCTTACCTCATCAGGTGTGGGCAGGAAGGCAATCATGCTCGACATCGAGCCGGGGGCCATTTATACAATCGGCGTGGACATGGCAAAAAAGCGCATCAGCTTTGGAATCATGGACTTTAGCGAAGCGATTATTGCACAGCACCGGATGGATCATAAAACACAGGATTCTACACCGGAAGAGACGGCTGAACTGATTTGTAACGAGATCGAAGGGATGCTCAAACAGACAGGCATTCCGTTAGAAAAAGTGGTCGGGATCGGCATTGGGATGCCAGGGGTGATCAATTATGAGCGAGGGATTGTTCAGCTATCCACTACGCTGGACTGGAAGGACGTAGCGTTTGCCAGCCTGATTGAAAAAAGGTTGAAAATCAAAACCGTTATCGACAACGATTTGAAGGTGAAAATCCTCTCGGAGTACTTGTACGGATCTGCCAAAGGGTCAAACAAGACAGCTTTGATCGGCATTGGCACGGGTATCGGTTCTGCGCTGATTATCAATGGCGAAGTGTTTCGCGGGGGCTCAAATAGCGCAGGAGAGCTGGGGCATACGACGCTCGATCCGAATGGGAATCTGTGCGAATGTGGAAAACGCGGATGCCTGCAAACATACATAGACGAAAATTCTTTGATCATGGAAGCGCGTCGAGTGAAGGATGTCAGTGATGTCCGTCAGGTGTTCGCGGCGGCGAGAAACGAAGAGCGCTGGGCGAAGGAAATCGTCTCTCGTACCGCGTTGTACCTCGGCATCACGATTAACAATATTGTATGCATGTACAATCCAGATACCGTGATTGTAAGCGGTGATTTGGTGGAGAATTATCGCGAAATCATTGACTTGGTCGAGGAGCATAGCGATCAAGTGATCTGGGAGCCATTCAAGGGGAAATTTCGCGTCATTCCTTCCGAATTGAAGGGGGAGGCAATCGTGATGGGAGCAGGAGCTTTGGCGATGCAGCACTTTGCTCCCTTGGCAGGGACATGGGCAGAAGAATCATGACTATCTTTGCCATTTTGTATTCAACAAGTAAGGCTGTTTAGCCGATATAGAAAATGGTGGAAAGTAGAAAGGAAAAGGAGTGGGATGTGAGCATGAGAAATTGGCAAAAAGGTATGCTCGCTACGGCTGTTACCGTTGGGCTGATCTTTTCCAGTGTCGGCCAAGTACCGGCATTGGCAAATTCTGCGACGACAAGTACGCAGAAGAAGATTTCCAAGCTTGTGGTTGATACAAAGACAGTAAAATTGAAAAAAGCGGGGACACAGCAGTTGAACGTCCGCGTGCAATACACGGATAAAACAACGGAAGACGTCACGCAGCAAGCAGAGTGGACTTCCTCTGACAGTGATATCGCAAGCGTTGAAAAAGGCTTGGTAACCGCTGTTAGCTCCGGTAAAACAAGAGTGAAAGCAAGCTTCGGGGGCAAAAGTGTGAGTGTCCCTGTTGAGATCGAGGTGATTTCCAAGCTCACTGCTGACCAGAAGAAACTGGCTCTGAGCGTAGGAAGCACGAAGCAGGTAAACGCAACAGCAACCTTCTCTGACAAGTCTACCACTGATGTAACCGCCAATGCAGAGTGGGAAAGCGATGATACGGAAATCGTAACAGTAACGAATGGGTTGGTTACAGCAGTAGGCTCGGGCACAGCGAAGCTCAAAGTGAAGTACGGTGGAAAAAGCGTATCTATTCCAGTAGAGGTGGATGTCGTCTCCAAGCTGGACAGTGATAAGAAAAAGCTGTATCTGCGTCCAGACACTACCCAGTCGGTTACGCTGCTGGCTACCTTGTCTACCAAAGAAAAAGTCGATGTTACAAGCAAAGCCAAGTGGACATCCGACGATGCAAAAGTCGCTACAGTTGAAAACGGAGTCGTAACAACTGTAGGCTCTGGCAAAACGAGAATCAAAGCAACTTATGGTGGAAAGACGATCTCGATCCCTGTAGAGTCTGCTGTCATCTCCAAGCTGGAATTTGACACGAAAAAGGTCGCTCTCAAAGTAGGCGAATCTAAAGACTTGAAGGTATCTGCTGTCTATACAGACAAAGCCAAGGTCGATATCACAGTTGATGCAGACTGGATTTCTACGAACAGTTCCGTAGCGACTGTAGTAGATGGCAAGATCACCGCTGTGAAAGCAGGGCGTACAACGATTGCGGCTACGTATAATGGTAAAGTCGTAAAAATTCAAGTAACCGTGAACTAACTCACGCTAGAGGAAAAGCCAGGGCGCGACTGCGTACCTGGCTTTTTTGCATACTCTCGCCTGTGGTAATCTGTAGCTAACGCTTGTGATTGGACGAAAACGGAGGGCATCATGGATATTCGACAGCTACATTACTTTGTGGAAGTAGTCAAACATAAAAACTTTACGAAGGCCGCGCAATCCCTCCACGTTTCTCAGCCTTCTATCAGTAAAATGATCAAGGCATTGGAAGAAGAGCTTGAGGTAGTTCTGCTGGATCGGACGGAGCGGAAAATGGATCTGACAGATGCAGGGGAAATGGTCTACAGCTATGCGACCAAAGTGTTGCAACTGATGGAAGGTATGTCGTCGTCGATTGCAGAATTGCGAAATGTCGAGCGTGGTCGGGTCAAGCTGGGCATGATGCCAACGGTGGGTTCTTTTCTCTTGCCGAATGTGATTGCCTTGTTTAAAAAGCAGTACCCAGGCATCGATATCGAGATGAAGGAATACAGCGCCAAGCTGCTTGAAATCCAAATGGAGCAAGGAAGCATCGATGTGGCCTTAACCGTTCTTCCAACGGATCAGGAGAAATTTGTGGCGGTTCCCTTGCTCGCAGAGGACCTCGTCGCGATCGTTCATCGGGAGCATTGGCTCGCGGGAGTCGATGAGGTGAGCTTGGAACAGCTCAAGGACGAGGCTTTCATTTTGTTTACCGAAGAGTACGCGATGCATGATGTGGTGCGCCAAGCGTGCAAGCTGTCCGGCTTTGAACCGAAAGTTGCTTACATGAGCTCTTTATGGGATTTTGTCGGAGAGATGGTGGCTACCCAACTGGGGATATCACTCATTCCACGCTCCATTGTGAGACGCTTGAATAACGGACAATTGCACACCGTCAACATTTCCTACCCGGTGATTGACTGGCAGTATGCCTTGATTTATCGAAAAGAAGGGTATTTATCGCATGCGACAAAGGCTTTCCTATCGTTTGTAGAGAAAATGTACAGCCATAACCAAATGGAATAGAAATGATGATTTTTATGTATTGTACCAATGGAATCGAGACAGCTTAGAATGAAGGTAACTCGTTCAAACAGTGACTTTTTGAACAACCTTTGTAGAGCAACTGGGGTGGTCTCGATGAAAAGATGGTTCTCCATCATCGCACAAGTTTTACTTTTGTTCGGCTTCACCTGGCTTGGGAAATGGGTGACCTCGTTTTTTCACCTTCCTGTTCCCGGCAGTTTGATCGGACTCGCGCTTTTGTTCATATGTCTATATACTGGCTTGATTCGTCTACAGTGGGTGGAAGCAGGAGCGACTCTGTTATTCTCGCAGATGATCCTGTTTTTCGTACCTTCGTTGGTCGGGATGATGCAGTATCCATGGTTATTGGGGATAAAAGGATTGCTGGTGCTTGTGGTCGTCGTGAGCGGTTGTGCATTAGTAATGATTTCGACAGGTGTTATTGCTGAGCGACTGTTCAATCGTGGAGAGGTGAAGCAGCATGATCCTGTGGAAAACGTCTAGCGTGCTCCTGACACTCGTTTTCTTCTATGCAGCCAAACGGTTCAACAAGAAAAGACCGTCTCTGCTGTTTTCTCCGGCCATTTTGGCGCCGATTGGATTGATTCTGTTTTTGCTTTTTGCAGGCATTCCTTATCAGGTGTACAGTGAAGCGACCTCGCTCATTAGTGAGATGATGAGTGTAGTTACAGTGGCGTTTGCGATTCCGCTGTACCGAAATTGGTCGGTGTTAATGGCGCATCGCCGGATGATTTTGACGAGTCTTGCTACGGGTTCCCTCATTGCCATCATTGCAGGTGTTTCCACGACGATGCTCGTCGGATTGGGAAAAGAAGCGGCGATTAGCGTCATTCCTCGCTCGATTACCCTGCCCATTGCGGTGAGTGTAACCGAGGCGATTGGTGGTATGCCGACGATGACGGCAGTATTCGGCATGCTGACCAGCTTCGCAGGCGTTTTTTTGGCTCCCAAAATCATCAAGAGAATGAGGCTCCGTCATCCTGTTTCCATCGGCTTGATGTACGGAATGGGCGCACATGCGTTGGGGATGGTAAAAGCTTTTGAACGTGGGGAAACAGAAGGAAGCAGTGCGACTTTGGCTGTGATTGCCGGAGCGATGATTACGGTAGTATGGGCGTTTACCTTGCTGCCGGTGATCATGTCGTGGCTGGCTGTGTGAAGGAAGGGGCTGTTAGATAGCCCCTTTTTGTGTTTCAATCATGGATTCGGGTTTGAAAGGATAAAAATGGAAAGTGCAACATGACCGCCGAAATGCTGGCGAAAGGTGTATGATAGAGAACAAATAAAAAGCTCCACACTCTTTCAACATGGCAGGAGGCATCATGAGACCGCTGTATATCGTCCTATTACTCTGTACCAGCTTCCTTTGGGGAGGCAATTTTGTTGTCGGTAAATTTCTTGTCGGGCACGCGTCTTCCTTAACGCTGACTAATTTGCGCTGGCTCATTGCTGTTGTTTGCTTGTTGCCGGTTGTTTGGATACGCGAAAAGCGGATTTTTCCAACGCGAGAAGCACTTCTTCCTTTGATCGTGATGGGAGTAACTGGTGTAGCACTTTTTAATTTATTCATGTTTTGGGCACTTGAACGGACAGACGCGACCAATGTCGGTCTATTGTCCACGCTGAATCCGGTTTCGATCGCGATTTTTTCCTTTTTGCTGATGGGCGATAAACTTCGACCATTGCAGATTGTCGCGATGCTTGTCTCGTTTGCAGGCGTGCTTGTAGTGATGACAAAAGGAGACTTCGCACACTTGTCCCAATTGCACTTTAACACAGGGGATCTGTGGATGCTCGCCGCTGTCGCCATGTGGGGGATTTACTCCGTATGCGGGCGGTGGGCGATGAAGACGGTCTCGCCGATGATGTCCACACTGTACTCGGGGATTTTCGGTGTCGCGCTGATGCTGCCCTTTAATGTCACCACATTTACGATCAGCAACACAGACTGGACGTTTTGGCTGTCGCTGTTCTACGTTGGTGTAATGGCGACTGTCGTCAGCATGGTGTTGTGGAATATCGGTGTACAAAAGGTCGGCGCAACCTCAGCCGGTATGTTCCTCAATTTCAATCCTATTTTTACAGCCATTCTCGCCTTTCTTTTGCTCGGGGAGCGTATGACCTTCATCCAATTGCTCGGCAGTGTAATCGTCATTGTCGGCTGCTATATGTTCTCGCGTTTAAAACATGTCACGACTCCGACAGCACATTCAGTCAAACAAGCACAAGGCTAAAAAGGGTCCCTCGTCTGGTCAAACAGGCGGGGGATTTTTTTATTAGAAGGTACCGATCAACGGACAAGGCTAGTGAGAAGAAAAAGCACAGGGCTCGCAGACCTTGACAACGCCTACCCAGTCGGAACTACAAAAAGGAGACCACTTGTCGAACACTTCTCCCCTGAGAATCTTCCGCCTGTAGGGTGGCTTTGGCTCGACGGTCCCCTTTTTGTAGTGGAGACGTCCAGTGAAATCCCCCTGCTGGCGTGTCAGAGTCGAAGAGAACTGTGCTTTTTCTTCTCCTCCACTATGTTCCGTGTTTCTCTAATGGTTTTTCTAAGTCGATCACTTGGACATGGGCATTCGCATACAAATAAGAAGGACAGTGTGTGAAGGGGAGGTTGTATATGATCGTCATAGCGGGAAGACCAGCTAATCCCGCCTCGTTGGCAGCAGAATGGGGATTAAATGCGGTACAGCGTGAAACGGTAGCGATTATGGCACGTAGTGATGAAACATTTGAATATCCGACTCCTGAGCTCCTGCAATTTGAACTGAAAATGCGCGATCATCTGGTGAGGTCTGCCTTGGCACTGAACGAAAGCGGCCTGGCCTTTTCTACTTTTGAAGAATCTCGTGCCAATCCAGCATACTGGATTCGAACTGACCAGGGCGGATTCCGCTTGCGGCCGGGAGTACTGCCATCCAGCGGGATTATCAATATTTTTCGTGAGGGCCAAAAATACGCTACGGAGTGCGCTACGGCGATGGTCATTATTATTTATCATGCAGTCCTACAGTCCATTCGTTTACCCGATTTTGAGCGAATGTTTTCGGACATCTTGCTATATGACTGGCGGTACGATCAGGATCTGGACTTGCAAACATTACGGACAAATACCTTCTTGCCTGGTGATGTGATTTATTTTGCCAATCCTGATTACGATCGCGCGACACCGCAGTGGCAAGGGGAAAATGCAGTAGTTCTCGGCAATGGCTTGTATTACGGGCATGGTGCGGGGATCAAACGAGCGAGTGAGATGGTAGCATTTTTGAATGAACAACGAAGAGCGGGAGCAATGAGGTCTGCCTATCTGGTCAATCAGGCGACTCGGCCTGGTTTCGCCTACCTGTTTCCCTACGACAACGGTCGTTCCACCATGAGAGCTTCTGGACTTCCCATACAAGTGAGCAGTCGAATTTCAGCGCAGATCGGTTCTTTGTCTTGGGAGTGGTAAAACGAACAAAAGCCTCCTGCCATAAATACGGCGAGAGGCTTTTTGAACAACCTCTATTATGGACAGGAGAATCGCTTCCAAGAAAACATAGACAGGTCAAGGGAGGATGCTCCCTCTACCAGCAGTTGGCTGGTCGCTTCCCCGATCGCACTGGCGAATTTAAAACCGTGCCCGGAAAAGCCTGCGGCAAATACAAGCTGTGAATGTTCAGGATGACGGTCAATGACGAAATGCTCATCCGGTGTCATGGTGTAAATGCATACCTTGCCTTGTCGCAATGGTCCGGCTGCTCCAGGCATATACGCTTCCAAAAAAGAGCGAACATCGCCTTCGTCTGACAAATAGGTGCCAAAGGTACGTTCCAGTTTGTCGGGATCGATGACTTGACCTCCGTCGTGGCGTCCGATTTTTACACCACTGCCATCCAAGCTGGGAAATCCGTAGAACATGGAGTCATGAAGGCGAAAGATGAAAGCGGGAAAGCCATCCGCACTGTACTGGCTCTCATCAGCACCAAACCAGGCGACCGTTTTGCGTGTAGGCGTGAGCGGGATGGACAAGCCCAATGAGTCAAGGAGAGAACCATTCCAAGCACCGGCGGATAGAAGGACTTTATCGCTGTGGTAGCTGGCAGATTCCGTATGCACGATGAACCCGTTTCCTGCCGGTTCCAACTGCGTGACTGGCGTGTTCGTCAACAGCGCAGCTCCTCGGGCAAGGGCGAGCTCCCGATAGGCGCGAATGCCGTTTTCGGAATAAAGTACACCTGAGGCAGGCTCCAGGCAACCGTAGTAATCAGCAGGCAGATGGATTCCGGGCCAGCGTTGCATGACCTCATCGGCACGGAGTACTTCCAACGGCAGGGAGTACTGCTCGGCGCTCTCCCGAATTTCATTCAGGAAAGGACAATGCAAGGGTCCAGCGTTCAAAACACCTGTTTTGGCGAAAATCGGTATGCCGGATGCTTGTTCCAATTCTGACCACAACTGTTGTGCACGCAACGCAAGCGGGACGTACTGTTTTCCTTCTCCATACGCATGGCGAATGATACGGGTATCCCCATGATGGCTGCCCATCGTGTGTGGGGGATCAAAGGCGTCGATCATGAGTGTACGCACGCCCTGCTTCGCCAGATAGTAGCCTGCTGCCATTCCCATCGATCCTGCTCCAACAATAATGACGTCGTAGTTTTGCATCAACCGTCCTCCATTCCGCTTTATTTTCATCTATCTTACAGGAGTTTTCTGAATTGTGGATTATCATTTTTGTGTAAAGATCCATTTTTTTGTGCGCAATAAGGTTTATTCCATCAGTTGGGCGGGAAAAGGAGATTACGCTATCATCATAAGTCAAGAAAAGTGGTGTTTACGAAATGAAATGGACGATCGGAAAAAAATTAGGTAGTGCGTACGCGCTGATCCTGGTTATTATGCTGTTTATGGGGATCACGACCATTACCAAGATGCAACAGATGAATCAGAAGATGGTGGAAATGAATACGAATTGGCGCCCAGGTCTGGAAGATATTTTGAAGATCAACATGACACTGGAAACCATTTACGGAGTTACGCAAACCATGCTTACGTCAGAGAGCATGGATGACAAGAACAAGTATGCTAAGCAAGTCGATGACCAATTTGCCTATATGGACGGCTTATTGACCAGTTATGAAAAAACGATTTTCGGTGAAGAAGACCGTAATAATTTTGAAGGATTGAAGCAGGCACTGAAAAATTATGAGGAATTCAGTCCGCAATATGTGGCAATCGCCAAAAAGGTAGACATCAGAAGACCAGCTACCGATGCAGATATGGCCGAGCTGGATCGCATCAAGAAAAAAGGCAGTGAATTGTTTTTAGAACGCAAGAAATATTTGGATGCCATGATGACGTATAACAGTGAGGGAGCACAACGCGCCGGTACGGAAAGTACGGAACTGTATGAGTCAGTCAAGCGGGACATGATTATTATCATGGTTATCTCTGTCATTGCATGTGTAGCACTGGCTGTCGTACTGACTACAAGCATTCGTCAACCGATTTTGCGTTTGATGGAAGAGATGAAGAAAGTTGCCGATGGAGATTTGCGAGCAGAGCCATTGGTTGTCAAAACTCGTGACGAGATTTTGGATCTGACGAATTCGTTCAATGAGATGACAAGCAGTTTAACAACGGTCATTCGTCAGGTAGGCGGAACTTCTGAGCAGGTAGCCGCATCGGCTGAGCAATTGACGGCAAGTGCCGATCAGACGAGCAGGGCCACCGAACAAATTGCTGTTACTGTTCAGGAGGTGGCAGCAGGCGTTGATCGCCAGGTAGTGAGTGTAGAGAATGGGGCGAAATCCATTGATGACATGTCACGAGGAATTCGTCAAATCGCAAATAATGCACAGCAAACATCCAATATGGTGAGCGAAGTAGCCAACATGGCAGGAGAAGGGAACCAGTCGATTCAGGAAGCGGTTCAACAAATGAATGCGATCCACGCATCCATGCGTGAGCTCTCATCCGTGGTAGACGGTCTGGGTAATCATTCTCAAGCAATCGGAGAGATCATCGAGGTCATCACAGGCATTGCGGATCAGACCAATCTGCTCGCCCTCAATGCAGCGATCGAAGCAGCACGCGCAGGAGAACACGGCCGTGGGTTCGCGGTTGTAGCAGATGAAGTACGGAAGCTGGCAGAGCAATCAGCACAGTCCGCCCAAAAAATTGCGCAGTTGATCAGTACGATTCAGACAGATACAAAAGTCGCGGTCGAATCGATGGAAACAGGCACCCGGGAAGTACAAGAAGGGATTCGTGTCGTTCATCGTGCGGGCGAAACTTTCGGTCAAATTCAGAACTCGATTGGCACAGTAGCCGACCAGATACACAACGTTTCTGCATCTGCTCAGGAAGTGTCTGCCCATTCCGAACAGGTTGTACAAGCGATGGAACTGGTCAGCGAAGTTTCCGACTTGACTGCTGATGGCACGCAAAACGTTTCCGCTGCTACACAGCAGCAGCTCGCATCTATGGAGGAAATCGCTTCGTCAGCGACAGCTCTTTCCAATATGGCAGAAGAGCTACAGCACATGATTCGCCGATTTAAGGTGTAGGCATATACCGTACAAACGAACGCAAAAACGCCAAAGTGATTGGCGTTTTTGTTTTTTTTAGAAAAAGTTAATCTTTACGAAATAGTTCATTAAGAACAGGTTTAGTAGGAGTTTATCTCTACCGACTACGATAGATTCAGAGGGTTGATCCCCCATCGTAGACAAGGAGATGATCGTATGAAGAAAACGAAAAAGCACCTCTCACTACTTTTACTCGCGTCGATGCTTGGAACAGGGGTAGCGGTTCCTTTCAACGTTCTGAACATGGATACAGTAGCGAGAGCAGCCTCTCATGATAAGCAGGACGAAAGCGAAGCTGTCGAGGTAACGAGCATTAAGTCTCTGAATGCGATTACACTAGAGATCACCTTTGCAGAGCCGCTCAGCTCTGAAGAAGTTGCACTCAACAACGCACAGAAAAACTTCGAATTTGATAACGACCTATCCATTCGAAATGTTCCACAGCTAAAAACTGGATTCAAATCGACCTACATCGTACCTACTACTCCGCAAGAGGAAGGAACGACGTATACCTTCAGCTACAAAGGCGAGGAAGCAGGCACTTTCACAGCCAACACAGAACAAATCAATATGAGAGAGGCACGTCAGGTAGACAATGATACCATTGAGCTAGAGTCGCGCCTGAGTGACCGCGTAACGGATTACGGGAATGTAATCGAAGCGTACGCAGGCAAACGAGGCGGTCTAGACTTTGAACTGGATGAGGACAACCGTTACAAAGGCAAGGAATACCAAATCATCTCTTCCTTGCGCGGTACACAAGTAACTCTGACACCAAGAAACGGTGAGCCGATCATTGCTACTTATGTTCCGTTCACCCAGAATACGGATGGTCGTCAAGAACCGAAATTCCGTCTGCCAGAGGGGGAGCAGCTTGAGCCGGGTGTCACTTACACCGTTTCCGCTGACTGGGCTGTTTTCCGTGACGCTAGCTTTACGGCGAAAGATATCGATCCACTTACCATCCAGTCTGTAGAAGCAACAAGTGAAACAACACTCGATGTCACACTGCGACGAGATCCGCGCGAAGAGATTTTTCCACTCCGCCGAATCACGTTGACAGCTCCAGATGGAACAGAGCTGGTTGCCCAATATCAATTTACGACGCGCAAAGGAACAACGGGAACGTTTGAAATCATGAACGGCGAAGAGCTTGCTTCAAATGTCACCTATCAGGTAGAACCAGTAGGCGAATGGGCTACAGCGCGAAACGTGTCTGTAACAACGGATGCCCAACCAGATGAAAATGCAGAAGTACGTAGCATCAAGTCGCTCAATCCGATTACATTGGAAGTTACTTTCTCTGCTCCACTCGTAACAGAAGATCTGGCACTTGCGCAAGCACAGGAAAATTTCCAATTTGATAACGGTTTGACGATTCGCAATATCCCGCAGTTAAAAACAGGGACAACCGCTACTTACTTTGTTCCAACGACGCCTCAGGCTTCCGACATGACTTACACGTTGACATACAAAGACGATGAGGCAGGCACTTTTGAAACAAACAGCGATAGGCTGGACATGGTCGAAGCTCGTCAGGTAGCGTACGATACGATTGAGATCGAATCAAGCCTGCGCGCTGGCGTAACGGACTATGAAAATGTGATTGCGGCTAATGTCGGGAAACGAAATGGTCTGGACTTTGTCTTGGATGAAAACAATCGCTACCGTGGAAAGAGCTATGAGATCATTTCATCTCTGAGAACGGCACAAGTGTACATCACGCCAGAGGGTGGCGAGCCAATCGTAGCGACGTACGTTCCATTTACACAAGCCACAGATGGCCGTCAGGAGCCAAAATTCCGTTTGCCGGCAGGGGAGACACTGATTCCAGGCGTAGAATACACCGTTACATCTGATTGGGCGGATATTAAGGATGCCAAGTTCACTGCAAAAGCGATCAACCCGCTTACGATTCGCTCTGTAAAAGAAGTAAACGAAACTACGCTGGAGGTTAGACTCAGCACGGACCCGCGTGATGAACTGTTTGCTTTCCGTCAAATCATGCTTACAGCACCAGATGGGACAGAGCTTGTTGCCCAATACAAGGTCACAACACGCAAAGGCGCTACGGGAATCTTTGAGATCATGAACGGCGGCAAATTAGAGCCAAACACCATGTATTCCGTTACTCCAGTAGGGCAATGGGCAGGACTGACCTTCACGACAAAATAATCACGAACGAAACCTCTTAACAGGCAATCTAAGCTCGGTACGCAACCGGGCTTAGGCCTATATCTCAATGACATACCAAGGAGGAAGGTGCCGAAATGTACAAACTCATTCTCACTGCAATCCCATTCGGAATGTTGTTGACTGGCTGCATGGATGAACCGTCCACAACAGCTCCGGCTGTAACGACCGCACAGCAGCAGCAACCAGCAACACCACAGCCACCGCAACAACAGTCTCAACCAGGGAAAAAACCAACTCTCTCTCAAGAAGAAGTGAAGGAACTGAATAAAAAACTGCTCTCTGCCGCATCCGAGGGCAAAACCGATGAAGTCAAGGCTAGCTTGGCAGCAGGGGCTGAGATAAACGCACAGGATGATCGTGGAAGAACAGCGGCGATGGCGGCTACACACGGCAATCATGTGGAAACAGTCAAGGTCCTCATCGAAGCAGGAGCGGACATCAATATTCAGGACGACCGGCAAGATAATCCGTTCTTGTATGCGGGAGCAGAAGGATACCTAGAGATCTTGAAGCTGGTTATCGATGCAGGTCCAGATACGAAGATTTATAACCGCTACGGAGGAACACCTTTGATTCCAGCGGCAGAACATGGGTATGTGGAAGTAGCAAAGGAGCTTCTTACCCGGACGGATGTAGACGTCAACCATGTGAACAATCCGGGATGGACAGCATTGATGGAAGCAATCGTATTGAATGATGGCGGAAAAAAACAACAAGAGATGATCCAACTGTTAATCGACCACGGTGCTGATGTGAACATCCCGGATAGCGAAGGAAAAACACCTCTGTATCGTGCAAAAGAACGAGGTTATCACGAGATTGTACAAATCCTGCAAAAAGCAGGAGCACGCTAATTTGTGAAGGTAAGCATACATTCATACTTCGAGCGCGATGGAAATAATCCTCGACTAGAATGAGTCATAGCAAGATTGATTCTAGTCAAAGGAGGCTATGTTCATGACTAGCCATACGACCATTCAGCCGAAGATTTTGTATTACGGAACTCCCGTCGTCCTGTTGACGACTGAAAATGAAGACGGAACAACGAATATTAGCCCCATTTCATCGTCTTGGGCGTTAGGAAATTATGTCATTCTGGGACTCGGGTTTGGCTCGCATGGATTGGAAAATTTGCGTCAGCGGCCGGAGTGTGTCATCAATTTGCCAGATGCCTCGATGTGGCAGCAAGTGGAAGCATTAGCCCCACTAACAGGCCGCAATCCCGTACCCGACTATAAAAAGGAGCTGGGCTTCCGCTATGAAGCGGATAAGTTTCAGACAGCCAAGCTGACTCCTGTTGATTCTGCTATCGTTCGTCCAAAGCGAGTGGGGGAATGCCCGCTTCAACTCGAAGCAATCGTCCGCACCATCCGTTTTCCGGAATATGCCGACATGTTTGCGATTGTGGAGACAGAAGTGCGTCACGTCCATGCAGACAAACAGATTGTTCAAAGTGCTCATCACGTGAACCCTCAAGCATGGAATCCGCTGATTTACAACTTCCGCCATTATTTTGGTCTGAGTGATCAGTTGGGAAAAACATATCGATCAGAAACGTAGAACATCAAAAACGCCAAGGATTTGGCGTTTTTTTATTTCTGTATGCAAAAATATGGTATATTAGGTGTTGCCTAATAAAATTAGTTAATACCAAAAAAATGAGGGGTGAAAAGATGCTTGTTTGGATGTTGCGAAAAGTCATGGCAGAAAGAGAAGTTTGGACGGGAGCCGCTTTAGCAAGGCTGTTGAAAGAGAAAGCAAATTACAGTCTATCTCCAGCCTCCATCAGTGCTTTACTAACCGGTCAACCCAAACAAATGAAAGCCGAGACACTTGATGCACTCTGTACAGCTCTGGAGTGTACACCAAATGACTTGTGGGCATATACACCGCCTAATAGAGTGAAGGGAGCATAAAAAGATGGCAGTGAAACAAATTTTGCCTTTTGGAGACCCAATCTTGCGCAAAGTAGCCAAGCCAGTGGATGAGCTGAATGCAAAAACGTTCAAGCTGCTGGATGAGATGGCTGAAACCTTATATGCCACGGACGGCCGTGCTGGCCTTGCCGCACCACAGGTAGGCATTCTTCGGAGAGTGATTGTCATGGATTGCGGAGATGGATTAATTGAGCTCATCAATCCGGAAATCATAGAGAAGAGTGGCGAACAAATCGGAATGGAAGCTTGCTTATCTTTTCCGGGTTACTATGGCAATGTAAAGAGAGCCGAGCATGTAAAGGTAAAGACGTTGAACAGACAAGGCGAGGAAATGATCCTTACTGGAGACGGGTTCCTTGCGGTTTGTATGCAGCATGAAATCGACCATTTAGACGGAATTTTATTTGTGGATCATGTTCAGGAAAAATGGCTGTATCATGAAAAAACAAGACAAAAAATCGATTTGCTGGATGTGATCCGTTTAACAAAAAAGGCCTAACAAAAAGGCGTACCATATCCATTCGGGAAATATGATAGTAGAAGGCCGTTTGTTCCGGATATCTTTTTACGTGAACCTATATGGTATCATCTGAAGAGCGGCATTATTACGTGGAGGAACATACATGGAACAACTACTGATAGGTAGCTTTCTTTCTGCCATGGCTACTGGTGTGGGCGCCTTGCCTATCCTTTTTTTCAAGTCGGTATCCCATCGATGGCGGGATATATTGCTGGCGTTTACGGCTGGAATTATGGTGGCTGCCTCGACATTCAGTCTGATCCCACAGGCACTTCAGAGCGCGCCATTTATTATCGTTTGTTTGGGAGTGCTTACCGGAACATTGATGCTTACAGTGTTGGAAAGCATTGTCCCGCATATCGATCTGGAGCATACGAGAATCAACATTTCGATGGATTCGCAATCGCTGCTGATTTTGTCCGCGATTACCTTGCACAATATTCCAGAGGGCTTGTCCGTTGGTGTGAGCTATTCGAGTGAACAGTCTGGCTTGGGTGGCCTGATTTCTTTTGCAATTGGTCTGCAAAATGCACCAGAAGGCTTCCTGGTCGCTCTCTTTCTGATTAATCAAAGGGTTAGTCGTCTCAAGGCGTTTATTTTGGCTACGATGACCGGAGCCGTCGAAATCGTCTCTGGGATCTGTGGCTATTACCTGACCTCTGTGGTTCAAGGGCTGGTGCCATACGGGCTTTCCTTTGCCGCAGGCGCGATGCTGTTTATCGTTTACAAGGAGCTCATCCCAGAAAGCCATGGAGATGGTCATGCTCGTTCCGCGACTTTTTCGTTCATCCTGGGACTTTTGGTCATGATTGGACTAGTTCAGTCGTTTGGATGAGTGGTTTTTTTCAAAAAGCCTCATAAGTGAGAGCAAAAATTCCGAAACCATATATAGATAGATTTCGATTATGGAAGTAGGGAGTGTCACGATGGAAAAGTCTACCTTGATAGGTATAGTTTTAGGTATTATTGCGGTAGTGGTCGGGATGATCTTGAAGCATGCGAGTCCGGCGGCATTACTGAATCCAGCAGCATTTATGATCATCATCGTAGGTACTATTGCTGCTATCTGTAATGCATTTCCTATGTCGGAAATCAAACGTATTCCTGCTCTTTTCAAGATAATTTTTAAAGAAGAAAAGCTCCCTGAAAAAAAAGAATTGATCGGTCAGTTTATGAACTGGGCTTCCATCGCTCGTCGTGAAGGATTGCTTGCACTGGAAAACACTTCTGATGAGATTGAAGATCCATTTCTGCGTAACGGCATGAAGATGATCATTGACGGTGGGGAACCGGATTTTGTTCGCGATGTTCTGAATGAAGAAATTCACGCTATTGAAGAGCGACATCAGGCAGGGGCCCTCGTCTTTAGCCAAGCGGGAAGCTACGCTCCGACTCTCGGGGTATTGGGTGCGGTTGTCGGTCTGATTGCCGCCCTGGGTAACTTGAGTGATATCGATGCGCTGGGTGTATCCATTGCGGCTGCGTTCGTAGCTACCTTGCTCGGTATTTTCACGGGTTACGTATTGTGGCATCCGTTCGCGACCAAGCTCAAACGGAAATCAAAAGCAGAAATCGAAATCAAAAAAATCATGGTCGAAGGACTGCTCTCCATTCAAGCAGGTGTTTCCCCGACTGCGATTGAACAAAAGCTGCTGGTTTACATCCCGTACCAAGAGCGTGCGGAAATGAAAGAAGAAATGAAGGAAGAGAAGAGGGAGGAAGGAGCTGCGGTAAATGGCTAAGCGACCAAAGAGACATGCTCATCATGAAGAGCATATGGACGAGTCTTGGCTAATTCCATACGCGGACTTGCTCACCCTTCTGCTCGCTTTGTTTATCGTGTTGTTCGCCTCTAGCGAGATGGATGCGAAGAAGTTCGACCAAATGGTTCGCTCCTTCAACATTGCTATGAACGGCGGTGTAGGTGTCATGAACTACCCGAGTCCGGTGCCGCTAGACCCGGAACTTCAGCAGCAAACCTTGCACAAAGGCGCACAGGAAGCAGAAAAACAGAAGACAGAAGAAGAAAAGCGTCTGGAAGAAGCGGTCCGCAAAGAGACAGAGGACTTGAAAAAGCTACAGACACAGCTCGAAGGATACATTCAGCAAAACAAGCTGCAGGACAAGCTCCAGACGAAGCTCACCGAAGAAGGACTGCTGATCACCATTTTGGACAATGCGCTGTTTGACTCCGGTAAAGCTGATCTGAAACCGGAAGCGAGAAAGCTTGCGTCTGAAATGGCAGCGATGCTGGTGCCTCACCCGAAAAAAGTGACCGTAACCGGTCATACGGACAATGTGCCGATTCGCCGAGCAGAGTTCCCATCCAACTGGGATCTCAGTGCCAAACGTTCCGTTAACTTCTTGAAGGTGCTTCTGGAAAACAAGAACCTAGACCCGACGAAGTTCAGCGCGACAGGCTTGGGAGAATACCATCCGGTAGCGCCGAATACGACGGCAGAAGGCAGAGCGAAAAACAGACGGGTAGAGGTAGCGATCCTGCGTGATCTGGCTTCTCCTCCGAAAAATACTGTGAATCCGTAATAACAAAAAGGATAGCTTCCTCGGGAGGCTATCCTTTTTTCGTTTTATAGTAGCTGTAGTGGAGGAGGAAGAAGCCCATTTCCAGTTTACGCTTCGGCCTACGCCCAGTGAGGAATTAGACTGTCCGCTCTGAAATAAATGTCGGGAGCGCTTCAAAACAGAAAACGTTACATCGTTTTTGTATGTGATAAAAGCTGAAAACCCCCGCCATTTATTTCAGAGCTAAGGAGGGCTCCAGAGGCGCTAGGACTGGAAATGTGCTTCTTCCCACGCGGCTAGTGTTTACATCTTGAAAGCAGCATTCACGGGGTCTATTACTTTTTTAAAAAAGAAGGTGGAATCCCGAACAGTTCGCAGAGGAAACAGGAGAAAACAGCGAAGATCTTTGGACACACCTACCGAGGCTCCGTGAAAAAAAGAGAAACTGCCTTTAGCGTCCACCTCTGAGAAGCCCCCTGGAACATCGACTTTGGACGCGGTTTCTCTTTTTTTCACGGAGCCGGGCACCCCCTGCTCCCGCGCAGGTGTTCCAAGAATCTGAGCGTTTTCTCCTGTTTCCTCCCCACCACAGCAGCTAGTCAGAGAACGACTCCCCCAACTCCAGCTTCAATTGCCCCATCCGCATTTCGCCCCACTCATACATCATTTCCACAATGGGCAACAGAGTCATCCCCAACTCCGTCATGGAATACTCCACGCGTGGGGGAACCTCCGGGTATACTTCCCGGTGAACAATTCCGTCTTCGATTAGTTCTTTTAACTGATTCGTCAGCATTTTATGTGTGATTTTTGGAAACAGCCGTTGCAGCTCGCTAAAGCGATGCGGGCCTTCTACGCCTAAATGCCACAGAATCACGACTTTCCATTTTCCGCTGAACATAGACAAGGTCAGCTCCTTGGAACAGGTGAAATCACCGTTTTTTATTTTTTCCAAGGTTTCTTTCCGCAAGTCGGACATAGTTTTCTCCTCACAATCCTATCTTCGGTGCAACAGCTCCAGCAAAACTGGCATTCCTATGTTGCACCTCGTTCTCTTCCATCATAAACGGTGCAGGATGATTTTTCATTGAGTTTTCCAGTTCATCTTGACAGCGTTCATGAAAATGAAGATAATAATCATAATAACTAAGTAAACAACTCGGAATACTAAAATTAAAAGAGGTGAGTTCTTTGGAACGGATTTTGCAAATACCTAGCGATACGATTTCGTTGACGGCTACCCTGCATGAACCTACATGCATAACAGGCAAGACCAGAGTGAAGTACCCGTTGGTTGTCATTTGCCATGGCTTTATCGGCAGTCGAGTTGGAGTGAATCGCTTGTTTGTAAAAGCTGCCAGAGAACTGACTTCACACGGTTTTGGCGTATTGCGCTTCGATTACGGAGGCTGCGGGGAGAGCGACGGGAATTATGGTGCAGGTGGATTGGATGTCCTGCTTGCGCAAACAGGTGATGTTCTCGACCATGTTTTCACACTGGAACAAGTAGATCAAGAGCGTGTGTGCCTGCTAGGTCATAGTTTGGGTGGTGCAGTTAGTGTCCTGACAGCGAGCCAGGATAAACGTATACACTCGCTCATCCTATGGGCACCGGTAGCACGCCCCTTTGATGATATCGTTCGGATCGTGGGGGAGAAAGAATACAAGGAAGCACTGTCATACGGCAAAACGGATCATTTGGGCTACGGATTGGAGAAGCGCTTTTTCCAGTCGCTGGGTACCGCTCTTCCGCTGCGTCAAGCCAAGCAGTTTGAGGGAGATGTATTAATCCTGCATGGCAATCGGGATGACGTCATTGCGGTGGATGCCATGTTCCATTATGAGCGAGAGCTGCATCTGCGAAGACGGGGGAGCTGCGAAACAGAAGTAGTTGTAGGGGGAGACCATACCTTTTCCTCGACAGATAGCTACAAACGCTTGATTGCAAGTACGAAGAGCTGGTTAAATCGACTGCTTGAGAAGGAGACGGTCGCCGTATAAGAAAAAGGGATGGCCCTGATGACGGGCTATCCCTTTTTTGCATTGGCTTTGATTTCGTTCAGCAGCCCGTGGCAACCTGCATTCACCAAGTCATACACATACGTGAATCGCCCCGTATAGTAAGGGTCCTCCACATTTTGTTCCTGGGCAGAAGCGGCAAAGTCGAGCAGGCGATATACCTTTTTCCCTGACGGAGCCATCTGCTTGAGTGCGGACAAATTTTCCTCATCCATGCAGATGATATAGTCGTACTCCGAGAAGTCCTGTGTGACAATTTGGCGAGCACGCAATGTGTCATGCGCAATCCCATTCTCGGTCAATACCTTTTGTGTACCTTTGTGCGGAGGTTCACCTGCGTGCCAGCCACCGATCCCTGCTGAATCGATGGAGATTTCCCCTGCCAATCCCTCCGCCTCTACGAGATGGCGAAATACAGCTTCGGCCATGGGCGAGCGACAAATATTGCCCAGACAAACGAACAAGACGGTTGTCATATGTAGGCTCCTCTCTTCCTGTGTGTGATGCTTCTGTATGTTAGAATACCATAAGGAGGACATTTGCAATGAAAACATATCTGTACCGCATCCGTTTTGTTGTGGCTGTCATTGTTGTCACTGTTTTACCGATTATCATTACCGGAATCGTATTGGTAAAATCGGCAGAGCAGGCTTTACTGGCGGAAAAGAAACAAAAGCTAATCGCCATCACGCAGCAATTGGATTTTGCGCTGTCGAAAGATTTTGACACTATTGTCGTGGAAGCTGGATTAGAAAAGGCGGAAAAAGAGGACAAGCTCCAAGCATTAAACGAGAAAATGCAATCACTTACAGATCGTATTGCTCTGGCGCATCCGGGAATTGGCGTCGGTTATTATTCCGCAGCCCTCGATTCCATCGTGACGTATGGACCCAGCAATGAAATGAGCTTGTACATAGGACAATCAATTGGCGAAAACCATCCGGGTCGCAGTGTCATGCAGACGCAGCAGATTGACGTAGTAATCGGCGAACAAGTACGCGGCAACATCATGAATGCCATGGTTCCACTCATTCGCAATAATCAAGTGATCGGCTATGCATGGGCGAATGAGCTCATGTCTACGATTGATATACAACTCGCGGATATGCGACAAAGCATTTATGCGATTTTGGGCATTGGCTGTATGATCGCAGCAGCAGCCAGCGGTTTGCTCGTTCATCGCTTAGAAGTGATTTTGTCAGAGATCAAGTCAGGGCTAAAGCGGCTTAGCCAAGACCTTTCCTTTCGTTTGAGGAGAATGGACGGTGAGCCTGGAGAAATTACAGGTGCGATCAACAATTTGGCGAGTGATTTGCAGGCTAGCCGTAGTCACACGGAGACGATCATGAATAGCATGGACAGCGGGGTCCTCGCGTTAAATCAAAGCGGGCATCTGATTGCTTGGAATGAGACAGCGATACATATGATTGGCTTCACGGCCAGTCGAGCAAAGGGAATGCATTACACGGAAGTTTTTACAGAGAGTGAGGCTCTCCTTCATATCCTGTTGGATACGCTGCAAAACGGTCGAGCCATCCGAGATGCTATGTGGCGCCATCAGCATCCGGATAGAGGCGTGCTGTGGCTGAAGGTCAGCTCTTCCATTTGGAAAAATACCACCGATGATGTGCTGGGAGCCATCGTCGTGCTGGAGGATCGCACGCAATGGCGGAGGATGGAGTCAAGGCTGGCTCAGGCAGAGCGACTGGCGGTCATAGGTGAGTGGGCGACCAGTATTGCCCATGAGGTACGCAATCCGTTGACAGCCATCAAAGCCTTCGCCCAGATCATCGAGGAGGAATGGCCAAAAGATCATGACTCTCGGGAATACACAGGGATTATTGTGGAGGAAGTCGAGCGTTTGAACCGTTTTACTGACGAGCTCTTGTTATTTTCTCGTCCCAATGAAGAGTCGAACGTACCTGTGCGCGTGCAGGAGGTAATCCAGCACACACTCAAGCTGCTGGAACATGTCGAGGGCTATAGCGGGGGGATTGTACAGCTCGTATGTGACGAGGATATTCCGGTCGTGATGTCCTCACCGGAGTTGTTAAAACAGGTATTTCTAAACATATTGCACAATGCACTGCAAGCCAAACCAATGGAAGGTCGAATCCAAATTGAAGTCAAAAATATAGACAATGATGTGCACGTTCAGGTAACGAATGACGGTCCGCCTATCGCGGAAGAAAACCTACTGGCTGTATTCGAACCATTTTTCACGACGAAGCAAACAGGTACGGGACTTGGACTGGCGATCTCCCAAAGGATCGTGCAAGCGTATGGCGGACATATTTTTGCTCAAAACACCCCCGAAGGCGTCTGTTTCACTGTCGTACTGCCGATTCGGGTAAAAGGAGGATTGTGATGACGAGCAGGGTGCTGATCGTAGACGACGAGGCCAATGTGAGAAAGGCATTGTCGACTACGCTACGCAAAATGGGATACGAGCTCCTGGAGGCTGGCAGTGGAGTAGAAGCTTTGGAGCAGGTCGAACGCTTTTGCCCGCAAGTCATGCTTCTGGATCTGCGTATGCCCCATTTAGATGGTATGGATACGTTGCGCCGCCTGAACGAGAGAAAGGGAAGACTCCCGAGAGTCGTGATGATGACTGCCTATGGTTCGGCCAGTGATGTCATGGAGGCCATGAAGCTGGGAGCGTTTGATTATGTGCAAAAGCCCTTCGACTTGGGTCAGGTCAAACAAGTCGTTGCTCATGCACTTACACAGGGAGAGCTGCTTGAGCAAGGCGAAGTCGGGCAAGGCATACAGGAAGAGCAAGCAAATCCAGGCGGAACCAGCTTGATTGGCCTGAGTCCGGCTATGCAAAACGTGTACAAGCTGGTGGGAAAAGTAGCGATGTCTAAAGCCACTGTTTTGCTTGAAGGGGAGAGTGGCACAGGCAAAGAGCTCATTGCAAGAGCGATCCATGCCAATAGCCTGCGGGCGGATAAACCGCTCATTCCTGTCAATTGCGGTGCGATTCCTGAAAATTTGCTGGAGAGCGAGTTATTTGGATATGAACGAGGTGCATTTACAGGTGCCGTTCATCGCAAGCAAGGATTGTTGGAGCTTGCGAATGGAGGTACGTTGTTCCTTGACGAAGTAGGAGAGCTGAGCCTTTCTTTGCAGGTAAAACTGCTGCGGTTTTTGCAGGATCGCGTATTTATTCGGGTAGGGGGCATTGAGGCGGTATCGGTTGACGTTCGCGTGATTGCTGCCACCAACCGTGACTTGCAGGAGAGAATTCGCCAGGAGCTTTTCCGCGAAGATTTATACTACCGGCTCAATGTCGTTCCGATTCGCATGCCGCCACTTCGAGAGCGAAAAGAGGACATTCCACTGCTTATCCGTCACTTTCTCGCCAAATATGGAAAAGAGGCAGGGAAGCATGACCTCTGCTTGTCCGCTGATGCCACAGAAGCTCTGATCGCCTATCACTGGCCAGGTAATGTGCGTCAGCTTGAAAATACGATCGAACGAGCTGTTGTTTTGACCAGAGGAGCAGTTATCGGCCAAGAGCATGTCTTATCCCCCATTCAGGAAAACACGGTAAGTGAACGGACCAAAGGCCTTGGCAAAATCAGCTATGAAGGACGAACTATGCGGGAAATCATTGCCCAAGTCGAGCAGGAAGCCATTGCCCATACCCTGCGAAAAGAACGCGGCAACAAGCTACAGACAGCGAAAAGACTGGGCATATCACGGCGGGCACTGCTCTACAAGCTGCAAATGTACGGATTGGATTCGGCAATGAATGAAAGAGACTAATCGCCCGGTGTGCGCAAACAAGTGACATACTGTGCAAAAAGTAGTCAGCATGACGGAGTAATTTCCTGAAAGCGCATTCATTTCCTTGAAAAACAGATTGGCATCCCTCTTGCTATATCCAAAAGCACAAGTACATGAATACTTTTGGAAAAGGGGATGAAAATGTGTTTCAAGCCTTAACGAACGCTTCAGTCCGCATGGTGCAACGCTATTTGCCAGACGCCTTTTTATTTGCAGTCATTTTAACCTTCCTCGTATTTGTTGCCGGGATCTTCATCAATGGCAAAACGCCGATGGAAATGGTCAACTATTGGGGAGGCGGCTTCTGGAGCTTGCTCAGCTTTACGATGCAAATGGTCTTGATCCTGATTACGGGTCATACGCTAGCCAGTACGAATATTTGTAAACGTGGCTTGAATGCCTTGGGATCACTGGCAAAAACACCAGGTCAAGCGATTGTACTCGTCACATTAGTTTCCTGTGTGGCGAACTGGATCAATTGGGGCTTTGGGCTTGTGATCAGTGCGCTATTGGCACGCGTTCTTGCCAATCAAGTGGAAAAGGTAGACTACCGATTGCTTGTCGCCAGTGCGTATGGCGGATTTGTCGTCTGGCACGGAGGGCTTGCTGGCTCTGTACCTTTGACAATCGCTACGGAAAAGCACAGCTTAGAAAATATCATCGGTGTCATTCCTACCACGGAAACGATGTTTTCGCCGATGAATCTGACCATTGTGGCTGCAATCATGATTGTCCTCCCGATTGTGAACAGATTTATGATGCCTGCCGAAAAAGATACGATTGTATTTGCGGGCGAAGGGATCGCGCAACAAGAAATGGCTGCTGCTACTGATTATGCAGTCGACAATACTCCTGCTTCCAAAATGGAAAACAGCCGTTTAATCTCGATTCTTGTTTCAGCACTCGGAATTATCTATTTGGTTTTCTATTTTGCTGATAAAGGCTTTAAGTTGAATTTAGATGTTGTAATCATGGGCTTCTTGTTTCTGGGTATACTCCTTCATGGGACACCGCGCAAGTTTTTGGATGCCATGAATGAAGCAGTGAAAACCACGACAGGGATCGTCGTCCAGTTCCCGTTTTATGCAGGTATCATCGGGATGATGACGGCTTCAGGACTGGCGGCGAGTATCTCTCAATGGTTTATCAGCATTTCGACGCCTACTACCTTCCCGCTGTTCACGTTTTGGAGTGCAGGCTTATTGAACATTTTCATTCCTTCTGGTGGAGGGCAATGGGCAGTACAGGGGCCAATTATGCTGCCTGTCGCCACTGAGCTGGGCGTTTCCCATGCAAAAGTAGCGATGGCCATTGCTTGGGGGGATGCGTGGACGAACTTGATTCAGCCATTCTGGGCATTACCTGTGCTGGCTCTTGCTGGATTGGGTGCGAGGGATATTATGGGCTACTGCTTGATGATGTTAATCGTGACAGGCGCCATTATCAGCTTGGGCTTCTTGCTTTTTTAGCGATGCGCGCACGTTCATTGCCAAACGCGGTGATTTTTGATATGATAAGGACAGTTACCCCAAGAAAAGAACTGCATATGTACTGAGTTTTCTAGGGTTCCGCGGTCAGTCATCTGGCCGGTCAGGACCGAGAGAAAACCCACGACCACGGTCGTGTACACGGAGGGATAAAAGCCCGGGAGGAATATCTGTGATGGTATTCACCCGAGGCTTTTTTTGCATTCGGAAAAAAGTCTGAGCCATCTTGGATGAGTATGTATTTTGGGGAACGATAAAAACGGATACGTCCGTTACCATGAATGTAAAAGAAAGAGGAGGGAGCCAGAACATGGGGAAGTATTGGTTGATGGTTGTCGTAGCAGCAGTATTTGAAGTCATGTGGGTAGCGGGCTTGAAGCACGCCGACAGCTTTTGGTCATGGGCGTTGACCATTATAGCGATTATTATCAGCTTTGGTGTTTTGATCTATTCAGGGAAAAAGCTGCCGACGAGTACGGTTTATGCGATCTTCGTCGGTTTGGGTACGGCTGGTACCGTTATTAGCGAAATGGTCCTGTTTGGAGAACCGTTCAGTTGGACGAAAGTGGGCTTGATCGCGCTTCTTCTGGGGGGAATCCTTGGGTTGAAGCTGGTCACACCAGATCATGAAGAGAAGCCGAAGAGGGAGGGTGAAGTGGCATGACATGGTTATCCTTAATTTTTGCAGGGTTGTTTGAGGTTGTAGGCGTAATGGGGATCACACAGGTCAACCAAAAACCCTCGTTCCGTTCCTTTGCGGTACTGATCGGCGGTTTTTCCCTCAGCTTCTTCCTCCTGTCCTTCGCCATGAGAGAAATCCCGATGGGAACAGCCTATGCGGTTTGGACAGGGATTGGTACGGTAGGTAGCGCCATTGTCGGGATGATGTTTTATGGGGAAGCGAAAGACAAGCTGCGAATCTTGTGCATCGCCGTGGTGATTATAGCAGTAGCAGGATTGAAATTAGTAGCATAAGGTAGCGGTTATAAGAAAAGGCAGATATTCCACTTCGGATGTCTGCCTTTTCTTTGTGTATATGTTCCATTTCTCATAAGGAACACTCTTTGCGAATAGGGAATAGTAAAGAAAATCGTCTCGTTCAAGGAGGGAATGGCATCACCATGAGCTCTTTCTGGGCAACGCTAAAAAAGGGAAATACGTCCTCGGCGACAGCGGCTTTGGGAAACACTGGGCTTGCTATCGCAAAAGGCTTTGCGGCTGTCTATAGTGGGAGTGGAGCCATGTTTGCATCGGCAATGCATTCGGTAGCCGATGCAGTCAACCAGTTCTTCGTTTTCTTTGGCAGCGTACTCGCAGAGAAAAAACCGACACCGAGGTTCCCAACAGGCTTTGGTCGTGTCATTAACATTTTCTGTATGGTCGCTGTGATCGTCGTAACCATCATGGCCTATGAAACCATTATGAAAGGCTTCCACCTTATTCAGGAACCCGCAGAATCCAGCCATTTTTGGTTGAATTTCATCATTTTGGCTCTGGCGGTTATTGTGGATGGGTACGTGCTGGTAAAAGTCATGTTCGAAATCGTTCATGAAGCTCGGGTGGAAGCGAAGGGCTTTGCTGTCATCCCTGCCGCTTTTCGGAATGTAGGACGTGCGGCTCCACCGACACGGCTTGTCTTTTACGAAGACATCGTGGCAACGCTCGGTGCGTTATTGGCGCTGATTGCTGTTATCGTCACTACGTTTACTTCCTTTGCCTTGCTGGACGGGATTGCCACCATCCTGATCGGAATTCTCATGGTAGGTGTGGCATTCAAGGTAGGGTACGACAACATGGTGGGTTTGATTGGTATTGCAGCTCCCAAAGAAATCGAGGATCGGGTAGCCAAAGTCATTTTTGCTGACCCGGATGTGACGGACATCAACCGGTTGCGGATTGTACAGGAAGGGCGTTTTTACCATGTGGAGAGCTATGTAGAATTGCGGACAGGACTAAGTCTTGCTGTGGCAGACGATATTAAATACCGTATTCGCGACAGCTTGCTTACCGACCCGGATATTAGCGATGTGACGATGGGAATTTTGGAGGACAACGGCGTGGACGACTGGAAGGAGCTCACGGGCCAGGGAACCACGTAGACGAACGAGAGCGAAGAAACTCACCTGCGAAACAGAAAAGCCCCGCACCAGCCAAGTAAGCAGGTGTGGGGCTTTGGTTTGTGCTAAGGTGTGATGATTAGGAGACGGTCAACAGTTCTTGTTGCTCCGATTCATCTTTTTCCAAACGCGTAATCAGAACGCGTGTGACACGGTGGTGATCCATCTGCTTGACGGTGAACAGGTGGTTTTCCCATTCTACTGTCGCACCAACAGCGATATCTTCTTCCAACTGGCTGTACAACCAACCGCCGATTGTGTCCACATCTTCGGATTCGAGTTCGAATGGAAGATGGTCATTCAGGTCAGCCAACACGAGCATACCGGATACGGAGAGGCCATTGTCCAGCTTCTCAATCTCTGGTCTTTCCTCGTCAAACTCGTCTTGGATATCCCCAACGATTTCTTCCAGAATATCCTCCATCGTTACGAGACCGGCTGTTCCGCCGTACTCGTCGATGACAATCGCAAGCTGCGAACGGTTTTTCTGCATCAGGCGCAATACCGTGCTGATTTCCATGGTTTCCGGTACTGTCAGGACAGGGCGGACCAACGAATCCAGCTCTACGCTTCCGTCTTGTAACGCAGAAAGGTAGAAGTCTGTCGCATGGACAAAACCAATGATGTTGTCCTTGTCTTCGGCTGCAACCGGAAAACGCGTGTGGCGCTGCGAGCGGATAATCTCCAGGTTTTCTTCAAAGGTATTCGTCGTATATAAGCAAACCATATCAATGCGCGGGATCATCGTTTCCCGAGCAACGGTTTCGGAGAAGTCAAAAACTTGTTCCACAAGAGCCAATTCGGTTTGGTCGATATGGCCACTTTGGTGACTTTGGTTAACCAGAAGACGAATTTCTTCTTCTGTATGCGCCGCTTCATGTTCTGAGATGGCTTCGAGTCCAAGTCGTCTCATGAGAGCGTTGGCTGTTCCGTTCAAGAACCAGATAGCCGGGTAAAGCAATTTATAGAAAAACATCAATGGCGCGGCAACCCACAACGAGGTCATTTCTGCTTTTTGAATGGCCAATGATTTCGGAGCCAACTCACCCAAGACAATGTGGAGGAACGTAATAATCGCAAAGGCTACACCAAAAGAAATCGCGGAGATCGCATACTCAGGCAATCCTGAAGATCCAAGCAAAGGCTCCACAATCATATGGGCAATGGCCGGTTCCCCGACCCAACCCAGTCCTAGCGAGGCGAGCGTAATCCCGACCTGGCAGGCAGATAGATAGGCGTCTAGCTTATGCGTTACTTTTTGGGCATAGACTGCGCGTCTGTTACCTTCATTCACCATCTGTGTCAGGCGCGTTTGCCGCACCTTCACGAGTGAGAACTCTGCGGCTACGAAAAAGCCGTTGAGAAAAACAAGAAATATAACAAGCAGTAGGTTGAGCACTATCGGGACGGTGTCCAAGTAAAAAGTCATCCTCTCTGGAATTTTATGAAAGTACTATTTTCTATTTTACTCTGATTGGGTGGAACGCACAAAAGCGATATACCACCGTAGGGGGCGTTTTACGCCCTTTTGGTCGGAAAGAGCGACCCTCAGATAACCGTAGCGCACGTTTTTGCGCTCGGAGAAGGCCGCAGATAGGCATCCGTTTCTGTCAAGCGACGCAAAGTGCAAGCGGTTACCTGTGCAGAATTTGTTGGGCGTAGACGAAAAATGCTGACAGTACAGCAGCTAGACCGAGATAGGCAGCTAACACTTTCCACTTCGTAGAGGCGGGTGCATCGTAGTACGTAGTGAGCTGGTGCATTTGCTCATCCAGTTCGGCTAATCTCTCTTGCGCCGCAAGTTCTCCATCACGAAGCGCATCCGATGGGATCGGTCGGTTCGGGTCGGAATCGTAATACAAAACAGGCTCTCGTTCCCACAGTCTGAACAGTTCCCATTTTCTGTTCACATACACTTTATCGAGGCGCTTGAAGTCACGCTGAAGACGTTGTTTGTCCTGCAAAAATGGCACGTAAAATTTCTTCAAATCTTCCTGATTGATCGCATTAACCTCGGCATTCATTTGCGTGCGAATATCCCATGTCGATTCCAGCTCGGGCCATTTGGCTATGCTTTGCTGGAAGTCTGCAATCTTTTCGCGCTCGTATTGCAGGAGCTTTTGCTGATAGCCGCCACGTAGGCGGTTGTACCACGTAATCAAGCCGATGATGAAAATGAACACAGTAATCGGTCCTGGGTTGGCGAACAGCATAACACCCAGCCCGACTAACCCGATAAACCAAATTTTCGTCGACAAGACCGAAACGATGCGGCCGCCATCGAGCGGGGAGATAGGCAGCAGGTTAAATAAATTGAGCATGGCACCCAAGTAGATAACCAACCCCCAGAAAGGGTCTTGCGTATACCAATACAGCGGGAGGGCAGGCAAGAACGCAATCATCCCCGCCAAGGGCCCGCCGTAGGCTAAGTACGCCTCTGTTTTTGCGTCACGCGGCATGTCTTTCATGGCAATGAAGGCTCCTGCAAAAGGGATAAAGACAGCGGGTGAGGTCGCGATCCCTTTTCGCTTGGCGGCGATCACATGGCCCATTTCGTGGACGAAAATCAGATAGACGAGCGCCACGGCGAATTTCCATCCGTAAAAAACGGCATACGCCCACAAGGTAATCCCCATAGATATAATCGTGGTCCCGAATTTCGAAAACTTCAGTATGCTAAGTATCCATTTTAAATTGGCAAGTAAGAAAGCACCGATCGCCAAAAGGACTGAACGGCTTTTTTTCATCGTTTTTCCTCCCAGAAGATATAGGCAGATATTCCTTCTTACGAATCAAGCCAAGAGAAGTTTCTGTTCTAGTTGCCATCCAGACGAGGATTGGTGAAGTGAAAGCCGTACTCGCCATAGAGCGGATTGTAGCTAAGATGTCCCCCGTCGAAATACCAGAAATCAGTTGGACGAATGACAAATCGCAACCCCTCTACTTCAAACACAGCATCGTCGGTGAGGGCCTCATCTTTTTCAATCGCATAAAACATACCACCGGTCCCGGGGCCGCTTGTTCGTACATACAATCGAAGCGTATCTCCCGGTACAAAACCGGCATAACGTTGATAGGCAAGGGAAAACGCTGGCTCTATCATAAGTGTGATACTCATGGACTAGCTCCTTTCTGCTACTTGTCTCCCATTGTAACACAAGTCAGAGTAGTGTCCCGAAGCTCAAGGTGCAAGCGCAATCCAAAAACACCCGTCCGGTCAGAAATGTCTCTGCCGAACGGGCTGCATGAAAAAGCTGGCATTAGTCCTTGCCTTTGCTCACATCGAGGGTAGGGTGCATAAAACGCGCTCTATCTGGTTCTTCTTGATCCTCGAGGAGCTCACGATTTTCTATCGAGTTCCAGCCAATGTCATTGGTCGGATGTACCCACCGGTCCCCTGCCATGACGGAGGGATCGGTTTCTGTGTTCCAGTTGTGTAAGGGAGATTCCTTGGACTCGTACAAGCTGTCACCGATGACGACTCCGAACTCATTGACGAATGGCTTTTGAATCGTACGGGACGAGTTTTTGAAGTCAGGAGCACTGATTTGATGCGGCAGCGTCCCATCGAGGGAAATATCCTTCGTCTTGTCGTTCTTTTGCTGATCGTTATCCATCATCTGGACCTCCTTTTATCTCATAGCATGCATCAGTCACTGACCCCTTATTCGGTTTCGGAGGGGAGCTCGCGCCCAGCCCAAATGAGACCCAGCCGTATATGCTAAAAAAAGGGGGAAGATCTGATGCGAACGAGTGTGATCATTCCCGTCAGAGATGCAGCTCATCAGCTTCTGTATACCTTGTTTAGCCTGAACTTGCAGTTTGCCGATTTTGAAAAATATGAAGTGATTGTGCTGGATAACGGCTCCAGTTCTAATAACGTCTTGATTAGATTTGAGGGGGATGTGAGATGGGACTGATCGGTCTAGTCCGATCTTCACGGTTGTTTCCATCGCCATAATAATTGTTATAAGGATCAGTACTAACTAATAACCATTCTTCAGGGATAACCGCTGTAAGGTCCTTCAATTAAAGGAATCTCGGTCATTTATGCCACGAATCGATAATCTCAGAATAGGTCAAATCTACTGGGCCAAGTAATTAACATTCAAGCATAAGTAGCGAAAGACGCTTAAATAACAAAGATATCGCGACCCACTAATGAAGTGTATTTGATAATATGTGGAATTTATTGATAAATAATAATGTTGAAACTGATTCGTTTGGGGGAGGGAGCGACCATTTGTATGAAAGTACGCTCTACGTTAGTAGGTCTTATTTACGGTTTGGTGACTATGTTTTTTTTGAGTGTTATCATTTCTTTTCTTGGAGATTTCGCAGCTGGCGGCATGTCGGTTGGGGGAGCATCGTTTGGGGGATGGTTATGGTTTTTTGCGACATCCCTATTTCCTGTCTCTGTTATTTCTGGTATTTCAGGTTACTTCCAGGCATTCAGGAACATTCACCTATGGGTATATTGGGTTTTATGTGCTTTTCTAGGTTTTATCATCCCCCTTTTCATGGGGTCAGTTGGTGCTACGCTGATGCTTATTTTAGAGTATGGCTTTGAGCGTGTAATGACCCCGTCAGCAGAGATTACAGCGAATGATATCATGCATGACTATTTTAAATTAGCACCCCTATATGCCCTGATAGTACTACCAGTTACGACACCCTTTTTGGCTCTTTGGCTTAAAGGAATGCAAGCTATTCTAACCTATGTTGAAAATAAGTGGAAAAAGGAGACCTTGTGAGCTGTAAGGATCGAATCTCCTTCGAACCGGCCAGATCATTATGAGCGTCAATAGGCTAGTAAATGGGGTACCGCCAGCAAAGTAACCAGAAACCCACGTTAAGGGGAAATGTGCCGTAAAATACGTCTTTTGCGACAGTTTTTGTGGGGGCATAACGGTGTGCCCACTAGCCCAACCCTACACATAGAATAAAAACGCAGAAAAGGGCCTTTGTAGCTCGTTTGGTAAGGTGTTTAAACATAACCGGTAGCAAAGGGATTTAGCCTAATCAAGACGTTGATCGGGATATTCGTGTTATAAAAAATTAAAAAAAACCCTCCATTTGGGAGGGCCTACGACTTAACTGCTTGCGGATTAGACTCTAATTTTTTTTCGAAGTATCCCTAAATATTTCCGTTTGTATTTGTTTACGCCTTGTTGAGATATGCCTATATGCTGTGCAACTATTTCTTCTGGAACTCCGTTAATCACTACTTATTCAAAATTAGTCAGCAAAGCATGTTCAAATGATAAAAACTTGAAAACAAGAAGAAATGAAGAAGCAACTTTATTTTATGAAGATATGAAATATACTCACAAATATCCAGTATATACACTATAGTTTAATTGTTTTACGACATAAACAAGAAAGGTCAGCCTAAAGGTTGACCTTTCGGATATTTTCTATTCTATTAGCACAGAACTTATAACATATCCTTCATTCATTTAATCAGTAATTTTTTTAAGCTCAAAAATAGTTGCCTCTGATAACAAGATAAGCCTATCGTTATTAACAACAAAAAAACTTATACCTACAGGTATGCTCATTTTTGTAGAAGGGTCACTTATATCTATTACTTTTACTCCATCATTTTCATTTAAGTCTGGGATATCTATTTTATATAATCTATAAAAAGAGAGAGAGTTATCGCATGTCGCTGTAATCTCATATAGTGGATTTTTTAGTTCATATTGATATTTCGTATAGTTTTTAAGTCCTTTTGATGAAAAAAAGTCTTTTTTGATTATAAGTTCATCTCCAATAAATTTTTGCCCTGTTGGATATTCAGAAGCATCATTATATGAATTTGCAAATCCTAAAAGCTTCTCAACTTTCCAAGTTCCGTAGAAATATTTTTCAGTTTCGCTATCCAAATTTATACGTTCTACAGTACAATATTCGGATGTGTTTTCTGGAATAATAGACTCATCCGTTTCAGGTTTAGGCTCACTAGAAGTATTTGGATTTGATGGCATTTCAATATTTCCACAACCCGATGCTAGCATCAACATGATCATGATACAAACCAATAATATTTTTTTCATATTTCACACTCTTTTTTATTTTTTTGATTGTGTCATATTCATTCTTTGATAATCGTTTGAGCACTATCGGCACCTGTTATGACGTTTTGGCATACAAAAAAGTTCTAGGTATTTTTCCTAAATATTTTCGGGTTCTCAAGCTCCGTCTCTGCTATTCCTTCGCATTAATTCGCTTCTACTTAGACGCATCCATACCCAATTTTTTGTTTCGAAAGAAGATTGAAAAACACTCTCAGCATCTTCTTAGCATTAGTAAATCCCACATTTTACGGGGGCCCGATAATAGGTATTATGTTAGCTAACGTCCGCATCCTCAAATTCGGGCGTTTTTGGCCGTTTTCCGCGATTATCATTTTGGGGGCTGGAGAAAAATCCTTCGAAATGTCATTGCTGATGTATTTTCGATTTCGTCCGCAACCAAAGAAACGTTCCCTTCAATTGCATACTCATGAATGATTCTCTCCTGCTCTATAATTTCTTCGCGTAGCTCTTCAATGAACTGTCATTCTCATGAGATTACACTCCCCCTAGACTCATCAAACTTTAGAAAGAGTAAAAATCGCCGAGCATAATGGCTGCCCGGCGGTTTTTTTGTTAGCGGTTTTCTTTTAGCCTTTCTTGTGGTTCACTATTAATGGAGCCGTCAGAACGGACAGCCTCGGATTGGGCTTTGGGTCCTCGGATTTCAGCGGTTTTTCCAAAATCTTTTTCTTTGTTACGTACCATGTGATGTCCTCCTCTTTGTGAAAGATGAAGATAGTATGACCCGGATGGGGCCAGAGAATGAGGACAGAATGAGGATAGGGAAAGGGTGGCAATTCAAATGGCGAAAAAACAACGAAAACCACAACGTCAAGCAGCGACAACAACTACGACAGACGCGAAAAGCGGATTGAACAGTTTGAAGGATATGCTGAATGCAGATGCGCTCGGAGCACTCAAGCAGCTTGAAAAAGACATGAAGACAGAAGGCGAGCGCAAAGAGAAGGAAGCAGCCGAACAAAAGCGCCGAGAGCAGGAAGAACGCGAGCGCAACAAGAGCTTTGCTGAGCTTTTGAACGATTACGAGAAAAAAGGCGGAGGCAAGTACAGCTAATGCGAGATGGACGGCAAACGGACCGACCGGATACTTCCAAAAACGGTTTGATGAAAAAGCGTCAACAAGATATCAAGGACGAGTCCATCAAGGAACGGGGCCGGATGGTCCTCGGCCGATTGGGCAAAAAGGACCCGAAGAAGTGATTTTTTCCCTCTCATCCCCATATAGCTAAAGAGTGAGGGGAGGGAAGTCATGGGGACAATCCTGCTCCTGTTTAGCCTCTTGTGCGTGGCGGTGGGTACCTGGAAATTAATCGGGATCTACAAGGCCCAAAAGGCTGACAGCAAGCCGCTCTGGTGGACAGTCGCGAGCGTGGGGATTGCGGTTTTTTTTCTTTTGAAGCTGGTAACAGATACGTTGCCAACATAAACAAGCACCTGTAGCCAGAGAGCTTACAGGTGCTTGTTTTTTTAAAAAAGGCTACTCCATTATTCGTAACGCAGTGCTTCGATTGGATCAAGCTTGGCTGCCTTGTTGGCCGGATAAAGGCCGAAGAAAATACCGATGGCACTGGAGAAGCCGAATGCGATAAACACGCTGTTCCAGGACATAAGCGGCGGCAACTGTGCAAAATAGGCAATAATCGAAGCAATACCAAGGCCGAACAAAACCCCGATCAAGCCACCGATCAAGCAGACGATGACCGATTCAATCAAAAACTGAATCAAAATATCTCGTCGACGTGCCCCTAAGGCTTTGCGAATCCCGATTTCGCGAGTACGCTCTGTCACGGATACGAGCATGATGTTCATAACGCCGACGCCGCCAACCACGAGGGAGATACCTGCGATGATACTGAAGATCAGCGTCAAGGTGCCCGTCATTTGATTAAACTGATCCATTGATTCTTGCATACTCCGAACTCTGTAATGGTCTTCCTTTTGATGCTTGCGGCTCAAGTATTGTTTGACCTGCTGCATGGCTGGGTCGACAGAGGCTTTGTCGATCGCTTTTCCCATGAGCATTTGAACAGAAGGCTCTTCCTGCAAGCTCATTTCGTAACGGATAGGAATAATCGCTCCATAGCTCGTTGCCATATCAAACTTGAACTTCTCTTCTGTGTACGTCCCGATTACGACGAGAGATTGATTTCCCCAGCGAACACGCTGACCAATCGGGCTCATTTGACCGAACAGCTTTTGAGCAAGAGCTTCCTCCAGGACGATGACAGCGCGTTGCTCTTTGTCATCTACCTCGTTGAAAAGTCGCCCTTTTGCCACCTTCAAGGTTGATTGCATCGAAAAATAATCAGCAGTGGAGGCAGTGAGGTTGACGCGCTCTTCTTTTTTCGGACCCTTCAAATCAATCGTGCTGGAGTTGTAAGGTACGATGTATTCGATGGCAGGACTAATCCTGCCGAGTACCTCGGTATCTTCCACGGTCATATCTTCTGAAGCGATCTCTTCTTTTGTCTCCCAATTGATGAAGACGTTAAACGTATTTTGCCCGAACTTTTCCATCTCTTCGTTGATGGCTTTCTGTCCGCCTTCGCCGAGTGCCGTGACGACAATGACGGAGGTAATTCCGATGATGATCCCGAGCATGGTCAAGATCGAGCGCATTTTGTTCGCCCAGATACCCTCTACGGCGGTGTTAAAGCTTTCCATAAAATTCATGTGACAATCACCTCGTCAGACGGCTTGGAGAATATTCGCTCCGTAACCTTTTCATCGCGAATGATTACGCCATCCTTGAAAGTCACAATCCGCTCAGCGTGCTGGGCGATATCCAATTCGTGGGTAACGAGAATGATCGTAACGCCCTGCGCATGCAGTTCCTGAAACATGGCCATGATTTCTACTCCGGAGCGGCTGTCCAGATTTCCCGTCGGTTCGTCTGCCAAGAGGATGGCCGGCTTATTGACCAGTGCTCTGGCAATCGCTACACGCTGTTTTTGACCACCGGATAGCTGGGTTGGTTTATGGTCCATGCGCTCAGCCAATCCCACTCGTTTGAGTGCTTCTGTTGCCCGTTTGCGCCGTTCTGAGCGGCTGACATTCGCGTACATCATCGGCAGCTCTACATTGTGCAAGGAGGAAGAGCGGGCGAGTAGATTAAACGATTGGAACACAAAGCCGATCTTTTGGTTGCGAACAACAGCAAGCTCCGTATCCTTCAGACTGCTAACCTCAATGCCGTCTAGCATGTACGAACCCGAATCAGGACGATCCAGGCAGCCCAGCATGTTCATAAACGTCGATTTCCCTGATCCTGATGGCCCCATGATGGCAACGAATTCGCCTTGTTCCACCAGCAGGGAGACACCTTTTAAGATGGGCAGTACGGTATCACCCGTCTTGTATGCTTTCGTCAAGCCTTCTACATGAAGCATCGTCGGCTGACCTCCTTCTTTACGTGTTACATACCCATTGGTGCGCCGCCGCCACTCATTGGCATGATAGGAGCTCCTTCAGTCAGGGATTCGACAGGGCCTAAAATCACTTGCTCATCACCGTTAAGTCCAGACTTGACGTGAGTGAACAACTCATTTTCCATACCGGTTTCGACCTTCTGCTTCTTCGCAACACCATTAGCAGATACCCAGACAAAGGTACTGCCGTCAGCATCTTGCTGAATAGCTTCGATTGGTACTTGCATGGCATTATCGATTTTTTCGACGGAGATGTTGATGTCCACATGGAAGCCAGGCTTCAAAGCAGATAGATCGCCAGATGGCTTGAGGGTGACTTTGACGCGTGTTTTTTCACCTTGCCCCGACTTGGTGGCAGTAGTGGTCGCGGTTGGAGAGATGCGAGCTACTTCCGCATTCAGCTTTTTCTTTCCGAGTGTCACGCCTTCAATCGTGGCAGACTGTCCGATTTTGAGTTTGTTGACATCGGATTCGTTAATATCCGCTTCTATCAACAGATTGTTCAGATTGGCAAGGGTCAAGATTTCTGTCCCCTTGTTGACGTATTGACCGTTATCAGCTGCAACGCCAATGACGGTTCCATCCATAGGTGCTACGACGACGCTTTGGACACGTTCTTTATTCAGTTGTGCTTTTTCTACATTCAGCTTGTTGATTTGGGCTTGCTGAGCGGCAATGTCTTCCTTACGTGGGCCCTTTTGCTTGAGAGCGAGCTGTTGCTTGGCGACATTCAGTGTAGACAGAGCGCTATCCATTTGTGATTTCAACTTGTCCAGCTCTTGTTGGGTAGAAGCGCCAGAAGTAAATAATTGATTCATCCGATCATATTCTCGCTTTGCCGCATCGTATTCACGCTGGGCTTGGGAGACACGTTCTTGGTCTTGTGCGACTTCTTCCGGCTCGTTGCCGATTTGTGCCTTGGCGAGGTTGGCTTTGGCCAATTCCATTTGCGCTTCCAGCTCGAGGATTCGGCTATCAACATCGGACGTGTCAATTTTTGCGATCACTTGTCCCTTTTTCACCTTGTCGCCTTCTTTGACGACAAACTCACGTAAGGTTCCGGTGACGTTGGCGTACTGTTTGAGCTTGTCTTCTACGGTGACGAGTCCTGATGTCAAAACCTTGCTTTCCAAAGCTGATTTCGTTGGTGCGCCGATGTTGACAGGCATTCCCATAGCTTGTTGCGATCCCATCATGGAAAACGCAACGCCCCCGATGCCCAGGAGGACTACGACGGAACCGATGATCCACCATCGTTTTTTCATGTTCATTCTCCTTGCTTTGGTAAGAACCATATTATTTCAGTGCTCGAAAGGTTTTTACGGTAGTACTGGAAAAAGGTAACATGAAATGCCGAATGTTCACATTTTGGACACAAATAAATGCATTTTGATACGTTTTGTCGGAAGGTTCTTTGCCGCCAATTGCCGTGATATCATAGATAAAGATGAGATGACGTTCCTCGGAGGGGAGCTATGAACAAAACGATTCGCTTTGATTACGCCAACGCTCGAGCCTTTGTCAAACAGCATGAGTGGGAGCAGCTTTCTCCAGCGATCGAAATTGCGCATCAAATGCTTCATTCAAAGACTGGGCCCGGCAAGGATTATCTTGGTTGGGTCGATTGGCCGGAACAATACGACCGGGACGAGTATGAACGAATTCGCCAAGCGTCAGCCCGAATTCAATCGAACTCGGATGTGCTTCTGGTGATTGGTATCGGAGGCTCGTATCTGGGGGCAAAAGCGGTGCTTGACATTTTAGGCCACAGCTTCTACAATTTGCTGCCGAAGTCCAAGCGACATTCTCCGGAGATTTATTTTGTGGGCAACAATATTAGTCCGATTTATATCTCTCATCTGATGGACGTATTAGAAGGAAAAAATGTGTCTATCAACGTCATCTCAAAATCGGGCACGACGACTGAGCCCGCTATCGCGTTTCGACTTTTTCGGGAATGGCTGGAAAAGAAATACGGACGTGAAGAGGCCAAAAAACGAATTTACATTACGACCGATAAACAGCGAGGAGCCCTGAAAAAGCTGGCGGATGACGAGGGCTATGAGTGCTTTGTCATTCCAGATGATATCGGTGGGCGATATTCAGTCCTGACCGCGGTTGGATTGTTGCCGATTGCTGTAAGCGGGGCGAACATGGATGCTCTCATGCAAGGGGCCAGAGATGCACGCGAACGCTACATGGTCATGGATTTGCGCGATAATCCGTGCTATCAGTATGCGGCGATTCGCAATGTACTCTATCGAAAAGGCAAGACAGTGGAGCTGTTGGTCAGTTATGAACCGCAGTTTCGCTACTTTGCGGAGTGGTGGAAGCAGCTTTTCGGGGAATCGGAGGGCAAGGATGGCAAAGGGATTTTTCCGGCTTCTGCCGAGTTTTCAACGGACTTGCATTCGTTGGGCCAATACATACAGGACGGCATGAGACATTTGTTTGAGACCGTTGTGTCTGTGACGAAGCCCACTGTGGATTTGACTGTTCAGGAGGACCCCGCTGACGTCGATGGATTGAACTTTTTGACTGGCAAACGAATGGGGTATGTCAATAAAAAAGCTTTCGAGGGGACGGTGCTGGCCCATGTGGATGGCGGCGTACCGAATCTGCTTGTAGAAATACCGGAGGCGACAGCTTACTATCTCGGCGGACTGATTTACTTTTTTGAAAAGGCATGCGGAATCAGCGGCTATTTGCTAGGCGTCAATCCGTTTGATCAGCCAGGGGTGGAGGCGTACAAGGCCAATATGTTTGCCTTGCTGGGCAAGCCGGGCTACGAGCGGCAGAAAGCGGAACTGGAGGCTAGATTGCGCGAGAATAAGACGTATTTGACCGTCGAGGAGACAGCTGCCTATTTGGAGCTTCCCGAGGCGTTTATTATGGAAAAAATCAAGCAGGGGCGTATCCGTGCTGTCCATGACGGCAATGAGTACATCATCAACAAAGAGCAATTCAATCATCATCTGGAGGAAATTCGCAAGCTCCAGGAGTTCGAGGATGCCGCGCGTCATGAGCCGATTCCGGAGAGCTACGATGTGAAGGATGAGGATTAACCAGCGACGTGCTTGTCAGATGGTTGCAAACAGGACTATACTTACAAAGGAATATGATAATGAACAAGCAACTTGGGGAGTCCTTCATGCGGGGCTGAGAGGATGGAAGCAATCGACCATCGACCCATTGCACCTGATCCGGATCATGCCGGCGCAGGGATACGGTTGCCGGCAGACAGCGCTTTTTTGCTTGATTGTTACCTATGCGCGTGTAGCCCACCTTTTCCTGCTCGGGAACTGGTGGGCTTTTTGTTATGGAGCTTACAGGTGCTCCAGTGGAGAGAAGAATATTTCCAGTCTAGGCTCCAGGCTCCGTCCTGCTGGGGGCTGGGACTGCCCGCTCCGAAGGGATTCGCGGGGAAACGCAAAAGTGGTAGCCGCTTCGTAGCCCGGGCACGGTTGCGTTTCTTTTGCCCGCGAATCCCTTCTCCGCTCGGTAGGACTCCACAAGTCGCTACGTCTGGAAATATTCTTCTCTGGCGTAACTGATTGCGTTCTTCAACATTTTTAAAGCTTTAAAAGACCGGATCACACGGAAAGCTCGTAGAGGAAACAGGAGAAATAAGCGAAGATCTTAGGGACACCGACCGAGACGCAATGCAAAAAGCGAAACACGCTTTTAAGCGTCCACCTCTGAAACACATCCTGAAGAGACCACTTTGGACGCTGTTTCGCTTTTTGCATGGAGTCGTGCAGTCAATCCCCCAGGGAGTGGTCCTAGAAGCTGAGCGTTTTCTCCTGTTTCCTCCACACCGCAACAGCAACGAAATTGATGTTTTTATTAGACGTGCAACTTAGTGAGGAGAGAAAAAAGATGAGTGATTGTCTGGTAGTGGGTGGAGGAATTATCGGATTGAGTTTAGCATACGAGCTGTCACGGCGTGGGGTGAGCGTGACCTTGGTCGAGCAGGGTGAATGGGGAGGTCAGGCATCTTCGGCCGCAGCCGGAATGCTCGCTCCTTTGAAGGAATTCACGGCACCTGGACCGATGCTCGATTTGGGCATGGAGTCACTTGCGCTATACCCGGAATGGGTAGCAGAGCTGGAGGAATTGACTGGTGGAGATGTACAGCTAAGCCTGGATGGGTTACTGACCGTCGCTTTAAATGAGGAGGAAGTCCAACAGCTCGCCGACAAGTACCGTTGGCAAAAAGAAGCGGGACATGCTGTGCAATGGCTCTCGAATACAGCGCAAGTGAAAGAGGTAGAGCCGCTTCTGACCGATCAAGTGCAAGCCGCTATCTATTCGCCGTACGAAGGGCACATCAACAATCGAATGCTTCTTCGCGCCTTGGCTACTGCTTGCCAATTGCAAGGAGTGAAGCTATTGTCTGGCTGCGTGGTGAGCGGCATTGCGGTTAAAGGCGGAAAAGTGATCGGGATCGAGACCTCTTCAGGGTCACTGCGTGCCACACAGACGGTGATTTCCTCGGGAGCGTGGGTTGGAATGATGCTTGAGATGCTGGGCGTTTCCGTGCCGATTCGCCCTGTACGCGGACAGATCGCGGCTGTCTCGTCCGTAGGGATTCCACTGCGAACGGTGATTTTCGGAGCGACAGGCTACATCACTCCGAAAAAGGACGGAAAAATTGTCATTGGTGCCACTGAGGATGAAAGTGGTTTCCAGCGGGACGTCACAATGGCGGGATTAGCCAGTATCCTGCAAGGGACCATGCCGTATGTTCCTGCGCTGCACTCCGCTACCTTTCTGGAGGCTTGGGGTGGACTTCGACCTGCGACACAAGATGGCAAGCCGCTCCTGGGCCCCGTTCCTGGCTGGGAAGGACTGTCGATCGCAGGTGGACATTTTCGCAATGGCATCCTGCTTTCCCCCGTCACGGCTAAATCGATGGCGGACTTTGTGGAAAAAGGAGAAACGGAGCGCCTTTTGCCATTTTTACCTGCCCGCTTTCTGTAAATTGGGCTAGTCTCGCCTAGATTCCGGTAACCTCCCCATGGGCACTTGTATATGGTAATAAAGAAACACCAGAAGGGGAGGAGTTTCCATGCAGTCTGATTCTGATAAAAACCTGTATCAGGCTGACATTCAGTTTGTCAGCCTGTTAAAGGATATGCGAGAAAATGTGCACAACATTTGCAAGGAGCACGTGGAGAAAAAAGTGCGCATCGAAGCAATTGACGGGCAAGTGTTTGAAGGCGTCATTGTCGATTATGATGATCAGAACGTATACGTAGAAGTTGTAGACCAGGATGCGGAGGAAGAAGAAGTTTTCGAAGAGTATGATTATGAGGACTATGAGGACTACAATCCTTATCAAGTAATGGAAGTAGCCAATCGGCAGCCGTATGGAGGATGGGGGCAATATCCTGATTATTACTTTCAGTATGTGAGCTATAATCCGTATGCAGGTTATCCTCCCTATGGCGATCTCAGTCCTTATGGGGGCAATCCATACTATCCGCAGGTCAGTCCCTACGGAGATGAGTTCAATCCTTACAGTCAGGTCAGTCCTTTCGGCAGTTCCAACAACTCACGGGTCAGCCCATTTAGCAGCAGCAATCGTCCCGCCCCCCAAGTCAGCCCATTTAGCAGCAGTAACCGTCCCGCCCAAGTCAGTCCGTATAGCGAGCAGAAGCCGCAGGTAAGTCCTTGGGAGCAAAATATTTCGCCATATCCACCATTCCCGCCGTATCCGCCATTTTTTTGTCCGCCACCACCACCCCCACCGCCATATGTTTTGCCAAAAGTACAAGGGAGAAGGAGACGGAAAAGATGCAGGAATGGACGTAAAATCATTCCATTGGCGCTCTTTACGCTCCTGACAATTGTCTTGATTTAATGGCGGGAAACTTACAAGCCTCTCAAGGCCATCACGGCTTAGGAGGCTTGCTGCTTTTTGTAAGTGTGAGAGTACAACCTCTCCTTTTGTCACACACTACGAACAAAACGGTGGACGTTTCTCACAGAATAAATAAAGGCAGGGATGGACGATGAAACAAATAAACAGCAGCTTGCCAGGCACGCGGGCGACATTCGGTTATTTTCGTGAAGCACTTCAGCCGCATTTTACATTATCCAACTGGGATTATGAGCAAGGGTATTTTGACCGGGCGCTGGATGACAAGAACACGGTCTTTTTGCGCTTGCCTGTAAAAGTCTTGCAAGGCGAGCTCGACAGCCCGGATGCCTGGCTGGAACTCGGGCGGCCGTTTGTGATCCGGCATGTGTACCAGACTGGGGTAGAAGAAGATATCGGCTACACGGAGGCACTCGCTTCGGGCTTGATGAATCAGTTTCAGGAGCCGGTAGACAAGGACGCACAGATTGATTCGAGATGGATTCGAAAAGCAGAGGCGGTTGTCAAAGAGCTGGAGAATCGCCTCGCGTGAGACAGGCCGCCGATAGGCCTGTTTTTTCTTGTTCCTGGCAGGGAAAATATAGGTGGCTAAAGAATGGTAGCACATGGAAAAAGTGAGGTGGAAATATGGCCTGGTACCATGCAGTGGCGAAATGGTATTGGAAAATCCGCAAACCTCTTACCTTGGGTGTCCGTGTCATTGTAACGGATGAAGAAAAGGGAGTCTTGTTAATTCGGCATACGTATGTCCATGGCTGGTATTTGCCGGGAGGAGGAGTAGAGCGAGGAGAGTCGTTTGGGGATGCTGCTCGCAGGGAGCTGTGGGAGGAGTGCGGAATACGAGCGGTCGAACTTACCCTCTGCCATCTTTTTTATAGTGAGCGGGAAGGGAAACGAGACCACATTGCCTTGTATCATGTCGACCTCACACCTGGCCAAGATTTGCATAAGGATGACAAGGAAGTAGCGGAAATGCGTTTTTTTGCTTGGGATGAGCTTCCGCGGGAAATATCACCAGCTACAGAGAGGCGCTTATCTCAATTTCGCAAGCAGTCTTTTCAGAGTGACCGCTGGTGACAGGTGGGATTTTATGCAAGTCGATTTTTCCTATGGTATAGTGAAGACAAACAACAGAGCGTACAAGACCGCTTGTAAGGATAAAAGTGAGGGCAGACCAGCATGAAGATTGCGACTGTACTGCGAAATGACGATTTTACACGAGAAGTGGAACAAGCATTAAAAGAAAAGCTCCATGCAGCCAATAGCCCATTTACCTTTGTGAAGGGACCAGGTGAGCAGCCGGATATGGTGTTGTCCATCGGGGGAGACGGGACACTTTTGGAGGCCGTCCATCAATACGGAATCGAGCCGTCTTATGTGGGGATTCATACGGGACATCTCGGCTTCTATGCGGACTGGCGGCCTGAGGAGCTGGACGAATTCGTTGAACGTCTGATGAACGATGAGCCTCTGATCGCGGAATACCCGACGGTCCAATGCCGGATTAGTACAAGAGATGGAAAGCAGTATGAAAAGTGGGCGTTGAATGAAATGGTTTTGCGTAACGCGAATTTGTCTACCTTGGTGTCGTGCGTCTATATAAACGGCGATGAGCTGGAGACGTTTCGCGGTGACGGCTTGATCGTTTCATCACCTTCAGGAAGTACAGCCTACAACAAGGCCGTGGACGGAGCGATTGTTCATCCGTCTATTGAGGCGATTCAGTTGTCCGAGATCGCTTCGATCAATAACCAGGCGTATCGGACGATCAACAGCTCGCTCGTATTGCCGAAGCATCATGAAGTAGAGCTGATCGTCATGAATCCTGAGATTATGATCGGCTTGGATCGTGAGCAGGCTGTATGGAGAGATGTGTGTTCCATTCGTTGCCGAGTGGGACCTGACAAAGTGAAATTCGCTCGCTACAAGCGACTGACGTTTTGGGGGCGGGTTCGTAATTCGTTTATATCCGGATAGAGAAAGCGTTGGGGAGGGGAACCAAATGAAAAAAGTAGGAACACTGCAGACCATTTTCCGTCATCCTGTCAAAGGGATGCGGGGGGAAGAGCTATCATCAAGTACGGTCGATGAATTTGGCTTGTATGGAGACCGTGCCTATTATTTTTGGGATCATGCCCGTCAAGGTAAGTATCTCAGTGCGGATGTTGTGCCTGCTCTTATCGGGTATCACGCCAGCATGAGCGAAGGGACAGGAAAAGAAGCGTATCCGCCGATTCGGATTGAAGCCCGAGATGGCAGTGTACATACGTGGGATGATGCTTTATTTGCCCATGTCGCAGAGACGGCGAAGCGCTCCATTACGCCTATGATTAGTAGTCCGCAAGAAGGTGGCGTGAACTGGGAAGACCACATTCTGCTGGTTACGGATGCCTCTCTTAGAGAGATCGCACGGCAGATTGGCGCAGAACAGATAGATCCACGACGTTTTCGGGGGAATTTGGTCGTGGTCCTGGAGGATGATGAGCCGTTTGCGGAAGACAAATGGATCGGCAAACAGATCAAAATCAATGATGTGACCTTGCAAGTCAACAAGCACTGTGAGCGCTGTGTATATGTCAATATCGACCCAGATACGTTGGCGATGACTCCTGCCGTATTGAAGGCATGCGTCAAGCGTCACAATAATCACTTCGGTGTATATGCTTCGGTTGTCACGACAGGCAGTGTGTCACAAGGCGATGATGTTTTTTTAGTGGAGATGGGAAGTGACGGGGAATGATTGCAAGCCCTCTGGAAAAGGTTCGCAGTTACGTACAACGCTATGACTCGAGCATCGAGCCGATATTGTTTGAACAGCCCTTACCTACGTCCGAAGTGGCTGCGCAGGCATTAGGTGTCGAGATTGGCCAAATTGCAAAGTCAATTTTGTTTCGGGTAGATGAGCAGTTCGCCTTGTTCGTGGCAGCAGGCGACGTACGTGTCCATCCCAAGCAAGTGAAGGCAGCTTTTGGCCAAGGAAAGCCAAAGATGGCTACACCGGAAGAGGTAGAAAAAATGACAGGCTTTCGTGTTGGAGCGGTTTGTCCGTTTGCTTTACAGGAAGAAGTGCCTGTCTATGTGGATCGGTCCTTGAAACGCTTTGCTGTGGTTTATACAGCGGCTGGCATCGCTGAATCGCTTTTACCGGTATCTTATGAAGCCTTGTTGGAGATGACAGGGGCGAAAGAAATCGATGCCGCTTCGGCAGAAGGGAGCGCATCATGAAAAAGGTTGCAGTCGCCATCGCAGTAGTAGCCATCGTCGTAGTCGCGGGTCTTTCCATGCTGGGAATGTCTAATCAAACGACTGCAATTGAAAACAACATCTCCCATTCTGCTTCCTCGTTTAAAGAGATGACAACAGACACGTATCTGAGTCATTACAACAAAATCAAAGAAGAGTTAGCTGTGAAAGGAATTCATACCCTGCCTTTTCAGCTTGAGCTGGACAAGCAAACGAATTACTACCGCTTTTATTATCCAAAACAAGAAAGTGCGGCAAATGAAAAAGCGATATGGGTAAGCGTCATGCTGAGCGGTGATCAAAAAACAATAGACGGTATCATGTATGAAGGGGTTCCTGACGTTCATACAGTGAAGGCGATGATCCAAGCTACTGGACTTAACTGGACACCGGAGCTGGATCAGTTCATTGCGGTTACCAACGTTGCAAAAACGCCAAAAGAAATGGTTGTTTCCGATGTGAAGGTAACGATTGAAGGAACGTCAACACAAATAAAAGTAATGGTTGACCCCGTGAAATTAGAAGCTCCGAAAAAATTATAATGCTGAATGAAAAAGTGGTTGGCAGGAGGCTATGGCTGCGCAACCACTTTTCGTTGTTGTAGTTTAGCTGCAAGGAGAGGACTCGCGTTTCAAAACGATTTGGAATAGCCTCCCATAAAGAAAGGCACTTAAGAGGGAGCATAACAAGATAAACCCAAAAACGCCAATCGGCATGATCCACTCCGAAAGAATGACGGTCACGGGAGCGAGGAAGCGGCCGAGCGAGTACTGCAGGTTAGCGGCACCCATGTACTGTCCTCGTGCATGTTCTGGTGCGTATTTGCTGACGAAGCTCTGCTCGACCGGAGTTCGCATCACTTCCCCTACTGTAAAAATGACCACGCATCCGAACAACAGCCATGCATTCGTCGTGAATCCCACCAAAAACATGCCTATGCCAAATAGCAAGGAGGACAAGAGGAAGACATTCCGATCGCTCCAGTTCTCAAACCATTTGGTAACAGGCAGGGCACACAGAACAAACAGAAGGCCGCTGATTCCCAGCATCCATCCGAAAATCTCCGTACTGCTAAGCGAGAGTGACCAGGTATTCCACGAAAGCAGTGTCTGCGCTGGAACGAATTCCTTTACATAGACTGCCAAAAATAAATCGAGCTGCACGATTGCAATCGTTATCAGCATGCCTGCGAAAATATAGATGGCAAAAGCTTTGTCGCGTAGAATGACAGCATAGCTCTGCCATTGCTCCTTCATAACGGAAGGGAAATGGATAGAGGCGACAGAGCTTTTTACGGTCGGTGGCAGTGTCTCTCTCACATTAATCCAGATCGCAATCGAATACAAAAAAGTGACAAGCGCACAAGTCCACAGCAGTTCACTGCGGTATTGAAAGAAAAAGATGGCCCCCAAGGCGGGTCCCAATACGGCGCCAATGTTCATAGCTGTAACGAAGGTAGCGAAGGTTCTGCGTCTGTCTTTTTCGGAGGTGAGATCAGCGACCATCGCAGAGCTCGCCGGGCTGTATATCGCTTTGCCGAGCCCGATTCCAATAAACGCAAGATAATCGATCCAAGAGGAGAGGGAGAAGGCAAACAGAACAAACATGCTTGCCTGCAAAAATGCTCCTGAAAGCATGACGTATCGACGACCAAAGCGATCAGCTAGATAGCCGCCAAAAAGATTGCCGATCATACTCATAATCGGTGGCACTGTCATGAGTAACCCGGCAACATTTTTGCCAAAGGTATCACTAAAGTGGAGGGTAAGAAAGGGAAAGTACATCCAAAACAACAGGTTAAAAAGCGTCTCGCCGATCAATCGGGTCTTCAAATTCAGATCCCACTTCAGCCATTGCACAGCAGGTGTACCTCCTGTTTTTGATTCCCTGGCCAGGTACACCTACTTTAGTGCAAATTTTCAAAAAGATATAGACTTATAATCATCCGTCGGGTACACTAATATCATAAGGGCTAAGGGATTAGACCCTGACTTAAGATGTGCCACTTTTAGGTATTCGCTTCCTACACAACAAATAAGCCGACACTTCCTTGTGGAAAGGGGTGTCGGCTTTTCGCATGCTGTTACTTGACCATCCATTGATAAAAATGAACATCGTGCCACTCTCCGAATTTAAATCCCACCTCTTGAAACTTCCCTGCCAAGGAAAAGCCGAATTTCTCGTGCAGCTTCACACTGGCATCATTGCCACCTACGATTCCGCTCACGATCGTGTGGTATTCGAGTTGTTTGGCGCGCTCCAGAATCGCACTCATCAAGGCAGTGCCGACACCTTTCCCGCTTTGATCAGGGGCGATATAAATAGACAGTTCCGTAGATTTTTGATAGGCGGGCTTCTCACGGAAAACGGACAGACTGCAATATCCGATCACTTTCCCTTCGTATTCGGCGACGATGATCGGATGTTTGCCACCGTGCTTGTGAAACCACACTTCACGCTGGGCCAAGGTCTGTGGCTCCAAGTCAAATGTTGCAACAAGGTTTTCCACCGCGTAGTTGTAAATAGCGAGCATAGTGGGCAGGTCACCCAGAACTGCGTCTCTGATCTGTAACATGATATTCTCTCCTCATGTTGGTTGGTAGGACTTGTTGAACTTATTCGAACTACTTCTAGCGTACGGCCTCGTAAACCTGCCGCAGATTTGTAAAGCCTTGGGATTGTGCTTTTACCAAATACTTCGCCCAGAGAGCACCAGCGGCAACAGCGTCACAGTAAGCGTGATGCCTGCGTGAGATCGGGATGTCGTGTGCCGTACAGAGTGCGTCCAGCGAGCCGTTGCCAATGGGATTACTCAACAATCGGATGAGCAGCATCGTATCCAGCATGCGGTGCGTAAGCGGACGTCGGCTCGTTTTCCAAAGCCCAGATCGTAAAAATTCACGCTCATGGCGAGAATGATGGGCGACGAGCGGACGATCTCCGACGAATTGAAAAAAACGGGACAAAGCTTCTAATAGCGGCGGGGCATCGGCAACCATATCATCGGTAATCCCTGTGAGAGAGCGGATGTGTGGAGGAATCGCCCGCCCGGGATTGACCAGCGTATAAAAAGAATCACCAAGGAGGAGGTGCTCTCCTCTCATGGCGACGGCTCCCATCGAGATAATCGCGTCTCCGTGATCGGGATAAAAACCGGTCGTTTCCAGATCGACGACGACAACCTCTAGATCGTGCAGAGGAATATCGGCACTGGAATCGACTGGTTTATTCGCTTTGGAGATGGAGCGCAAATAGGCGATGTGCTGTTTGTCATCTGTTATATCTGGAAGAGCCTGACTCATATGCCAAATACGATCAAATAAATCCCATTTTGCCACGCAAATCGCCTCCTATCCCCCAAAAACGGACGGGAGCTTTTCTGTCATTTTTTGCAGGCGGATCGCTAGCTTCATTGACTGTCGCACCATCACTTGGGTGTCAGGAGAAAGCTCCCCTAGTTTGATATAGCTATTGCTCGTGTATTGCCCATCTTCCCAATGGAGGGGAGCAATCAGTCGCAGACCTTGAATTTGTCGGAAGTACGCGGCTACCTCGTCACAGAAGCTTTTGCTCCAGACTCCTTTTTCGCCGAGTAGATCCAATCGTTCCAAGGTAGAGCTGGCAAAGATGCCATGCGCCAGGGCAAAATGCCGTACGCAATTCACCAGTGGCAAATAAATGCCGTACTTCACATTGATGGCGCCGCGGAAGCGTCCATGGACCTCAGGTAAAACTCTGCCGAATATTCCGAGTGGCACCCGATAATGCAAAGTATTGCTCACCAGTCGATTTAGCAAGAAGCCATTCCCTGCAAGCAATTGACGGAAGCGGTCATGGACGGGAGTAAAAATGGCAGATTCGCCCCATAAGACACGCACATCACTTGCGAGCAGTAAATAACGAGCGTTTTCCCAGATGGGGTGAGAGACCCATCTGTCTATTTGGTCCAGCCATTGTTCGGTGCTGCCTCGCCATTTTGGAGAGAGGCAAGTGACATTCCCTTGGCAGGGAGGATAGCCGGCTACCTCCAAGCCAGCAACGATCGTCGCTCCCAGCAACTGAAAGTAGCCATGTATCTTTTCTGTGTCCTGTTCGCCCAGATGATCTGGCAGTTGATAGACGAGGCCGTTATCCTGATCGCTGATGAGTGCTTGCTCTGACCGGCCACCACTGCCGAATTGCAAAAAGGCAAAGGGGACGGGAGGGGTACCCAAGCCCCTTTTGGCAAGGTCGTTCACTGCGAGGAGCACCCCTTGTCGGATGAGATTGTCGTGAATCAGATTGACGACGATCGAAAAGGGGGCCAATTCCCCTGCGCGATTCAATGGACGCAAGACAGAGGGATTCAGCAATTCTCGTCGCAATAAGGCCAGCTCGCCAAAGGAGTCAACATTCCGTATTTTTTCCACTTGTTCAGGTGAGAGAGTGAGAGGTGCTGCTTTGAGTAGATGCAGCCGGTCGTACGCGTTCAGGCTGGAGTAGTTCGGGATAGCCGTATCCCCCGTGTTCGCTAAGGTCAAGACCAACCACCTCTTCCTCTTCTGTGACTCGCAGGCCAATGGTTACTTTTAACACATACAAAATGATGAAGGCTACTAAGAAGACGTAGAGCGCGGAGCCAGCCAAGCCCAACGCTTGAATCCCTAACTGGTGCAGGCCGCCGCCATAAAACAGCCCAGGACCGCCTACGCCGACCTTTTCGGCAAGCTCCGGAGTAGCGAATAAACCCGTGGACAACGTTCCCCAAATACCAGCCACCCCATGCACGGAAAAAGCGAAGACAGGATCATCAATTCCCATGCGGTCAAACCAAATGGATGTATAGAATGTGAGAATACCTGACACCGCGCCGATCACGACAGCTGCCCACGGATCGACGAAGGCGCAGGATGCTGTAATCGCGACGAGAGCAGCGAGTACGCCGTTGAGCATGCTTGGGATATCTGCTTTTCCCATGACGATCCAGGAGATGGCGAGAGCGGCGACAGCTCCTGCTGCGGTAGCGAGATTGGTAGTGACGGCGATATAGCCGAAAAATCCAGATGTGCTACCGAGCGTGGAACCGGCGTTAAAGCCGAACCAGCCGATCCAAAGAAACAGGACACCTAAGACAGAGTAGACTTGGTTGTGACCAGGAATCAGATTGGAGCTGCCGTCGCGATTGTATTTTCCGATGCGAGGCTTCAAAAGGATAGTGGCGACGAGTGCGACGATGGCACCTTGGAGATGGACAACCGTAGAACCAGCGAAGTCTTGCATTCCGAGCTGTGCCAACCAACCGCCGCCCCATACCCAGTGACCGACGACAGGATAGATGAGGACAGTAAACAGTACGCTGAAAATAAAATAAATAGACAGCTTGGCGCGTTCAGCAAAACCGCCCCAGGCGATCGCGAGTGAAACGGCCGCAAAAGCGAGCTGAAAGAGGAAGAGAATCGAGATAGGAACAGTTGCTGCGGAAAAAGCGGAGAAAGCGTCTTTTTGCATGCCGTCAAAAAAGAATCCGGAAAGTCCGATGAAAGAGTTGCCGTCTCCAAACGTCAGACCAAAGCCAAACGCCCAAAAGACAATCGAGCAGATGCCAAAGGTAAGGACCGTTTTGCCTGCGACGTGACCAGCGTTTTTCATGCGAGTAGAACCAGCTTCCAGCAGGGCGAATCCAACCTGCATGAGAATAACCAGAATGGCTGAGACCATGACCCATGTGGCGTCAATGGCAGATGAGAGACTTGCGACAGTAGGTTCCATCCATCTACCTCATTTCTGTGTCATATAACCTGACACTAATTCATTTATGTCAGATTATATGACATGAAAATTCCGGTTGCAATTGTTTTTTTGCAAATAATGAGAAAACACCAATCCTTCCGTCTTAAGCGGAGGAGGATTGGTGTTGTGTGGTTGGTTTTCGTTTTTCAATCAGGAAGCCTGCGAAGCTCATGACCGCGAGGAATAGTCCACTGACGAGGAAGAGCTGCTCGACAGGCCATTTGCCCATCCAGATGGCGCCTAGGCTGCTGGACAAGGTAGAAAAGAAGGTGAACATGAGCATGTTGATCGCAAATATTTTGCCTGTACTGCTGCTCGTTGCTTTGATTTGAATGGCAGTCACGGTCGGGATACCAATGAGCGGTCCACCGAACCCTGCAACGGCTGCTCCGAGAAAGGCAATCCAGTGAGCGGTGCCTCCTGTCGTAAGCAACAGGAATCCAATTGCCTGAAACACCCATCCAATCAAAATGATAAACAAATAGCGGTTGTAGAACGATCGAGCCATGTACAGGCTTCCCAGCAGGTTTCCGATCCCGTAAAAGCCCAACAAGACAGCTAGTGTACTTCCGTTTCCTTGCTGCATGCGTTCGGCCATAAATGGGAAGCCCACCGTATAAGTGACCTGCCAGACGAGAAAGCCCATATTACTAAAGAGAAGAATCAAGAACAGGGCGCGATTCTGTTTTAGCTCCTGTAAACCTGAGGCAATATCCCGGGTGTACTGGCTGGGTGTCATTTTCGTCGTAGACATTCGCTGTTGATCAGTTAACGAAATACGAATGGCATAAAGAAACAAGACGGATATTAAATAGCTGCCTGCGTTCACGAAAAACAAAGTAGACAGCGGCATAATCGAAGCGACTAGTCCAATCGACATTGGCGCAATAATCCGAATCGTCCGGAAAGTCGTGTCCAAGATGGCATTTGCTCGTCCTAGCTGTTCTTGGGGAACAACTGATTTGAGCGCAACAGTCCGTGCTGGCTGAAACAGACTGGAGAACAACCCCAATAAGAATTGAGCTGCCAGAAAAAAAGCAAACTCTTCCACACCGATGTAGACCAGGATGCCAACGATGATTGCGACAACAATTCGCGCAACATCCGCTCCCACCATGAGCATGCGTGGGCTGTACCGATCAGCCATGACCCCGCCGACGAGGTAAAACATGAGACCCGCCACCATCTCCGGGATCACGAGCAAGCTCAGCACCGTACCCGATTTGGTTGCTTGCAGCAAATACCAGAGTAATGCGAAGCTGTAGCATTGATCACCGATGCTTGCCGTCATTTGCGCGAGCCAGAGTTTGAGAAACGAACTGTTTTTCCATAAAGATGGGGATGAATCCACGTTGACCCTCTCCGTCCTGCTGACTGCGATAAAATGAATTTGACCATAGCGTAGCAAGGCGAAGAGGGAAAGTAAAGGACTCATGCTCGTGCGGTTACATTTAATTTACCAGTCCTCCAGACAAAGAGAAAATAAGCGATAAGAAAAGTGAAGGAGGCGAAGGTGCTGACCCCCGCGAAACCAAAATTAGAATACAAATTGCCTGCGAAAGAAGAGGCAATGAAAGTCCCTATGTACATGCAAGCGTTGGCCAAGCTCGATATGGTACCGCGCGCGGTGTCAGATAATGATTGCAAGTAGCCCATCAGGACAGGCACGAGTACACCGCCGAAGCAGTACAGGAAGAAGAGGACAACCTGCAAAAAGCCAACTCCCGGTATGTAAGGCAAAACAAGATAGAGCAGGGCGCTGCCCAGAAACCCAACAGTCAAAATCGTATTTCTCTTCCAACGCTCGAGTAACCAACCGCTGAGTAAGCTGCCAACGGTGTTGCCAAGCCCGATAACTAGAGTAATCAAGCCAATTTCGGTAACGGATTGCTGATATTGATCGGAAAGCCATACGCCATAGAATGAAAAGACTGCATAGACACCCGTCATGAAAACGAAATAGCCGATAAAGCTGCGTGAAGCTTGTGGTAGTCGCAACAGATCCTTGTAACGCGCAAAAATAGCCACTCGGGTGTTGTTTGTTCCAAGCCCGGCTATAGAGGTAGGAGGCAATAAATCAGGAAGTTTTCGGATGATGAGTACAAAAGCTCCGAGAGAAGTAATTCCTACAGCCAAAAAAGGAAGCGACCAATGATAAGCTGACAGAAAACTGCCTATAGGTACACCGATCACTTGGGAAACGGAAAGACCTGCCATGACAACCCCCATTGCTTTTCCGATACGAGCAGGGGGAAACAAAACAGGAATGGCAGCCCACACTTGAGGACCGATAAAGGCAGAACAGATCCCGGCAAGGAAGCGAAAGAAAAGCATCGCGGTGAAACTAGGTGCAAAGGCGCATGCAAGTGTGGAAATTGCAAATCCGAGCATACCGGCTGCCATCACATGTTTTCTATTTCGATTATCAGATAGCGGACCGGCTACTAAAGCGGCCAAAGCAAAACCAAGAGCATAAGTTCCAATCAGCCAGGCTGCCTGGTTCGTGGATACGTGATATAACTCTCGCAAGGTTGGCAGCAGTGGGCTGATGATAAATGTGTTCGTACCGATCAAAAACATGGTGAAGAAAAAGATCATCAAAAATAGGCGCTCCATACTAAAACTCTCCTCTTTGTTTTATAATTATATAGTTAAATAACTTTTGAACTATCGAGTAAAAAAAGGATACCATTACAAGGTATCTAAAAAGCCAGGCAGTATTTGATCGAATGTCTCTTTATAGATGCGCATGTATCGTGTTTGCCCTTCCTTTCTGACTTTGATTAATCCTGCCTCTCGAAGTGTCTTGAAATGATAGGAGGCATTGGACTTGGAAGTGTCGCAGGTCAAGCCCACTTCCGTACAACTCAGCTCGTTGTCGGAACGATACAAGGCCTTTAAAATGGCTAGCCTTGTCTCATCTGCCAACGCTTTAAAAATCTTGATTCGCTTTTCGGTTAGTTCAAGTTGTTCAATATTCATAAAACTATCTTACTAAGGAAACTCTATCCAAGCAACCATTTTATTGCTTTTATTTTTGATTCTTCCTATTTTCGTTGTTGTGCTGATGCTGATAGGAAGATCCTTGGTTGTCTTCGGTATGCGTATCATCGGCAACTGTACTGCTGGTTAGTCCTGCTACAGCTAATCCTTTTTGATTCAGGTTTTTGGCGCTTTTGAATTTGGACATGTTACTACCCCCTGTTTGTAGATGGATGCTTCTATAAGATGTCTTGTTTCGAAAGGGAGTAGTCATCCTCATTTTCCTAGCTGGATGTTGAGGTATACTATAAAAAAGTGCGTGAGTCAGGGAGGAGGGGAGCGGATGGCAGGGTGTGTCATGATCGTGGAGGGGAAGACAGACAAAGAACGCTTGCTTCGGGTGCTGGCTGAGCCTGTCACCATTCTTTGTACATACGGTTCCTACAGCTTGGAAAAAGGGGAGAAGCTGCTCACTCAAACAGAAGATGCAGATGAGGTATACCTATTTACGGATGAAGATGACAGCGGGAAAAAATTGCGAACGCATTTAAGTGAAGACTTTCCCGATGCGATCCATCTGCATACGCCGAAAATGTACAGAGAGGTTGCTGACACGCCTCTTTCGGTACTGGCAGAAATTTTGGAGCGAGCAGGCTTTGCGGTTATTGTGCCTCATCCTGATCTTGGAGAGCGGTAAGGGGATAAAACACCGTTTCATCGGCTATAACAGTAGTAAATGGAATGGTGGAGGTGCGAAGCAATTGCGTAGTTTGATGACGTTTTTTAATCGAATGAATATTATGGTGTGGCTGGTAGGTATCTTTGTCGCTCACGCCGCGCTCTATCTAGTGCTGGGGACAGCGACGTGGCTGGCTACCTCGCTTTTGGCAACAGCATTCTACGGCGTTATTTTATTGGTGGGCAAATTAATTGCCAGCCGTTATCCAGACAAGGAAGAAAGCAGATAAAAGCCGGTGAGCAAGCAGCCGGCTTTTTTCGCATTACCAGCCCAAGAGCTGCATGAGTAAAATGAACCCACCCAATACCCATACGTAGATGGCGAAGCCCTTCATCGAGCCTGTACTGATGATGGTAAGCATCCAGCGAATGGCAACATATCCCGCTAGTCCGGCAAACATGGTGCCCACGAGCATTGGGATCAATAAAGCTGTTTCAAGCGGTGTTTCTACGAGCTTGGCTGTTTGTAGGACACAAGCCCCCAGAATCGCAGGCAAGGATATTAAAAACGAAAAGCGAGCAGCGTCAGCACGGTCGATTCCGCGCAGGAGTGCACCGGCAATCGTCAGTCCGGAGCGGGAAATAGCTGGCAGAATCGCAGCACCTTGCAGTGTCCCGATGATGAGGGCGTCCGTGTAGTTGATTTCCTCGAATCTCCGATTTCCACGGCGCATAGACTCCACCGCCCAGAGGATCGCGCCCGTCGCAAGAAATTCCCACCCAATCGTAATGCCTGTCTGGGAGATTTCTTCAAAATAATCCTCAAAGGCGAGTCCGATTACTGCCGTAGGGATTGTGCCTACGACCAATAGCTTGGTCAGCTTACTCATCGGATTCATGATGATATAACGAACCTGTGGCCAAAAGACGATAACGACAGCGATCAGCGTACCGAAATGGAGCATCGTGTCAAATAAAAGGCCTACCTCCTGCATGCCAAAAATTTTGCGAAACAGGACGAGATGACCCGTGCTCGATATCGGTAAAAATTCAGTCAAGCCTTGTACAATGCCAAGAAAAATATGTTCAAGCAACAACAGCATAGGCAAGAGTCACTCCAGTCTTGAAAAAGTAGGGTCAAGCCAGTCTTACTGTCATATGTATGTCCGTGAATGGAAGACTTGCCTATTTCGTTGGGCATCGTTATTTTGTTAGAAAAAAGTTGTGGTATTTTCTTGCGGGAGATGGGTATAGTTAGTGTGCACAATGGTAGAGAGCGAGGAAAAAATACATATGTACAAAAGACAAATGCGTGAAAAGCGTGAGCCCCAAATCATTCAGAACGACAATTTGGCGGCAGGGATGACGCTTACCATGACGGTAGCGCGAAAAACGGAAATCGGCTATTTTTTAAGCGATGGCAAAGATGAAGTGTTTCTCCATGCCAATGAAGCGCATGAGCGTTTACATATCGATGATGAGGTCGAAGTGTTTTTGTACCATGATCACGAAAACCGACTGGCTGCGACCATGGACATGCCTCATGTCGGCATGGGTGAATACGGCTGGCTGGAAGTAGTGGACATTTCTCCGCGCATGGGTGTATTCCTGGACAACGGTATTAACAAGGATCTGCTCTTGTTTATCGATGACCTGCCCAAGCATAGTGATGAATGGCCGCGTCCCAAGGATCAAATGCTGGTAGCGCTGAAGCAAGACAAGCTCGGCAGACTCTTGGCAAAGCCGGTCACTGAAAACGAAATCGTCAAGATCGCAGCAATGGCAGATCAGAGTATGAAAAACAAGTCTGTCGAAGGTACGGTCTACAAAGTGATTCAAGCAGGTGCGTTCCTGTTGACGGAGGACGAGCATATCCTTTTCATTCATCGTGATGAAATGGTAGGGCGACTGCGCCTCGGACAAACGGTGCGCTGCCGTATCAGTTTTGTACGTGAGGATGGCCGTCTGAACGGTTCCATGAAAGAGCGCAAGGAAGTGCAGTATGGCGAAGATGCGGACAAGCTGCTGCGCTATTTGATCAATCGTGACGGGGCGATGCCTTATACCGATTCGACAGAAGCGGATGTCATCCGAGAAAAATTCCAAATGAGCAAGTCCAGCTTCAAGCGGGCACTCGGCAAGCTAATGAAGGAACGCCGCGTGGAGCAAGTAGACGGCTGGACCAAAATCATTCGAACCGACAAAGACGAATAAACAGGGAAAGCCCTTCTTTGCATGAACATGCGCAAAGGAGGGCTTTTTGTTATGTTTCACAGTGTTGTTTGCACAGATTGTTTTTGTTTGCGGGCTTTGTAATACGACAACGAAAAAACGAGCCCTAGTAAAATAATACCAGCAATATCCGTTTCGATTCCAGGAATGACCGCGAGAACACCACCTGCAACCGCGAGGATACGCTCCAAGACGTTTAGCTTGGACATCCAGTAGCCGATTAACCCTGCTCCCACCCCGATCATCCCAAGCGTTGAAGTCAGCATAACCCAAATCGATTCCAGCAAGGTAGTATTAATCAGCAGCAAGGCTGGTGAGATAACGAAAATATAGGGAGCCATAAAAGCCGCGATTGATAGCCGTGTTGATTCTACGCCTGTCCGGATTGGCTTTGACTTGGCAATGCCTGATGCGGCAAAGGCAGCAAGCGCAACCGGCGGCGTGATGTCTGCGACAATGCCGAAGTAGAACGTAAACATGTGCGCCGCGATAGGAGGAACGCCCAATTGAATGAGCGCTGGAGCTGCGATGGTCGAAGTGATAATGTAGTTCGCCGTTGTTGGCGTTCCCATTCCCAAAATGAGCGATGCGATCATGGTAAAGAACAACGTAAGCAAAAGCTGGCCGCCAGCCAGATCAATCAGACCATTTGCCAGCTTCAACCCAATCCCTGTCAACGTAATCGTACCGACAATGATTCCGGCACACGCTGTTGCAGCGACGACGCCGAGAGCCATTCTGGCACCTGAGGCAAGCGCTTCTAAAATATCAGCAATAGACATGCGGGTTTCTTTGCGGAAGGCTCCTACGATGATTGTGGAGACGATACCGATAATTGCGGCGCGCTCGGCTGATATGTTCATCATCAAGGCTGTAATAATGATCACGATGGGGAGGAGCAAGTACATTTTTTTCAAAACTTCTTTTTTGTTCGGCAGTTCTTCCTTCGAGAGTCCGCGCAACCCGAGTCGTTTTGCTTCGAAGTGCGTCATAATCCAGATGCCGACGAAAAATAAAATCGCTGGAAGAATCGCTGATTTGGCGATTTCCAAGTAAGGAACGCCGATGAACTCCGCCATCAAAAAGGCAGCAGCCCCCATGACAGGTGGCATAATTTGTCCACCAGTAGAGGACGAGGCTTCCACCGCCGCGGCAAATTCGGAACGATAGCCGAGCCGTTTCATCATCGGGATGGTAAAGGCACCGGAGGTAACCACATTGGCAACAGAACTGCCGCTAATCGTCCCTTGCAGGGCGCTGGAAAAAACGGCCACCTTCGCAGGACCGCCGATTCGTCTGCCTGCAATGACCAGCGACAAATCGTTAAAATACTCACCGACCCCTGTTTTTTCGAGAAACGCCCCGAACAGCACAAACAAAAAGATGAAGGTAGAGGAAACGGCGAGCGGCGTACCGAGAATACCCTCTAGTGTGTAGTAGCTGTGCCCAATAATCCGCTCGACATCACTGCCGCGATGCTCCAAAAAGCCTGGCATGTAAGGTCCGAAGTAGGTGTATAAAAGAAAAATGGTGGCGATTAGAGCGATTGGAATTCCGACGACTCGTCGTGCAGCCTCAAGGACAAGCACGACAGCAATACCGCCGACCACCATATCCATCGTCGTATAGTTGCCTGTTCGGGTCACAAGTCCTTCGTAGTCAATGACCCAATACAGTGACACGAAGACGCCTAACAGGGCGAGAACCATGTTCACGATTCCGATTTTGTTCTTGTTGCCTTTGGATGTCCCTGCATACAACAAATAGACAAGTACCAGTCCGAAGGCCAAGTGGATCGGACGATGAATCTGGGGAGGAAGCGTGAAGAAAAGCGTGCTGGATAACTGGTACAGGGAGAAGAGGACAAGTAGACCAAAAGAGATCCACTTCATGGGACCCGCGAGCTGGCGTGTGGCTGATTCCTTGTCGTATTGCGCGATCAGCTTATCCATTTCTTGCTGGTTCATATTTGATGTTGTGCTCATCTAGTAACCTCCTAACTCGCTCAGAATGGATCGCTTTTCTGCCTGAATCGTAATGGCTTCTCCCGGCTTGTCGATCAAGCTCAACGGAATATCCTGTCCAGCGAAAAGCAACGTATGATTAGCCCGTACTTGCCCGATAAAAAGCCGTATGGCAGGAAAAGAGCGCTGCATATTGCGAATGTGGAATCGTCCATCGGCCAGAACCAGCTCCTCGCCGGGAGCCAATTCATTTTCCATGCCGATACCATAGTCGTGAAAGCTCATCTCCGATAAAATAATTTGACCGTCTACAATCCGGTATTGCTCCTCGATTGTGGAGAGATGAATAGAATGAGTCCAGCGGATGCCAAAGGATGCTTCATCCTGGATATTGGCACTCCAAACCACCTGATTCGACCGTGTATCCCGGATAACCAGAGCGTGAATCAGCGGAGTGGAGATGCCCACATAAATGACAATGACGAGAAGAAAGAAGGAGAAAAGGCGGAACAACGTCCGCCCTCTTCCCTTTGTTACTGCCTGGATAAAAACCATCTGGCTTTACTTCACGCCTTTTTCGTCGAAGTACTTTTGGGCACCTGGGTGAACAGGGATGCTGACGCCGTTCTTCACGTTCTCCAGTTTGATTTCCTTGGCTTTGGCGTGACCGAGCTTGTCGCTGTTCTCAAAGATCGCCTTTGTTACTTTGTACACGAGGTCTTCACTGAGATCGGAGCGAATCAAGAGCATCGATTTGACGGAGACGGTTGTCACTTCTTCTGGAACGGTTTGGTATGTATTGGCAGGGACTGTTGTCTTTACGTAGTAAGGGTATTTGGCGATGATTGCATCGATTTTGTCCGCGTCAATTGGAATGATTTTTACGCCAGTTGTCGCTGCCAGCTCCGTGATTGCTGCGGTAGGTGTACCGGCAGTTTGGAAGGCAGCATCCAATTGACCGTCCTGAATGGCTTTGGCAGAGTCAGCAAAGGAGAGACGCTGGAGCTTGGTATCTTCAAAGGTCATACCGTATGCTTCCAAAATTTGCTGAGCGTTCACTTCTGTGCCGCTTCCCGGAGCGCCTACGGATACGCGCTTGTCTTTCAAATCGGCAACGCTTTTTATATTGCTGTCAGCAGAGACGACGATTTGGATGGTCTCATCGTAGAGAGCGCCCAGTGCTTGGAAGGAATCAATTTTACCGTCTTGCTGGAACATGTTCGTTCCCTTAGACGCATACTCGGCAATGTCGTTTTGCGTGAAGGCAATGTCCGCCTTTTTATCACGAATGAGGCGAATATTTTCTGCTGAAGCGCCTGTGGCTTGAGCAGTAGCAGTGATGCCAGCATTTTTCGTGATATGGTCAGCCATGCCACCACCGAGTGGGAAATAAGTGCCGCCTGTACCGCCTGTTGCAATGATTAGTTGGGAAGGATCGGCGCTTCCTCCACCTGTACCTCCTTGTGTCGAGTTGCCGCCACCACATGCCGTCATGAGCGACATGGACAGAAGCAGTGTGAGCGAGAGAAGAAAATGACGCTTATTCAAGATAATTCCCCCCAGTCTAAATGTTCTGTTTATATTGCTTTCTTTGGCATTGTAAGGGGAGGTCTATAAAAAACTACAAAAATCTATAGAAAAATATAGTAAACTAAGAAATAAACGTTAACGATTTTTTGAACAATTTCATAGGAGGAAGTGCGGGCTACATTTTATGAGAGAGACCATTTCGATCCTGCTGCTTATGCTCATTGCTGTCCCGATTGCCGGGGAGCTCAAATTTCATCCGTTTCAAGATGATTTTCGCATTAGCTTTGGTACAACGGCTTTTTTCTTTTTTTTATTGTGGCTGCGTCCTTCTTTAGTGGCAGGGATAGTAACAGGAATAATTGTTGTTCTATTTAGAATAGTCTTGGATTTTTTGTGTGGCGATGTCTTTTCATTTCTGTCATCTCTTCAGATGCACTTCCCCGCATTTTGCTATTACGCTACCTTTGCTTGTCTATTCTCGCTCTTTCGCGTTAATACACTACATCATCGACCGCTTTGGGTGGGATTGTTGGGGACAGGCGCAGAAATAGCAGCCAATTTGGTAGAGCTGTCCTTTCGTGCTGTGTCCTTGGAGGGAGTCTTAAGGCTGGAGGTCGTAGGGCCGATTGCTGTCATTGCATTAATACGCAGTTTTTTTGTTCTTAGTTTTTTCAATATGATTCAGCTGCGTCAGGCGAAATGGATGGAAAAGCAACAGCGCAATCGAAACGAGCAGATGTTGATGCTCATCTCCAATTTGTACGAGGAAGCAGTTCTTCTAAAAAAGACATTGCATCAGGTTGAGGAAATCACGCGCGACTGCTATGAGCTGTATCGCGAGATGAACGAGGTGGAACACAAGGATGGGACGACGAACAAGCGATACGCGAAGCGACTGCTGTCCCTTGCTGGGCAAGTGCATGAAGTGAAAAAGGACAATCAACGCATATATGCAGGCCTCTCCAAGCTGATTTCTGACGAGAAAGAACGTGACTATATGCCACTGGGCGAATTAATAGCCATCATTGTTCAGGGGCAACGAAAGTACGCGAAGCTGTTGGAGAAGGACATTCAGTTTGAAACGAATGTGGAGGTGCCGTATCTCGCTTGCCACATTTACACGACACTCTCACTCATCAACAATCTGGTCGGCAACAGTGTCGAAGCCATCCGCGACCGGGGGATGGTATCGATCGTGGCTTCGATTGACGAGAGTCGGGAGTGGATTCATTTTGTTGTAACCGATGATGGGCCAGGCATTGTGGTGAAGGACAAGGAGCTCTTGTTCATGCCTGGATTTACTACCAAATACGACGTATCAGGCAGGCCATCCACGGGAATTGGGCTATCCTACGTCAAGGAAGTGACAGCCAGTCTCCAAGGAATGATTGATTTATCCGAGGACTTATGCGGACAAACAACACAGTTTTGTATTCGCCTGCCAATCGCAACTCTGATTCAGAAAGGGTGACCTCATGCGCTACTTCATTGTGGACGACGATCCTGGAATTCGATTCATGCTCGGTCAAATGATTGAGGATGCTGATTTGGGAGAGGTATGTGGGGAAGCAGAGGATGGCTCACAAATTGACCACGATTTCTTGAATTGGAAGCAAGTAGACATCTTGTTGATTGATCTTTTGATGCCGAATCGAGATGGCATTGAAACAGTGCGCCAGTTGAGGCGTTTTACAGGCAAAATTGTCATGATCTCGCAAATCGAAACGAAGGAGATGATCGCTGAGGCGTATGCGACTGGGATTGAATACTACGTGACCAAACCGGTGAATCGACTGGAGGTCATCAGTGTTCTACAAAAGGTACGGGAACGCATATTGCTCCAGCAATCCATCGAGGGTATTCAGCGGTCGCTTTCCGTTCTGTCCGGCAGTATGAACGTGACGCCTGCACTTTCCAAAGAAGCATCGTATCCTGAAAAGGGCATCTTGTCTTCCGCACGGTTTCTCTTAACGGAACTGGGGATGATCAGCGAAAAAGGCAGCAAAGATTTACTCGACATGATGGAGTGGCTGTACCGCTGGGAGAAGGAAAGGGATGGGGAGGTGAATCTCCCACCTTTACGCGATATTTTTTGGGCGATTGCAGCCCGCAAGCTGGGGAAGGGAGGGACTGTCCTGATTCAAAAGGAAACAAAGGCAGCTGAGCAGCGGGTTCGCAGAGCGATCTATCAGGCATTAACGCATCTGGCTTCCCTTGGGCTGACTGATTACAGTAATCCCAAATTCGAGAGCTATGCGACCACATTCTTCGATTTTACTGAGGTGCGAAAACGCATGCTGGAGCTGGAGAATCAGATGGAAATGACGATCTCTTCTACTCGTATCAATACCAAAAAGTTTATTTTTGTACTCTATATGGAGTCAAAAAGGCGAATTGGTGTATTTCAGGGCTGACTTTTGGAGTGGGCATCCAAATGTGATAAGATAATTCTATTGGTCATGAGCGAGGGCTTCGATGTAAGCTGGTAAAAGCTTTGGAATGCCTCCGTTTTACATTTGTTTTGGGAGGGAAATAAGTGAGCGAACTACGTAATCCATGGCAGCTACTTTACCGAGTCTATCGTCATGTGCAACCTGTTCTGGAGCGAGAGTTTGCGGCCTGGTACAAAAGAGCACAGGCGATTCCCAATCCCGAGCTGAGAAAACAGGCACAAGACAGCATGAACTCCAAAAAGTTTCACTGCCAAGGGGGATGCGTTTATGCAGCACAAGTCATCCCGTATGTGGAGACAATTGTTCCGCTGATTGTCGCCTACCAAACAATCAGTGACTACTTGGATAATCTGTGTGATCGCAGCACGTCACTAGATCCGCAAGACTTCCGTCAGCTTCACGTGTCGATGCAGGATGCACTGACACCAGGCGCGCCCTTGCGAGACTATTATTTGTACCGCGAAGATAAGGATGACGGCGGCTTTTTGGTTGGGTTGGTTCAGACCTGTCAACAGCATGTCGCACAATTGCCAGCCTATGAAAAAATCCAGGCAAAGATACTCGAGTTTTCTTGTTTGTATAGCGATTTGCAAGTATACAAGCACATTGCTCCCCATTTACGCGAGGATCACTTGTTGACGTGGTGGGATCAGTACAAAGAACGCTATCACGAGTTGCACTGGCAAGAATTTGCGGCTGTCACAGGCTCGACTATCGGGATATTCGCGCTTTTTTGCTTGGCGACTGATCCAGATGTAGGGGAAGAGCAAATTCAAAACGTAAGTGAAGCTTACTTTCCGTGGCTGTGCGGGTTACATATTTTATTAGACTATTTAATTGACCTGGAAGAAGATAAAGTAGGTGGAGATTTAAACTTCGTGAGCTATTACGATTCGGAACGGATAGCGACTGAGCGCTTGAAGCTTTTTATAGAACAAGCAAAGGCAAGCGTTAAACGCTTGCCAAATCCTGCATTTCACCGTATGATCGTGGACGGGCTAGTCGCGTTTTATCTCGCGGATCGCAAGGTAAATCGGAGCCAGCCACACATTTATACTATCGCTAGACAACTGCTGAAGCAGGCAAAGGGCTTGCCCTCTGTCCTGTTTTATGTGAACAGTTTACTTGTACGGCGATAACGGAGAAGAGGTTAGCGCATATGCTTGCGCTTGTACGAAAAGCCAAATCCCATCAACGAGAAGGCAACAACGATACAGCCAAGGATACCGAGGGGGCTTTTTTCCCCAATGGCAATGCCAACTCCGATGAGACAGGCGGTTACCAAAAATGCCAAAGCCAGTGTTACCAATTGATAACGATTCATCGGTCTGTAACCTCCTATCTGTCAATGTTCCCATTATACCTTATTTTCCGCGAAAAGCATCCAGGTAAAGATTTCGGAAATCCCGGTAATATATTTGTGCGAAGTGGTGGAGAACGCAGATGGAAAGCATAATACAAATTAGAAAAGGGAATCGAGTGATAGAAGGTCATGTTACCTATGAAGAAGGGGACTTGATCGAAGCCTTATTTCCCAGCCCATTGGATGTCACGGTGGGGGATCAGATCCCTTGTCTATTGACGGCTGATTATGAAACGATTAATACGTTTGAAGCCGTAGTCGTGGCTAAAGACAAAAATCGCTTGTTTTTGTTCCACTCTCCAACAGCTACTGAGTTTCGGGAACAGCGCAGACGCTATCCCCGTTTCGACATGGAAGTTAAGGGGTGGATCCAGTATCCGACGCAGGAGCCAGACTCATTTTTTTCCGTTTATAGCCAAATGGTGTACTTGGTGAATTTGAGCCTGGGAGGCTTGGCATTCCGCTCAGACAAACAGATTCCTGCGGATCAGCAAATTGTCTTTTCTTTTGAATTGTATGGTCGCAATCGCCCGGATGGGGTAGTGAAAACTGACCTGGTTATCATTCATGAGCGAATAGAGGGTCCGAACTATTTTTACGGCTGTACGATCAAAGGAATCAATGCTCGTCATTTTCACAATCTGCGAAAGTACATTTTGCATCGGCAAATCGAGGAACGAAGACAAGTGAAAATCGAGTAGGTCTTTTTCGTGAATTGGTTCAATGGGGACCAATTTTTTTTTTTTTTTAGGGGGTGTAGTGAGGGGAAGAAGCGGATTTCCAGTCTACGCTTCGGCCTACGCCCTGCCGGAGGCGGGGGCTGTCCGCTACGGAATGAATGTCGGGAGCGCCTCAAAAGTAGAGGTTCGAGGATGAATTTTCAGAGGTTGAGGCTGAAAACCCCCGACATACATTCCTTCGCTGAGTAGGGCTCCAGAGGCGCTTGGACTGAAAATCCGCTTCTTCCTACGCGGCTACAGAAAAAACGGAAAAGACTTCTTGGCAAACCAAGCAAAAAGATCTAAAAACAGGACGACGACCTTAGCTGTGGAAGCACGGTGATATGTTTGGAAGGAGACCGCCCGAACGTAGAGAGGATACAGGCGACTGGAAAACATGTCACCGGGCTTCGGCCCCGGCACAACTGCTGGAGGGCCAAGCAGATTTTTGCGAAGCGAAAAGAGGACATAAGCGTGTACTAGCGAAGATTTGTCTAAAATGCTTCCTGGTTCCTACTGAACAAATCACGCAGGGAGGAAAACGTGAGATGTGGAAAAAATGGATGCTTTGTGTGCTTACCTTGATCCTGAGTATACCGGTTGTGGCCTGCGAGGCGAATCCTGCAACAGAATCGCAGCCAGCTCAACAGTCTCTTCCCTATCGGATGGAGGTATTGGCTGATCAATTAGATGTGCCGTGGGCGATGGATATAGCCTCGGACGGTCGCTTCTTTTTCACAGAACGGCCTGGCAGAATACGTGTGATCCAGTCAGGCAAGCTGCTGCCGGAGCCGCTCATCTCATTCCCTGCCCCGTTTATAAGCGAGGGAGAAGGCGGGCTGTTGGGCCTTGTGCTCGATCCTGATTTTGCGAATAACCACTACTTGTACATTTACCATACTTACAAAGAGGGACTGGCTACTTTCAATCGTGTCCTGCGACTACGAGAAGCAAACAACTCAGCACAGATTGACAAGGTACTCCTCGACAAAATCCCGGGAAGCTCGATCCACAACGGAGGGCGAATCAAAATCGGTCCGGATCAGCGTCTCTATATTACGACAGGCGATGCGCACGAGCCGAAGCTTGCACAAGATCGGGCAAGTCTCGCCGGAAAAATTTTGCGCATCAATCTGGATGGAACCATTCCTGCCGACAATCCTTTTTCCGGCTCACCTGTATACAGCTATGGACATCGCAATTCGCAAGGCATCGCATGGTATCCGGATACAGGGAGACTCTATAGCTCGGAGCACGGCCAGACTGCACATGATGAGATCAATCGGATCGAGCCGGGGGCCAATTACGGCTGGCCGGTCATTTCTGGTGAACAGCAAAAAGAGGGGATGAAAACCCCCCTCCTGCAAAGCGGTGATACGACATGGGCTCCTTCTGGCATGACGTTTGTATCCAAAGGGCCGTGGAAAGGACAACTGCTCGTAGCGAACCTCAGGGGCAAGCAGCTTCAGAAAATTAGCTTAGACGCTACTCGACCGGATACAGTATTGGAGGCTGGTGCTTTGTTCCAAGACGAGTTCGGACGATTGCGCGATGTGATCGAAGGAAAAGACGGTTCACTCTATTTGTTAACCAACAACCGCGATGGTCGTGGAAATCCGAGAGAAGGGGACGATAAAATTATCCGACTCGTTCCGATCCAGTCGTAGCGGAAGCAATAGCCACGTCTTGTGTTGGTTTCCCCCAAATCCATCGTTGTAAGAGGACAGCGCCTGCGCCAATCGAAGCGATTAACATTCCGACCCATAAAAAAGCAGTGTTTGGACCCCAGATGGTCATAATGACGCCACCGAGCAACGGAGCAATAATGAAAGTGGCGCTCGTCAATGAATCGATAATTCCCCTCACGCGGCCCAGTGCTTGCGGGGGGCTTTCTTTTTGTATCAGATAATTGGCACCGACCGATGTCAGACCTGTTCCGACTCCAGCCAATAGAGCGGGAATCAGCAGCCAATACATGCCATCACCCGGCTGGAACAATCCAATCCACGAAAAACTAATTCCAATGAGCAAAACACCACCGCCCAGCACCCAACCGTAGGAACGAATCTCTTTTAAGCGATGTAGCCAGGTGACGGTGGCTAGTGCGCCTAGTCCAATGACACTAACTGTAAACCCGAGCATTTCCGGATTGTCGGGTAGTTTCTCACGGAAGATCACGGGAAACTGTGTATCCGCCAACTGAATCGCCAACGAGGTAACGGTTGCGAAGATCGTGGTGAGCAGCAGGACACGGTTTTGTAAAAAGATGCGCCAGCCCTCTTGCCATGCTTGACGGTAAGGAAGAGGCTGCTCTTCTACGGATGTACGGGACAACGTATGCTCCACTTTACGAATCATGAACAGAAATCCAGTAGAGAGAAGGAATGTCGAAGCATTAATCATCAGACAAATGGCAGGGGCAAAAACGGCCGCTACCAATCCTCCGGCAAGTGGGCCGATCAATTTCCCCATCTGGTATACGGCTCCATTCAAGGCAGAGGCTTGTAACAATTGATTCTCAGGTACGATTTGGCGCGTCAAGGTCTGTTGCGCTGGATCATTGAAGACAGAGGCACCTGAACGCAGGGCAATGACCACCAAGAACCAGAACGGAGTAGGCATGGCAAGCAGGAGTAAAGTGAGAGCAGCCTGAATGATATTCATCGTCATGATCATACGTACCTTATTCACACGGTCTGCCAGCACCCCGGCAAACTGCCCGAGCAAGATGCTTGGAGCCGCATAGGCAACGGGCAGGAGAGCCATCGTCATCGGATCAACCTTCCACACAAACCCCAACAGGATGGATACCGCAATAAAATCAAACCAATCGCCGAGCGTAGACAGTCCGTAAGAGATGAACAGCGTGCGAAACGTTCTATTTTCTTTTAACAAAAAAATCCCTCCATCGATCTGTTACCTCGATGATAAAAGGGATTTGTCAGAGGAATATCAGATAGTTGATGAGATGAGGGCAAGAATCTTTTTCTGCAAGTAGTCGAACTGGTACTCTTCGGATAATTTCGCCCACATTTTCTGGTATTTGCGCTCCCATTCTGGATCGTAGCCGAAGTCTTTCAAGAACAACAAGATCATTTGTGTGCCATAAATGAGATGGGGGACGAACTTGGTGCTTCGTAAGACCTCCAGACCTTCATCGACCAAACGGCGCGCCTTGGCAAGCTCCTGTCGATGGTACAGACAAAGACCGCGTGTAATGGTAAAGCTGCCGAGCTCACGCTGCATAGGGAGTTCTTGCAAGATCACCTCAGAGTGTTGAATGACTTTCTCAGCCTCGTCAACTTCACCCATGAGCAGATACAAGAGGGCTTCTTCCGCTTGAAAAAAGAGTTGAAAGCCGGGTGAATTGACTCGCTCAACAATCTCTCTGGCAGGAAGCATTTGTTTTTTTGCTTGCTCCCATTCTTTGGCTTGGGCGTAGACACTGATTGCGGTGATTTGCATCTCATCCTGATAATTTTTAGGCATACTTTTCGCGTTTTTCAGAGCCCATTGTAAAATGTCTAATGTTTTTTGCGAGTCAATTTCTGTCATATGGTATAAATGGAACAAATAAAACAGCTTGTCGGAAATGGGGGGAGTTTTATCCTCGACAAACCAGCCGAAGTCACCGGCAACAAACCGCAAATAGGTAGCATAAAAAGAGTCCATCTGGAAGCCAAGAACTTGCTGATTCGCATAGAGTGTCTGCAAAGCTGCCCCCATCCCCATGCCGTGGTAGGTGGTTAGCATCTTCTGGATGTTCTCGGAGAAATCACTGTTTAATGCCGATGGACTAGGCGATTGCTGCTCTTTTAGCGTAAGCCGATAGCCGACTCCTCGGACCGTATCAATCGTGAGCAGATGTGACCACTTTTGCAGTTTTTTCCGCAAACGGTAAATGTGATCGTCGACAGTACGGTCAGTAGGCTCTTCCAGCGGCCAGACGCGATCCAGCAGGTCACTTCTTGAAAAGGCCCGGTTTTTCCACGTGTACAGAAATTGAAACAAGGCGAATTCCTTTGGCAAAAGGACAATCGTTTCCCCAGCATAATGGATTTGATACGTATCATCGGACCATGTTATCAATCCCATTTGAAAGACTCCTCGTTTATATTGAACTTCTTCATTTTATTGTAAAGGGTGCCGCGAGATACGCCGAGCAGCTCGGCTGCTGCTTTTTTGTTGCCGTAGGTGCGCTCCAACGCTGCCAGAATGCGCTCTTTTTCGTTTGCAGGTGGAGTAGGGGACGCAATCGAAGGACGTATAATTGTCGCCGGTGTCGGAGTCGGCGGCGCATACGTTCCCCCAGTCGGTGTCAGTACAGAGACGTATGTGGGTTCGGTGTGACTGCGTATGACGGACGGCAGATGCTCAGGCAAAATAACGCCGTTTTCTTGCAGGATCGACAGACGTTCGATAACGTTACGAAGCTGTCGGATGTTCCCCGGCCAAGTGTACTCGAACAACGCTTGCATGACCTCGGGAGAGATGCGTGGTACGGAGTGGTCATGGGCGACCGAATACTCATGAATGAAAATTTGCACGAGCTCTGGCAAATCTTCTCGTCGTTCGCGCAGCGGCGGTATTTCCAGAGAAAAGACGTTCAGCCGATAATACAAGTCCTCGCGAAAACGCCCGTCTGCAACCATTTGCTCTAGCTGTCTGTTGGTCGCCGCTACAATCCGTGTGTTGACGGTGATTGGCTCTGTTCCGCCTACGCGGTAAAACTGTCGTTCCTGTAAGGCGCGAAGCAGCTTGACCTGCAACTCTAGCGGCAGCTCCCCAATTTCATCGAGGAAAAGTGTCCCGCCATGCGCCAGCTCCAGCTTGCCAGGCTTGCCTTTTTTCTCAGCTCCGGTAAAAGCACCGCCTTGATAGCCAAATAGCTCACTTTCGAACAGAGCAGCAGGAATGGCACCGCAGTTGATCGCAATAAAGGGTTTTTCATGTCGGCGACTTGCCTGATGAATCGCTTTGGCAAACAGCTCTTTCCCAACGCCGCTTTCTCCGTAAATCAGCACAGTCGCATCCGTCTGCGCCACTTTTTTTGCGGAACCAATAGCGGATTGAATCGAGGCGGAATGCCCTTTGATCGCATAAAAAGGATCGTCTGCTGCCTGAAACCGACTCATCTCTTGCTGCAAATTGTGGAGATGAGCCGTCGTATGTGCTAATTCTTCATTGAGACGAACCAATTCGGTAATATCCTGTTCAATAGAAATCGCGCCGATAATCTCACCTTCGCGGCGAATCGGTGCCGCATTAATGAGTACATGACTATCAGGACGAGGAATATGATAGACACGTTGTACAGATGTCCCTTGACGTAGCGCATCGAGCAGGCGGATTGATTCACTCGCGAAGTGCTCATCGAGAGAAGTGCCGACGACTTGCTCGCGATCGATTTCATAAATCGTTTCTGCTGCCCGATTCCAGTGTTGGACAACGTTGCGGGAGTCCACAATCGTGACAGCCTCACTCATCGTATCCATCAAGGTACTGAGTAGGGCAGACTGATTTTGGGTCAACACGACAAAGGCAGTCATGAGCTGGTAGGGCTCAACCATTCCCGTCGGAGTCCCTTGTTCATCCACGATGACGAATGCCGGCAGATCAGAAATGCCTGTACCAGCGAGAATGTGGCTGATAGATTGTTCGAGCGTGGTTGTAGGCGAGACGATGACTACTTTGCCCTTTCGTTCTTTATCAACCCATTCACCTACAGTTTCACCTGTGCGTATTTTGACAATATCGGGTGGAAGCGGAATCGCAAAGGAAGAGAGCGTACTGTCCAACGAAAATAACGGTTTCAAATCGTCACCTCTTATCCAAACTAACAGGCAAAGGGATCGTTCCTGTTGTACATCTAATCAAAAGTGTACAAGAATAGACACGCAATGTACATATGTGTTGAATGCGTCGTATAGACATCACGATAGCGCTTACGAGAATAAGTTGGCACGATTCATGCTAGTAGAAGTGGACAGAGTACGTTGAGGAGGAGACAGTCAACGATGGAACAAGCTATGAAGGATTTCTTTCTATTTTTATCCAAAAACAAAACCTTAAATTCTGCCGCGAAAAAGTGGGGTCTGCGCTTTGGAGCGAGTCGCTTTGTATCCGGTCAAACCATTGCGGAGGCAATTAACGCCGTACGCAAGCTGAACCAGCAAGGTCTCGTGTGCACGCTGGATCATCTGGGCGAATTCGTATTCAGCGTAGAGGAAGCAAACGAGTCTGCTGACTATTGCATCAAAACGCTGGAAGCGATCCACCAATCCGGTGTCGATTGCAATCTTTCGTTGAAAATGACTTCGCTTGGTCTGGATATCAGCCGTGAGCTCTGCATGAACAACATGAGACGCATTTTGGATTCGGCTAAGAAAAACGGAAACATTTTCGTTCGTATCGACATGGAGGACTACGCACACAATCACGTGACCATGGAGATTTTGAACGAATTACTACAAGAGTACGACAACGTAGGAACCGTAATTCAGGCGTATCTCTACAAAGCATCGGACGATATCGACAGCCTGAAGGACAAAAAAGTGAACTTCCGTCTCGTAAAAGGAGCCTACAAGGAATCTCCTGAAGTTGCTTACCCGAACAAGCCAGATGTAGATGAGAACTACAAAAAAATCATCAAGCAGCATCTGTTGAACGGTGGGTACGCTGCTGTGGCAACTCATGATGACAACATCATTGATTTTGTGAAAAAGCTGGAAAAGGAACACAACATCCCGCGCACACAGTTTGAATTCCAAATGTTGTATGGTATTCGCACACAGTCCCAAATTGACTTGGCTCGCGAAGGCTATAAAATGCGTGTTTATGTACCGTACGGAAACGACTGGTATGGATATTTCATGCGCCGTTTGGCAGAAAGTCCGGCAAACGTAAAATTTGTTCTCAAAGGGATGTTTACGAAATAAGTTTTGCGAAGTATACTTGACACCTTCGGAGGATTCTCCGGAGGTTTTTATTTTATCTGGAAAGGTGAGAGTCTTGTGAATTGTTGGATTATTTCGCTTACTCCCCCGTATTCTTTTGACCGGTTGCTTCGGCGTCTTGAGACACATCCAGATACGCAGATACGTGTGAATAAAGAAAAAAATAGTCTACAGCGCGTCTTTCGTATCGGCTTACGGCCAGTTCTGGTCCATATGCAATTTGAGGGCAGCTTGGAAGAACCCGCATTGCGCTACGAGACAGAGGCGATTTTGTCCACGACAGACCAGCAGTTGCTAGAAAAAATGATCCGCCGTACTTTTAGTGTTGATTTGGATCTACCCGTTATTTACGAGCAGATGAGGGAGGAAAAGGAACTTGCCATCCTGACTGAGCGGTTTCGCGGTCTTCGTCTTATGCTGGATGCCGATTTGTTTCAATGCATGGTCAAGACCATTATCGGGCAGCAGATCAATTTGACCTTTGCAGCCAATTTGACCGAGAGGCTGGTTACACTGGCTGGCGACCCAGTAGAAAACGCAAACGGCGAGGGCATCATCGCTTTTCCGACTCCTGATGCGGTAGCGAGATTGACTGTGGAGGATTTGCGTACGCTGCAATTTAGTCAGCGAAAAGCAGAGTATATTATCGATTTTGCCCGTGCCATTGTGAATGAAACGGTAGATTTGGAAAGACTATGGACAATGAAGGACGAGGAAATCATTACTTACCTCACTTCACTACGAGGAATTGGACGGTGGACGGTAGAGTGCCTGCTCATGTTTGGGATGGGGCGTCCAGACTTGTTGCCCGCTGCTGATATCGGTTTGCGAAATGGAATTGTTCACCTCTATGGAATGAACTCGAAGCCAAATGAAAACGACATTCGCAAGCTAGGGGAAAAGTGGGCTCCATGGCGCAGTATCTATTGTCTGTACGTATGGGAAGCAGTGGGGGCGATCAAGAGAAAAGAGGTATTTGACCTGTAAAAACTTTCATTTTTAACAAAAGTTCAATAATTTTAAAAAATTAAAGGTTGAATAGTGAGTAAATTTTAAGTTATACTAATGAAAATTTTATTTTATTAAATAATATTGAGAGGATTCATATGAAAGAACTTTCTACGAAAGAAACAATTACAATTGGTTTGATGCTGTTTGCCCTATTCTTTGGAGCAGGGAATATGATTTTCCCGCCTGCACTGGGACAAGCTGCAGGAGATAATGTTTGGGTCGCAATGGTCGGCTTTTTGATTACCGGTGTAGGTCTGCCTTTACTGGGCATCATCGCGGTTGGCTTGGCTGGCGGTAACTTGCAAACGTTGGCAACAAGAGTGCATCCGCTGTTTGCAGTCGTATTCACCTTTATTGTTTATCTGTCGATTGGGCCATTCATGGCGATTCCGCGGACAGGTACAGTAACCTTTGAAATGGGCGTGCTGCCATATTTGTCTGAATCCATGAAAGACAGTTGGGTTCCGCTTTTTGTGACTACCGTCATCTATTTTGCCATCACGTTTTGGTTGAGTCTGAACCCGAGCAAGCTGGTGGATCGAATTGGTAAAATTTTGACACCTGCTCTCTTGATCATCATTGGTCTGATGTTTGTCAAATCACTCATTTCTCCTTTGGGTGAAGTGGGACAACCGACAGGTGCGTATCAGGATACTGCGTTCTTCAAGGGTTTTGTCGAAGGCTATCTGACGCTGGATGCATTAGCTGCAATGGTATTTGGTCTGGTAGTAACAACGGCTGTTCAGGCTAGAGGCATCATTGACCGCAAAAAAGTGATGTGGTCCACGATCAAAGCAGCCATTCTCGCCGCTACCGGTCTTGGACTTGTCTATCTTGCTCTCAGCTATTTGGGCGCGACGAGTGTTTCGTTTGCGAAATCGGAAAATGGTGGACAAATTTTAACCGGGGTCGTGCACCAACTGTTCGGTCCATTAGGTTCGCTCTTGCTGGGAGCAGCTGTTACGCTTGCTTGCCTCACTACTTCAGTTGGGCTCGTCACTGCGTGCAGTCAATTTTTCTCGAGTCGTATTCCTAGCATTTCCTACAAGAAAATGGCTGTGATCCTGTGCGTGTTCAGTGCTGCGGTAGCAAACGTAGGCTTGACGCAGCTGATTACGTTCTCTGTGCCTGTCTTAATGGCGATTTATCCGCTGGCGATCGTGCTGATGCTGCTGACGTTTTGTGATCGGATGTTTAATGGACATCGTGCCGTATACGTTGGCGCGATCACGGCAACGGCTGTCATCAGTCTGTTGGATGGTGCTTCCCAGCTTGGATTGTCTATCGACTCGCTGACGCCAATCTTGGAACAATTGCCACTGTACAAAGTAGGAATTGGTTGGCTGGTGCCAGCTTTTGTAGGCGCACTGTTAGGGTTGCTGTGGGCTAGCCTCACACGCAGTGTCCCGATTGTAAGAGAAACGAAGTGAAAAATATGAGCGGGTGGGCTATAGGTCCACTCGCTTTTTTATTGTCGCAAACAATTTTTGTCCTGCTTTTACCAGCTCGATAGGACTTCTATCCGTCCACAACACGGGTGATCTATGTTACCATGGAAAAACGTAAATTGTCTGAACGGCATGTTTCATTCTATGTCGTTTTGAAAGAAGGGAGGTTATTGGCTATGTCCACGATGAAAGTCTTGGTTGCCGATGACGATCCAAACGTACGCGAAATTATTCGCCTTTATTTTGAAAAACAACAAATCGAGCTCATCGCAGCAACAGATGGACGAGAAGCTCTTGAGATGATGGAAAAGGAACAGCCGGATGTGGTCATTCTCGATGTGATGATGCCGCAGTTGGACGGCTTTGAAGCATGCCGGGAAATCCGCAAGAAGTGGGATACGCCGATTATTATGCTGACGGCAAAGGATGAGGAGTTTGACCGTGTACTCGGATTGGAGCTCGGAGCGGATGATTACGTAACGAAGCCGTTTAGTCCACGTGAGATCGTTGCACGTATCCGTGCGATTATGCGCAGATTACAGCCAAAGCCAAAAGTAGAAGATGAGGCAGTGCTTCGGACTTTTGTTTTTGATCAATTAACGATCGATCTGGATAAACGGGAAGTGATCGTTGCCGGGGAAAAAGTGAGCTTTCGCCCGAAGGAGTTTGATCTGCTTGTTCAACTCGTCAAATCGCCGGGAAGTGTTTGGTCACGAGAGCAATTGCTGGAACAAGTGTGGGGCTTTGATTATTTTGGCGATGTTCGAACGATCGATGTTCATATTAAAAAGATCAGACAACGTTTAGACAAGCTCCCTTATGAATGCATTCAAACGGTTTGGGGGATCGGCTACAAGTTTGGGGTGGATAACTGATGCTAGGCATGTCGAAAAGTATCTACCGCAGACTGCTGGTCAGCTTTTTGGCTACCGTTTTGGTAGGGTTGGGGATTACAGGGATCGTTCTCTCCTTTTTTACGAAAGAGTATATTTACAACGCGAAAGAAGAAGAGCTTTTGCGGATGGCCAAAAAAGTAAATGCCGCTATTCATAACAGCAATGAAGTAAACAAAAAGCTCTTGGACAAGCTGGCGATGCTGGACGAGTCATTTGATACCCGCATCTGGCTATTTGATACGGAAGGAAAAATTGTCGCGACTTCGATGAAGGATGAGATGCTTACGGGCAAGTCCGTGGCAGTTTCCATCGCGGGTAACGTGCTGAACGGAAAAAGCGCGGTAACCGAGCTGCAAATCGAAGGTCTGGATGACCCGATGTTGTCGGTCTCCGTCCCGTGGGGCGAGGGCGAAAACGTCTATGGCGGAATTATTTTGCATGCGCCGATAGAAGGAATTGAGAAAACCTTTGGTCAAATGCGCGAATCGATTCTGTGGGCGACATTATTTGGGGTGCTTCTTTCTACGATCATGGTTTCGTATTTGTCATGGTCAATCTCCCGCCCATTGCGAACAATTGAGAGAACAGCGGCTGAAATTGGTCGCGGGAATTATGCAGAGCGCGTCCAGGTCGATACGTCTGATGAGATTAGCGACTTGGCGCAAACGATCAATACGATGGCACAGAAGCTGGAGAAGGTAGAGCAGGAGCGTCATCATCTAGAGCAAGTGCGCAATGATTTTTTGGCGAACGTCTCCCATGAATTGCGTACGCCTCTCACCGCGATCCAAGGTTTTCTCGAGGCGTTGCAAGACGGCTTGGTAGAGGAAGAAGAGGCGCGGCAGAAGTATTACGCTGTGATGTACACCGAAACGATGCAAGTGAACCGCTTGGTGGATGATCTGATGGACTTGATGAAGCTGGAGAACAATGAAGTAAATCTGGCCAAGTTCCCTGTCGATGTGGCAGATGTCATGAATCGGGTTGCTTTTTCCTTCCATCCAGAAGCAGAGGAAAAAGGGCTTCGCTTGGAGGTAGAGGTAGAGGACGAGCTGCCGCGAATTTATGCCGACAAGGACCGGATCGCGCAAATTCTGAAAAATCTGGTGAAGAATGCACTCAAGTTTACGGCTGCGGGTGAAATTCGCATGCGCGCTTCGCTGGAAGAGGAATACGTCCAGATTCAAGTGATCGATACAGGGATGGGAATTGCAGCAGATGATCTGGATCGCATCTGGGAACGTTTTTTCAAAGTGGATCGGGGACGTTCCAAGAACAATAAAGGGACAGGGCTTGGACTTGCCATTGTAAAAGAGCTGGTAGAGCTGCATGATGGCAAATGCAGAGTGGATAGCACGCCTGGGAAGGGCAGTACTTTTACGATATGGCTTCCCAGGATTAAGCCGGAGAACTAAATCATGATCCGATCAAAATGATCATGGTCATACTTTTTTCATATTTTGATCATCGTTTTTTCCTACTTTCCTTACAGAATGGTTATCTTTAACCGTTACGATATAGGTGTGACAGCGAGAAGGTCACGAAGCCAAGGAATGAAAGGGGAATGAACATGAACAAAAAATGGCTCTCCATTGCCACTGTCGCATTACTCCTGTCTGGCAGCTTGGTTGCCTGCTCTAACACAACAGGAACTCCTGAACCGGCGACACAACCAGAGGGCACGACAAGCGAAACCGCTCCGGGGTCCTCCACTTCTGATAGCGGACAATCGACCGATAGCTCGGTTTCGCAAGATCAGTCTACAACGGATGCTTCTACGGGCAGTTCTGATGCATCGAAGGACACAGGTTCGTCTACGGTAGCACCTGCGACAGATGCCAATTCTGATGCAGGTACCAGCACTGGATCACCTAGTGCTGCGGGAACCGAAAGCAGTGGTTCCACTGGACAGTCTACAACGACTGACGCCAGCAAGAAGTAATCATTCACGAACCGGAAACACGTTCGTTTGAACTCCTCTACTTCCCTCCCGTTTTATATACCTTGATGACGGCTATAGGCCGTCTTTTTTTTGTTCTATTTCATGGTATGATTATCCAAAAACATACATAGTGAGCGGGAGGGAGAAGCATGATCACGTATCCATCGTTAAAAAACGGCGCTACTATAGGGGTAACTGCGCCATCATCTGGTGTACCAGAGTATTTGCATGAACTGATCAGGCTGGCATGCAGTCGTATGGAGAGCAGGGGGTATTCCATCGTTTGCAAAGATACAGTCTGGACACAGGAAAAAGCCAAGTCAGCTCCTGCCACAAATCGCGCAGCCGAATTCAACGCCCTGATGCAAGATGAAGACGTCGATATCATCATCCCTCCCTGGGGTGGCGAGCTGCTGATTGAGATTTTAGACAAGCTTGATTTCCAGTCCATGCAACCAAAATGGGTGTTAGGCTATTCAGATGTGAGTGTGCTGTTGTTTGCGATTACATTAAAAACGGGGATGGCTACGGCCCATGGCACGAATCTGGTGGATATGCGTGGAGCACATATGGATGAGACGACGGCCATGTGGGAAACGGTTCTGTCCACGCAAAAGGGCGAGTCGGTTTTGCAGTACTCTTCCCCGATGTATCAAAAGGAATGGCAGCATGCGAATCCTTCGCCGCATATCTTTCACCTGACGGAACCGACTGTATGGAAAACCACAGAGACTACTCCCCACGTAAACATGCAGGGACGGCTACTTGGTGGCTGTATCGATATCCTTCGGCATGTGATTGGCACACCGTATGGGGACGTGCAAACGTTTCAAAGAGAACAGATCGGGAATGAAGTGATCATCTGGTATTTGGAAAACTGTGAGCTATCTGCGACTGATCAGCGCAGATCTTTGGTACAAATGAAGCTGGCCGGATGGTTCGATCATTGTGCGGGGATCATGTTTGGGCGCAGTCCAGTGAATCAGGCGGTCGACGGCTACACCGTGGAAGATGTCTATCAGGAGCTGGCTTGTGAGCTGCAAGTCCCTGTTCTCTACGATGTAGATTGTGGGCATATGCCGCCACAAATCACGTTTATTAATGGCGCATTTGCTGAAGTGGAGCTATCTTTCGAAAAAGGAAGCGTCCGGCAATATTTTCGGCCATAAGCATAAAAAACGAGGGCTTCCCAACGAATGGGAAGTCCTCGTAGCATGTAAGCATACATGATTTTTAGCCTTGCTTCTCGTTGTAATGGGGGAGAGGATGTTCCTCCGTCGTTTCACGTTTATTTTTGGCCGATTCACGTGTACGCAGAGTGGACAAGGCGACACCGAGGAAAATAAATGCGCCACCAGCGAAAAAGCCAACACCCAAATGTTCATGTAGCAACAGCCAGCCTAAAAATGCACCGACAATGGGCTGAACAAAAAAGAATCCGGCCCCACTCCCTGCGGGCAGCAGCTCGAAGCCTTTGTTCCACAAATAAAAAGCACCTGCGGTAGAAATCATCCCAATATAGAGGACGCCTGCCCATATGTCCCAACCAAATTGCCAGGAGACAGGCGTGACAGACAACTCCCAAAACATGAGCGGACTCGTAAAGATGATGCCAAACAATGCTACGTAGGTAGTGACTAGCAGGGACGAATAGCGCTGCGTTGCCTTTTTGCTGAGAACGGTATACAATCCCCAGCTAATCGCTGCTACGAACAAAATCAGGTTGCCTGCCAGGGAAGACTGGGCGTCAGTTTGATCTGGAACACCGATGACGATGATGACACCAATCGTCGCTAACAAAATACCCGCTGCCTGCTTCAGATGGATGCGCTCCTTTAATAGCCAAACTGCGAAAATGGCAATAAAGGCAGGGGATGCAGAGGTAATCAATGCACCCATGTGGGCAGTAGACAGCTTGGTACCAAGAAATTGTGCGGCGATTGAGATCGTGACCCCAACGAAGGCGATGGCCATCAGCAGAGGATAATCTTTTCTCGCGACACGCTCCTTGCGACCAATGGTAAATGCCCCCAACACGACTAAAGCAATGCAAAAGCGAAAAATCAATAGCGTGAACGGTGGAATCACTTCCAACACGACCTTGCTGACGACATAAACACCGCCCCAGATCGCTGCGGCGAGTGTTAGACAGACAGCCCCCAAAAACATTTGCTTCCATTGTGATTGTGACATAACAAGTCCCTCCCGGAATAATGAATCAATCATTCGAGCGTTATTCCGTAGCCGGGAGGCAGTAAGAGAACTACTTCCTCACCGACTAGGAGAGGAGGGTGGGCACATCATTTTCAAAAAGGCGACGGTTCATATAGTTCACCTCCTTAAATTGTAGGGGTTAGCCACTTGGCTACCAGCAGCACCGGTTGTGTCAGACGACCGACTGGTGCCTCCACCTGACGATACTGCTCATAGCCAAGCCGTCCCCAGAAAAGAAGAGCGGGTTCATTATGCGCAATGACACCGTGATGAACATGCTGACTGCCATGTTGGATGCAGTAGGCTTCTATGAGTGTCACTGCTTCTTTTCCAAAGCCCTGTTGCTGATAATCAGCATGCAGGAGCAAGAGACTAATCCAGCTTTTTGAATCGTTTTCGCTGGAGAGGACGATATGGATGACTCCGATGATTGTACCTTCACGAGTAATAGCGAACCAATGCCCGGAAGGTATGCTTATCGTGGCATCATATTCGGCTTGCAGTTCAGAAAGACTTATTGTGCTCGTGCCGTTTCGAAGCTGATTGTACTTTGGATTACTGTTGTAGGTGGCGAGTAAGTCGGGTAAGTCCTCGCGCAGCAATTCGCGAATGATGAGCCGCTCACCTGTCAGAATGAGACTCATTGAGGTCCTCCGTATTTGCGGATAAGTCCAATCTGCCCGCCGTGGTAGCCCATATGATAGATCAGACGACCAAGTGCCTGACGGGGAGTCAAAGTCGCAATCGGTGCTACACAGGGGATGTCCCACGCGTCTTTTGGCAGAGCAGCCAGAGAATCCAGCAAGTGATGGTAGGCAGCATCTTTGAAAGCAAGCAGGGCAGACAATTCGGTAAAATTCCCTTCATCCTTTACAGGTCCAATTGTAGTGAGGGTGATGCCGGACGGGATTGCTCTTCCGAAAAACATCATACAGAATCGATATTCGACTTCTGCGATGTGATGAATCAAAAATCCGATGGAATTGGAGCCCGGAGCCAGCTTCCAGCCAAGCTCGGATTCATCCAATTGGACGAGTGCATCCTGATAACGGGAGCGAGCTGTTTGCAAGGTCGGCAATAGTTCTTGTTCGAACATCCAATCTTCCTTTCTGGTGTTTATTTTTATTATAGGAAAAAGTTCAGGAAAGAACAGCATGACCATTCGGAATATTTTGAATGAATGTTCACTCAGCTACCTGAATTCGGTATACTGAAGAAAAACAAGGAGTGAGAACGATGGCTCATCGCTATCATCTAACGGTTCGATCTACTGATATTGACGTAATCGGACATGTGAACAATGCCAAATATTTAGAGTACATGGAGTGGGCGCGTTTTGAGTGGATATGGGAGCAAGGATTTACGCTGGATGAATTGAGGCGACGGGCCATCATGCCGGTAGTGGTCAATATAAACATTAACTACCGTAAAGAATTGAAGATGCGTGAAGAGGTAACGGCGATTACGACAGTGGTCAAGGTGGGTGAAAAAAGCTTCGTCATCCGCCAGGAGCTGTACAACGCTGTAGATGTATTAGTAGCGGACGCCGATGTGACAATGGTCATGATCGATGCGAATACACGCCAATCTATTTCTTTGCCAGTTGAGTTGAAAGAGGCATTGCTTGTGGAATTGCCTAAAAGCTAAAGGCTTCAGGATGTTTTGCGAATGAAATCGAGGCGGAAATTATTCCATTCAAGAGCACGCAGCGCCAATGTCTCCAAGATACGCTCATGACGATCTTGACCTTCCTTTAACTCAGCAACATCTTGTTTCAACATGGCGACATCCTGCTTTAGTTCCGCAACATCGGCTTTTAACTGGTGAACTTCCATAGTCAAAGCTTCCATCTTGGCATCCAATTCGTCCTGCCGATCCATAAGAGCATAAGCAATCAGACGCAACTCATTCATACCCTCTATCAAAATATCCAGTTTTTCATTAGACATGTTTCCACCTCCTTTTTCCGTTACAATGATCATAACAAAAGACAGAGTCATATGCACAATGAAAACAGCAAGAAAAAGGGAAGGGGACGCAACTCAGCCATGTCCAAATTTACGACAATCCTATTTGATCTCGATGACACTCTCTTCGACTTTTCAGCTTGCTGGGAGAAAGGGATGCAGCAGACGATTGCGACCCATGCACTTACAGCAGAATTAGACCAAGAGAAATTCCTTGAGGCTCTGCGGCGCCACGGAGATGATCTGTGGGTCGATGTTATTGCCAAACGCTACGATTTTACGCAATACAGGAGGCTGCGTTTTCAGCGAGCCATGGCTGATTGCAACCGACAGATTGAAGCGGAGCAGGTAGACGATTTTCAACGCGCCTACCAGGCGGCATGTATGGATGCAGTCCAGCCAGATGCCACTGTCCAGTCTACTATTGCGAGGTTGGCAGAAGAGCATACGCTAGGGATTGTCACCAATGGTCCTGTCGATATGGCGTTTATCAAGCTGGAGCGGTTGGGATTGTCTATGTATTTTCCGCGGGAGCGGGTGTTTCTCTCCGAGATTATCGGGCATCATAAGCCTGATCTGCGCATATATGAACATGTTCGTGAAAAACTCGGTGTTGAGAGCAAGCAGGTGCTGTTCGTCGGAGATACGTGGGAGGCAGATGTAGCAGGGGCGATGGACGCAGGCTTCTCAGCAGTCTGGATCAATCCACGAGGGAAGAAGCCTACTTCCGAACATCAGCCACTCGCTGTCATTGAACGACTGGATCAGCTTCTCGCAATCTTGTAGAAAAAAGCAGCTCATTGCCCCATAGCCGCATAACTTGCGAGCTGTTTTCGGTGGCAATCAAGCTGCTTTTTTCTACCTATTTTCTTGCTTCTTTTGTTCCTCGCGTTTTGCGTACTGTTTTCTCATGAAAAGGATGAGAGTAACAATAATTAGCCCAATTAAAATCCCGATAGCTCCCGGTGTAAGATTTCCCCAAAAGATTTTAAACAGCAAAATCCCTGTCAGGATAACGGCGAATTCCAGATACCTACTGGCCATGCGAATCTTCCCCCATTTACATGAGCCTGATTATCGTTCGTATCTACTAACCTGATCTTTCATTTTTTCATGCTGACTCTTCCTGTACTTTGTGATGAAGAAGATGAGATTGAGGACAATCAGGCCAATTGTGATTGACATACTTCCGGTGGTCATGCTTTTTCCTATCGAGATGTTGAAAAGCAGCATCCCGGATAGGAGCAGGGCAAAAACGAGATTAAGCATCATGAGACTCTTCCCCCATAAAAATTCGTTCGAGTGAAGGGACTTCAACGTTCACGCCATAAATATCCACGCGCGCCTGGACAAGAGCACGAACGAGGGTTGCCACTTTTTGATCATCATCGACCTGGATCGATAGACGTCCGTCTTCCCAAATCGTATTGCGCCCAAGGGACTCAATAAAGGTGCGCAGGTTTCCAGAATCCTCCGTAGCAAAAGCCGAGTGACGCACATGCACAGATCGCCATGCCTGATGGGCAGCTTGCAGCTCATCGAGAGTACCGAGTGAACTGATCTTTCCGCTTTTCATGATGGCGATGCGGGTACAGATTTTCTCGACTTCATTCAAATTGTGCGAGGTCATGAAGAGCGTTTTTCCTTGTTGATGGAGCTTGCGCAGCAAATTTTGAATATGCAGGGCTGATTCGACGTCTACGCCAGAAGTAGGTTCATCAAGGAAGATGAGCTCCGGGTCTCCGACTAATGCTTGGGCAATACCCAGCTTCTTTTTCATCCCGAAGGAAAAGGTTTTGGCTTTGCGGGATGCATGCTCCTCAAGCTCAACGTCTGTCAGGATGCGCATGCATTCTTCTTTTGTCAGTGTGACGCCTTTTACCTGAGCGAAATAGTGCAGGTGCTCCGCAGGAGATAAATGGTCGTAGAAGGTGGAGTAATCCGGCAGTACGCCAATTCGTTTTTTCCAGCCTTCTGTATGGGCATCTTCTCCAAACATGCGAATGGTGCCCGCAGTCGGAATCAGAATGCCTGTCAGCATATTGATAAAGGTCGATTTTCCTGCGCCGTTTCGACCGAGGAATCCGAAAATCTCCCCGCTGTGTACAGTAAGACTAACATCATTCACGACCGTTCGATTGCCAAAGCGCTTGTTTAACTGTATGGTCTCGATCATTGCCATTAACAATCCCTCCGTCGGAATAAGTACATAGAAGCGATCAGAAAAGCTGCTGCATAGAGCCAAATGAAGCCGGTCCAGGCGCCGCCTTTTTCCATAAATGAAAAGGGTGTCAAATATTTAATCCATGGAGCTGCTGGGTGACTGGAGAAGGTACTCCACAGCCCGAGACCTGGCAAGATCAGTGCGATCACAATTCCCAAAAACATCGTGTAGCTGGGGCGAGGTATCACGAGCGAGAGCAGCAGCGCCAGCGAGATGCAATAGATAAGCAGGGATACGCAGAGGTAAAAGGTCTTGGCGTCAAACGTTTGCACGGTGGCGAAAACGACGCCAAACGTAATAATCATGCAGGTTAACCAGAAGAACGCCACTCCGAGAAATTTCCCAAAAATGATCTGATTGCGTGAAGTCCGGGTGACGAGAAAGCGAATCGTCCTGCCCGCTAGCTCACGATTTATGACATCATGAGACAGGCTGAATACAAACAAGGGCCCGAACAGCATGATGAGTGCAAAGATACCAAGCGCGTGTCCCTGAGCCAGCTCCTTTTGTGGGAGAAAGCTTGCTGCCTGATTGACGAGATCAGAAACCAAGTACGAGATGCCTACGATAAAGGCAACGGTAATTAACGATTTAATACTTTTAAATAGCCGAAAAAATTCGTGTTGGCAAATAGCCCACATAGGTAAATCCGCTCCTTTCTCCTTCATCATAATGGCTAGACCTTTCCCCTACTAAAACGCTACCTTACCATTTCCTTATCTTTTTTGTTGGCGTCGGTTCTCATGGTAGAATGAATGACAGCAAGGGAGGGAACGGATATGGAGAAAGAAGCAAGAATCTTGCTGGTAGATGATGAAGAAGCGATTTTGCAGATGCTTCAAACAGTGCTGAAAAAGGAAGGCTTTGTCCAGATCGATACATGTACGACAGCAGCAGAGGCGATTCGTCTCGTGGAGGAGAAGACATACGACTTGTTGATTCTGGATGTCATGCTCCCTGATAAAAATGGATTTGAGCTGTGCGGAGCCGTGCGCCAGCGAACAAAGGCACCGGTCTTTTTTCTGACGGCAAAGGGCACGGATTTTGATAAATTAAGCGGATTCGCTTATGGAGCGGATGATTACATAACGAAGCCATTTCATCCACTAGAGGTCGTTGCCCGGATGAAGGCTCATCTGCGCAGAACCTTGGGGGGATCTGCTCCAGCCCAGGAAGAAAAGCGCTTTGATTTTGGCCGTTTTCAAGTAAATCTGGAGGCAGCCGAGCTGTTCGTGAACGGAGAACGAGTGGACTGCCCGGCGCAAGTATTTTCATTGCTCGTCTTTTTCTGCCAGAATCCGAACCGGGTATTTACGAAAGAACAAATATACGATCATGTATGGAAAGACGAGTACGGGATGTTTGATGAAAATACAGTCATGGTGCACATTCACAAGCTGCGCCAGCGCATAGAAGAAAATCCGGGACAGCCAAAGCTCCTGGTTACGGTAAGAGGGCTGGGCTACAAGCTGGTTAGTCCGGCAAGACAGTCATGAATTTGCGAAACAAGCTGATCTTTCAATATGTCCGGCAACTGTTCGGGTTTCTCCTCATCTTGCTGCTGTTTTTGATTATCGCGATGCTGGGGTTAGGCTGGCGCATAATGAACGAGCAGTTGGCCGTCGATTTGTCCAGGCTGGAAGCGTCCGATTTGACATTGAAGATGGATTACGAGGGGAAGCGTGTTCGCGTCGAACCGGAAATCGAGCAGAGCGTGGCGAGGCATCAAGGCTGGTTGCAGATTATCGACAAGCATGGAAAAATCCTGTACAACTATCGGACGCCTGCTGATGTTCCCAGCCAATTTGGGCCAGGAGAGTGGATTAGTTATGTAGAAGACCGTGATGCTTCTCCCTATCACATCACGCACTGGGTTATAAACCAATTTGACGAAAATATGATCATCCTCTATGGAACACCCGCTCCAGAAAAAGAAATGATGAAGCGACTGATCGCAGCAAAAACGGGAACCAGCAAAGAGACATGGGATACGTTGAACAAAAGCTTTTCCCAAGAAAAGGCATGGTACTTGGTATACGATCATACGGGGAAACTCATTCATCAATGGAATCACCCGAGAGCTTCTGCCCAGTTAGACATGACGGAAGTACTTCAGAACGGCGAGACAGCAAAAAATGTTCCTGTCCGCATCACAAGTCGATATGACACGAAGAGCGACTTGACGTACGTAGTGGGCACTCCGAATCCAAACTATCAGTCTGGTGTCCAAGAGACGTCGGAGGATGCCATGGTCAAGGAAACGTTCCTTCAGATCGGTGTGATTTTGATCCTGGTCGTTCTATTCGCAGGAAGCTGGTATGCGTGGCGGGTAGGTAAGCCGCTCTTGCACATGGTGAATTGGCTGGAAAGACTGGCCCAAGGTCGCTATGAGGAGCCCATCGGGAAAAAAGGAAAACCAATCGGAAGGAATTGGCGAGGGAAAGAAAAGAAGTCATTTCGTGTGTTCAAGGATGTGTTTGACGCTCTCCGGCATCTGAGTGAAACCTTGCGTTCCAATGAAAAGCTTCAGCAAGAGATCGAGCAGACGCGAGAGGAATGGATTACCGGGCTCTCCCATGATCTCAAGACACCGCTGAGCTCGATTTACGGTTATGCTACCTTTTTGGAGTCCGAACAATATGAGTGGGACAGAAAAGAAGTCAGCGAATTTGGGAAAACGATACGGGAAAAGTCAGACTACATGAACGGACTGATTGAAGATTTGAATTTGACCTATCGACTCAAGAACCAAGCTTTGCCGATGGTCAAGCAACCTGTCGCGATCGTAGAAAGCATTCGCAGGATTGTGGTGGATATGGTGAACGATCCGAGCTCGTCCTTGCATGACATCGAATTTTTGGCGAATGTCCAATCGTTAAGGGCCGAGGTCGATCCAATCTGGTTTCGCCGCATCATCGTCAACATTTTGACAAACGCGATCAAATATACCCCGGCAGGTACACACTTGCTCGTAGAGGTACAGTCGATTGCAACCGATCAGTTTATGGTCAAAATTGCGGATAATGGACCGGGCATGGATGAGACGACATTGGCCAATCTGTTCGAAAGATACTACCGAGGTGGGCATACAGGAGAGAACACCAGTGGAACGGGGCTGGGGATGGCGATCGCCAAACAGCTCGTCTTGGCTCACGGTGGAGAGATTACGGTGGAGAGCAAGCTGGGTAGCGGAACTGTTGTCGTGATGACGTTTCCTGCGGTCATCAGCTAGTTGGTTTTCTTACTAAAAGCCAAGGGATTTGCGCTGTCCCTTGGCTTTTTTCTGTTAAGGTCTAGACATGAACGTTTGTATGACTTTGCCATCCTCTTGACGCTCTTGATAGTGATTGGCTGTGTAATCGCGGATGCTGGCACGCCAAAAGCCGATGGCAGGCACGTTGTTTTCCAATTGAAAGACTTCCCAGGCACCCGGGAACATTTTGAAGATTTGATGGGAGGCCGCTTTTCCGATGCCCAGTCGACGGTAGCGCTTCATGATAAAAAATTCAGCAATGGAGTAAAGCGGGTGGGTCGTTGAATCGGTATTGGGGAGTATGCGAACAAGGACAAACCCTGCGAGCTTGCCATTGACTTTGATGAAAAAGGGATGACGCTCAGGTTCGATCCAGTACTCTTCAAAGTAGTCATAGCCAAACAAGCCGTTTTCATCGACTTCAAAAGGTTCAAACTCAGTGAAGTCATATGTATACAGCTCTAGCAATTGCCCCAGAACGTGCTTTTGGTCAAAAGGAACTCGTTCTATCGAAAAAGTGTGGTTCACGGGAGAAGCCTCCTTTTGGCATAAAATTGTATCGTATCTCAGGCCAACATACGAATAGCGTACTCTATTTTAAAGGCTGTGGGAACAATTGGAAGACATTTCTTTACACAATGGAACACTAGCGTTCATTTCGCAAGGGAAGGTCCCATTCAGTCTACACTAGAGTCAAACGAAAAATATGAATACGAAGCAAGTCAGCAGCCATCTGGTAATCGCCGGGTGGCTGTTTGCGTGTGATGGTTCGTTTTTTCGTTTAATCAAAAACCAAAAGAAAGGGGTACAGAATTCTATGAAAAGGAAGCATCTCATTTTTTTCCTGATTTGTTGTCTCATGCTGCAGCCCATTTCAGCAATTGCCGAAGGAAGCAGCAAGTTGACCAAAAAGGCTTTGCCAATGGCGGCGGAAGATCGTTCTATCCAGCAATTCGATCATGAACTGGTTCGTTATCAAAATGAATGGGATCTGCTCATGAAGCTTTCTGTGAAAAACAAGGACCACGAATTGGCCAAAAAGCTGAATCGGGACAGAAATGAGCTTTTCGCAAGAATGAAGGACAAAAGAGCAGCAGAAAACGGGCCGCATGAACTGCTCGAAAAATACAAAGCGGAACTGAAAGTGGCACGGGAACAATTAACACCTCCGACCGTGAAAGCCTTGGCTGTGAAAAGCGTGGCAACACGATCATTGGCCGATCATTATGAGCCGAATGACGACATTTCGCAGGCATCCCCAGTCAGCATCGGAAATTCACTCACAAGCTATTTGTCATACGCAGATGATCAAGACTTTTATATGTTTGAGGAGAAGAAAAATTCTGCGATAACGGTTAGCCTGCAAGTACCTGCTGCTATGGATTACGACATTTATGTTCTTGACGAGCTGGGGGAGGTAGTAGCCAGCAGTGCCAATGGTACGGGTGAAGAGGAAATTTGCACGTTCCAGGCAACTGCGGGGAGTAGGTATTACCCCGTCGTCTATGGGTTTGGCTTTACAGCAGACGAATCGTATCAACTTCGTTTGGCGGAAGATCAGTTGTATCTGTTTCAGCCATATGATGTCAGTCTTCTCGAAGGTGTCGAGCAGGTTTTTCAATTGACACCGACAACAGATGGAATCTATCGGATTTATACAAGACCATATGGTGATGTTGGGCCCGAAAACGACACAGTGATCGAGCTGTATTCCGATTCGGGTCTTACGAATTTGCTTGCCAATAATGATGATGCTTCCGATCTGACACGCTTCTCGGAAGTCACGCAATTTTTGGTTGGTGGCCAACCGTATTATGTCAAGCTGGGTGCATTTGGTGAAAATGTTCATGCAAGAATTCAGGCTGATCTCGATCCGCTTTCTTATCCTGAACTGACGACGAACAACCCACTGGACGTTACGTTAGAGGGCGTCTCCCGAAATGTGTACAAATTTACTCCGCAAGTCTCGGGAAATGTAAAATTCTCCACGGGTCCTTTTGGTGGCGGGGTTATGGTTGTGGATACCGTTCTCGAACTGTATGCGGACGAGAATTTGTCCAATCAGCTTGCAACGAATGATGACAACGGAGAGTCGCTGTTTTCTGAGATCCAGATGAATGTAACAGTCGGAGAACCTGTCTATGTTGTGCTTTGGGCATACAGTGATGATTTCTCTTTTGTCAGGCTGAGTGCGAGCTTGGATTCACCAGCGATCCCAACGATTACTGTAGACACATCGGTTATTCAGGAAAGCTCGATCAATGATGGAACCATCACAGCCACACAGATTGTCACTCTTACTAACGGAACATTCGTTCAAAACATGTCTACCGGGGTAAGCGTGAATAATTTACCCCCTGGCTTAGGGATTCAAGTTACGAGGGTAAGTAACACGCAAATTTTGATCGCATTTACAGGCAAGGCAACCAATCATGCGAACGTCAATGACGTATCGAACGCAACCGTAACCATTAATCCTGCGAAAGTCGTCGGTGCGACTGCCAGTCTTGTGAGCAATCCGTTTCAGTTTGATTTTATCGATAAAGCAAGCAACGGGTCATCCCAATACATCTACAATAACCGGAATCAACTGACGCACATTTACGAAAACGGGTCTTTGATCATCGAGATCACCTACGATGAAAACGGGAACGTGTTAACAAAAACAAGAGTGAATTAAGGGAGGGATAACGAACATGAGGCTACAAAAATGGCTGATGTCATTTGTAACAGCGGCTTTGGTCGCGACTGCGGTTTTTCCAAGTATGACATATGGGGCACCAACCAATAAGTCGGCAAAGAAGGATACAAAAGAATGGGTCATTGAGAAAATCAATAACGTCCCAGCCAAAAGCGCAGAGGAAGCTGACCCTGCTCAAGTGCCCGTGTTGACTCAAGCAGAGATGAAGGCTCTGTCGTGGGACCCGTTCTCTGTTGAGACAGTAATCGAGATGAATAAAAAGCTTGATCGCAAATCGATTCAGATTGCCTCTTACTTCTACCCAAAACTGAGAAAGCTGTTGAGCAACAAGGAAAAGGTAGAGCAAAATACTTGGAACGATAAAGTGGTTCAAGATTTGCTGAAAAGTGTATCGAATAGTCAACGGGAACATTTAATGACCCACGTTCCTGATATTTTTACTTTGGAGAAAAAACAAGAAGTAGCTGAATTGAGTAAGCAATCGATTGCACTCGCGCTCGCGGCTGAAGACGTCCAATACTCAGTGGGGCAAATGGCGCAGTATTACACGAAAACGTACACGGGAAAACCCGTAGACGAGTTTTATCGTGCTGCAAATCTGGTTGAGACAGACCTGGCTTTGTCAGGGAAGAACGGAATGGATCTGGTCATTCAACGGATGTACAACCAATTGGACAGCAAAACGAGAGAACCTGTATTGAAATACGACAGTAGGAATGAGGTTTGGGAAAATCGCAGGGAAACCAAGCTGTTTAAAAACGAGTTTATTCCCTTTGCAACAGGGTGGACATTCAACATTCCGACGTTTGAATATTATGACGAGATTACGACAGAAGAAGTCAGTTTCTTTACGGAAAATGGGGAGGAGAAAACGCAATACCGTTTAGCCGTTCAGGACGATGAAGCAGGGAGAAACGTATCTCGCTATGTTTTCCAACTGGAGGACGGTACAACTCTCATCCGGGAAGGGAATGAATGGGTGAATTATCCCTATGAGGGAATCTCCTTTTCCGAACAAGCTGAGGGGCAAGATGTGGAATTAATTGTCAATGGATTTCGTTATACGTTTGAGCGATCTGGCAGTGAGCTGTTGGTCACCAAACGCAACCCATTTGGCGATACGATCCGATATCACATGGATGAACAAAATGACTCTGTCGTCGAAATCGAGGATACCTATGGTCGCTTTGTCGTTATGGAGCGTGACACGGCAGGCGGAATTAAAAACCTGAAGCTGTACAGAGATGAAACGGATAAAGATCAGGATGAGCCAATCAAAAGGATTGACTATGATGTCGTGTACAGCAACGATACGAATCCTGAGCGCAGCTCATCTGCGGAACTGGTTTCCGTTGAACAAAACAATGAAGTCATGGCAACCTATGAGTATGAAATGAGGGAGGCGGAATTTAACCTCATTAGCGATTATACCTTCAACCGAGACGATTCCTTCTCTTTTGAATCGGATGATTACTTGGACCAGGACAACGAAAATCGCAGCAAAAATTTGGATTACATGCTGCTGCGATCGGTTCATTATCCGATCAATGGGTTAACGATGACCTATTACTATTCCATCTACCAAGAAGATAAATTGACACAAAGCCGTGGTGTTGTTCGACTTTACCAGGATGACAATATTTTGTCCTATGTCAGCTACCATCCGGTAAGCATGGTTGATTTCAGTTACGTTCCGTACGGGAAGACAGAAGAAGAAATCATGTACAGCCTGGAATATAGCATGGTAAACGGTGCGGGGCAAAAAACGTGGGAAATTTGGAAGAAGCCAAGAACCTGGTCGTTCCATCGATTGATCGACGCAGATGAGCGTTTCGGTGATATGGTTTCCACGATTGAATACGATTCCTATGCACACGGAGTCGAGCAAACCTTCTACACTGATGATAGTGGGAACCACCTATTGAAACGGGTTCGAACCAGAACGCTGCGGGACAACCCTGATTTGCAAATCAGCGACGGAAACACAACCTACAAATACAATCCTGTTCAGTATACAACCTATGCCTACCAGGATAAGAAGCCGCTCTATCAATTCAGTTTCATGGATGGTGTCCCCAACGAGACAGTTCGTGAGTTCTTGATGGACCCACAAGTAGATTCTGACGGTTCGTTACAGATTGATTCTGCGACCGAAGAGATTTTACCCAATTATGCAAATATCTCGAAGTTCCGCTATAACGACTTCGGGGAGATCACTGAGCATGTCGACGCCAGCGGTATTGTGACGAAATGGAATTACGAGTTTTTTACCGTATGGGGAGAAGATCAAGTATATCGTCCTGTTGAAAAAGTTACCAAGAAATCAAGTGACAACACGTTGAAACAGACCAACTCGTTCACCTTCAATGCTGATATGCTGATTGATCAGGAAACCGAAGAACGAACGTATCCAACCAGTACGGGTGAACGAACAGATACCGTTGTACGTAATTTCGAGTACAACACAGATGAACAGGTATCGAAAATAGAAGAGACTACCTCTACGACCGATCCTGCGATAGCGGATAGCTATTTGGAGACAACATTTGATCAGTACGACAATTATGGACATGTGATCGAAAAGGCTATCAAAGAGGTTGATTTGGGCAATCAGAAGACCGATCTTGTTTTCTACTATGATTATGTGAATGGCCTCGATTTGCTAGAGGAACAAACTTTCAGTGATGGCAGCACCGTAAACTACTACTATGACCATTTAGATCGCCTTAACGAAGAAGTTTTTGATCGCGAGGGGGAGAAGAAAAACATTACGTACACCTTCGATGATGCTTCGCGTAGTGTGACCAAAGAAGTATTTACGAATGGAGAAGCAGACCCAAATGGATTGAAACAGGTAACGTATTATACTGTTCACGGCGATGTGGAGTTTCAAGAAGAAGTGACTAACAGTGGCACAAGAACGCTGGTTGCCAACGAGTATAGCAGTGGCCTGTTTGACGGCAGACATGTTCGCTTCACTACCCCGAATGGGATGGAAGAACGCAAGCTTGAATATGACTACTATACGGACGGAAGCCTGAAATCTGTTACGAATTCACAGGGAGAAGCAACGACTCATTCCTATGCGAACACAGCCGTAACAGACAACAGCTATCTGCCGCAAGGAGCTGCTGTCGTACAGTACCCGAATGGTCTGCAAAAGGTACAGTTACTTGATCCATTCGGTTATGTACAAGTAGAGCAGGCAAAGGACCTCAGTCAAACAAGACGTATCGAGTATGACTATGACGGATGGGGCAGACTCTCTGCGAAAGAGGTCTATGGCTACGATGGTGAAGTCCGTTATTGGAACTATTTGTATGATGTTTCTGGAAACCTTCTGTATTTGAATGATCCACTGAGCCAAGAGTATCGTTACGATTACGACCCTCAAGGTAACCTCGTCAAGGTAACGGAAAATGGCATAGAGACCAGACAGTATGCCTATAATAATCTCTCTTGGAAATTGGGGGAAGCCGATGTACAGGGAAATCAGAGTGAGAGCATACGCTATCAGTTGAACGGTGAGATAGACTCGGTCACGGATAAAGCAGGGAATGTTCACCATTACACCTACACGCCGTTTTATGAAGTAGCCGAGCTGCGCGTATACAGACCGGATGGTACCACTGTTTATACGAGTACAAACCAGTATGATCCCATTACACGCCAGGTTACCAAACAGTCCAATAGTGATGGGCAGGAAATCGGATACAGCTACGATGCTTTTGGCCGCTTGAAAAATCAGACAGCGTTTAACCGCAACTACACGATTGGCTACGAAAACGACGATAGTGCCATGGATTACCTGACATATCCAGATGGCACGAGAGTCAACTATTCCTACGATTATGAAGGCAGAATCAAGAGCGTGGACAGTACGCTCTCAGGGCTGATCACCTATCAATACACACGCAGCTCCTCGGGTGACACGGAGACGGTTCGCTATCCGAATGGCGTAGAGGCTCGGAAAGAATACAACTCTTTTGGGGAAGCCGTCACGACAGGGCATACGCAAAATGGTGCTTCTTTGTGGTCGGAACAATTACGCTATGATGCATTTGGCAACAAAATCGAGATTCAGCAAAACGGAAAGACCTATCGCTATGCCTACGATCAGATTGATCGAATTGCGACAGAGTCGAATCCGCAGGGCGAGCGCACCTATCGTTACGACACGAGAGGCAATCGGGAACATGTGGAGGGCACCGAGCCACATACAAAAGACAGCTATACATTTACCTATGATGGATTGAACCGCTTGAAAACCTATTCGAAACAGAATGGGGACAGCGGTTCTTTTGCGTACAATCCGGATGGATTACGTGCTGTGAAGGAATCCAATGGGGATGCTACGAAATATGTTTACGTAAATGGGTATGTGATTGAAGAATTAGATCAAAACGGTAACGTGAAAGCCCAAAACATCTGGGGCAACGGCATTTTGTTCCGCAAGCTCCATAGCGGTGGGCAGCAAGGCGGCTATTACCTTGGAGACAGTCTGGGCAATGTCAAAAAGATCGTAGATAAAAACGGACAAGCACTCAACACCTACGAGTACGATATTTGGGGCAATATTGTTGCGAAGTCAGAGTCCATGGCAAATCCGTTTGCGTATACGGGAGAGATGTACGACGCGGAAACAGGCCTCTATTATCTACGCGCTAGGTACTATGATCCGAGTGTTGGGCGGTTTATTTCGGAGGATGCGTATAAGGGGAAGGTGGATAATCCGCTTTCCATGAACCGGTATACGTATGTGCATAATAATCCGCTGAGGTTTGTTGATCCTAGTGGGCATTGGGTAGAAGGAATTGATAATCAGCTGCCTACAAGTGAGCAGTTAAAGATCAGGCAACTGACCAGAGATTGGAACAATGCTAAAGGTAATACAGGCTTACAAGCTAATATTCAAAAAGCGGCTACTGATCTAAGAAAGGCCTATTTTATTGAGAGAGCAAATCAAATTAGAGAAGGCTTGAGAAATGATGTTGCGGAAGCAGTTGCTGATTTAATTCCAAATGCCAAAAGTCTTGGAAAAAAATTAAGTAAATCAATTATGAAGAAATTAGTTGGCTCGGATGATATTGATGCGACTTTTGTTTTTAGAAGATCAAATACTTTAGATGCTCAAAGCTTAACCGCAGAGCATAAAAATGTTATGAAATTAAGAAAAGGAGTTTTAACACGAAAAGGTAGAAATGATGAAGCATTATCATGGTCTACAAATGTAATGTTACCAGGATGGGTATCGACACAAGAGGCTATCAACGGAACAGGTATATTCCGTGCTGTCATTGATAGTGATGATGGACACGTGTCTGTTTTCCCAACGGTAGCGGCACAGCAAGCTTTTGGATCAATGGCAGAATGGAGAAATAGTTATGATAATGCGAATAACAGCCCCCATTTCTATTCATCAATTCTTAAGACTATTAGCATACCAATAGACTAATTGTAAAGAGGATGATTGTTATGAATTCTTACGTAAATAGGGAGATTGTACCTGGAGAACGTGTTGGAGAGTTTTTTTTAGGATGCACCAAGAATGAGTTACTTCAAAATATACAATCCCCGTATTCTATAACGGATTCTCCAGAAGTCCTACAAATGAAATTAAATGACATGGAGTTTTTTATTGAGAAAAAATCCGGGAAATTATCTACAATTTCAGTATTTGGTAGATTTCAGGGGAAATTTTTAAATCAGATAGGTTTGGGCTCTACTTTAACTGATCTAAAAGGAATAGTGGGAGAAGAATTGGAATATGATCCAATAGGTAATGAATACAATCTGAACGGTATTACATTCTTCTTTTCATTACCAAATGAATCAGGTGATAAGTTAGTTGAACATATAGTGATATGGAAGCCAATTGAGTAGCTGGAGTTTTCTTACCCCATTCGAGACACAATCTCGTCTGGGGTTTTTTTGTGTTTTGGAATTGTCCCACCCGCTGACAAGAAATAAAGAGCAATGGTCACTGCAACAAAAATACCCTATAGACCGACGTTCCCAAACGTCCACTCTATAGGGTACATTTTTTTCCCTTTAATGAATCGCTTTCTTCTTAAACTGCCCGCCGCGCACATCGTGAATATTGCCGACAGCCAAGAAGGCATTCTCGTCTACTTCTTCCACGATCAGCTTCAGCTTGGCTTCTTCCAATCGTGTAATGATGCAGAAAATTACTTTCTTGTCGTCTCCGGTATAGCCGCCTTCCCCATTCAAATAGGTAACGCCACGGCCCAGACGAGCAACAATCGCATCTCCCAAATCCTTGTGATTGTCGCTAATGATCCATACCGCTTTAGACTCCTGGAAGCCTTCGATGGTCAGATCGATCATTTTGAATGCAATGTAGTAGGCGATCAGCGAGTACATCGCGCGATCCCAACCGAATACAAATCCGGCACTGCTCAAAATGAATAAGTTCATGAACATTACGATCTCACCAACGGAGAACGGAGATTTCTTGTTAAGCAGTACAGCGACGATCTCTGTACCGTCCAGAGAGCCTCCATAGCGAAGAACAAGTCCCACGCCAATTCCGAGAAGTATACCCCCAAATACAGCCGCAAGCAGGGGATCATCCGTTAGCCCTGGGACAGGGTGAAGGAGTGTCGTACCAATTGACATGATCGTAACCCCAAAGAGGGTCGAGAGTGCAAACGTTTTTCCGATTTGCTTGTACCCTATAATTAAGAAGGGCAAGTTAAGCACGAAAAGGAAAACACCAAGAGGCAACCCAGACAGGTGCGAGGTAATAATCGAGATACCTACGATTCCACCGTCGATAATATTGTTCGGTACGAGAAAAATCTCGAGTGCTACTGAGAACAGGGAAGCACCAATCAGGATACCGAAGACCCTCTTGAGCAATTTTCCAATGGGTAATTTCTGATGAGTCGATTTTGCAAGTGGTTGTTCCATCGTTCCTCTCCCCATTGTGAAATTTTTTACTTACTTAGTTATTATAGCATTCATTCTTATGCGATTACTGCACAATTACACTTTTTAGTAAAAAATATTCGATTCAGACTTGTTCAGACTCATTTATACGCTTGAAATCTCGTTCAGGCGTGAAAGTGGGGATAGCGAGTGTTCTGTATTGACTGGTCATACAGAAATTGCTATTTTCAAACTGTTAGGAAAATAGTTGGGGGGAAGGATAATGGGTTTCTTGAAAAAGGAGATAGAAGTATCATCATCTATAGAGCTGGTTTGGTGGGCGTGGACACGAAAGGAACGGCTTGTTCAGTGGTTTGCACCTGATGCAACGATTGAGCCGTATCTGGGCGGAGCATACGAATTGTACTTCAATCCAGCAAATCGCGACCAGATGGGGACGAAAGGGTGCATCATTACCCATTTTGAACCGAAGGAGCGCTTGGGTTTTACATGGAAGGGACCGGATGAATTCGCAGATACCATGAATCACGAGGATGCCTTGACTTACGTGCTTGTCACCTTGTCTGAAGCAGAGGGGAAAACGCAAGTATTGGTCGAGCATTTCGGTTGGAAAGAGGGAGAGGAGTGGGAAAAGGCTCGGGGCTGGCATGAAATGGCTTGGTCTCATGTATTGGGGAGCCTGAAATCTTCACTTGAATCGGGCAAAGGAGATCTGTGCTGCTCTCCACAGGCTGCTCATCAAGGGTAGAATTTGAGGATTCGTCTTGGCGAGCTAATGTGATGGTACATATACAGACTATGAGAGACAATCAGATAATAGACGTCGGGGCGCTGATCCTGATCATTCCTACGCTTCACATCTTCCCTTCCTTCGGGCGGCGCTATCATCTGCCTGTTCGAAGTGAGCGTCATCTTGTGGGAGTCGCGCAAATAACTTTGGAGTGGAGGCTGAAATGAAAAGCTTCGAGGAATTGTACTGCGAAGAGGATTCAGCGATGGAAGAGATAAAGAAATGGCAGTCAGCATCAGACCGGAAGATTACTCTTCTGCCGTCTGAACGGGAGAAAGGGAAAAAACAGCTCGTTGATTTACAAGTAACGACGAGGTCAACACTAGGTGCTGTTGCTTTTGAAACAGGCGGGATTCTGATTCACCAAGGATGGCTACGGATTCTAGGGTCTGGTCATCCTCATTTCCCTCGTTCCATCACTTCTTGGAATCAGCAATGTGCCATGAATCAGATGCTGTTGGTAGCAGACGATGTCATAGGGGGATTCTTTGCGATCAATGGTGGAATGTTTCCGGAGTCGGTAGGCGGTATATGGTATTTCGCTCCGGACAGTCTTGCGTGGGAGGATCTTGAAATTGGCTATACCGACTTTTTGCACTGGGCAATGACGGGGGATATCCATACGTTTTATGCGACATTTTTCTGGAAGGATTGGGAGAAGGACATTTCCAAGCTAAAAAGCGATGAAATGTTTGCTATTTATCCTTTTTTGTGGTCAAAAGAAGCGCGTGAATTAACAATGGAGGGGTGCTCAAAAAAGACGGTACCTGCATTGGAAATTTGGGAGATGAACCCAAAAGTTGTGTAAAGGAAAAAAGAGCGGCCCACGAAGGACCGCTCTTTTGCTTTTATTGTTTGGTTGCTGCAACCTCAGCTTGAGCGCTGTGATTATCCAAGTACTCATCTGGACCGATAATTCCCGCAGCACGATCTTGTTTTTCCAGTTCAAGTGCTTTCGGAACGGAGAGCCAGTAAGCAAAAGCAATCCCGATAATACCTGCTCCCAATTTACCGATCATGACCGGCAAGATAATGTTTGGTTGGAAGTTAGCAGAGAAGGACAAGTGGTCACCCAGCAAGAAAGCTGAACAAACCCCGAAGGAAATGTTGATAACCTTGTCTTTTGGTGGCATGGAACGAATGAGACGGAACATCGCCAGGATGTTCGCGCTCGTTGCGAGCAAGCCTGCACTACCAGAAGGGCTCATTCCCAGCTTATTACCCAATACTTCGAGTGGCTTCGCCGCATATTTACGCAGCATGTATACCATTGGGAACGCACCTGCGAGCATGATACCGATGTAACCAGCGGTCTCCAACGCACGGTATTGGTCAGTTGGATCGGCGATGATCGGATCGAAGCCCCATGCTCCAAAAATCTTTGTGAAGATGCCAGTAAAGTGTTGCACGATCGAGAATACGAGTACAAGCTTGATAGCTGCATCCATTGTCTTTCCGAAAATCATGAAGCCTTTAATCATCAAGTCTGGCAAGAAGCGAAGACCTGCAGCAATCGCTAATACGAAGAACAAAATCGGTGAAAGGTTCAAAAGTACTTGACCAAAACCAATAGCAAAAGCGTAAGTAGATTCAGCGTTCGTCGAGATTTCATTGCGAACTTCTGCATTTGTCAAAACAAGAATGGCGCTGGAGATAAAAGCACCAATCGGAACTGTCAAAATACCGGACATTACGCCAAGCGCCATGTATTTATGGTCGCGCTTGTCCAACATAGCGAGTCCCATTGGGATGGAGAACACGATTGTAGCACCGGCCATCAGACCGACGATCATCGCCATAATCCAACCTTCCGTGGAGGTCTTCAGGAGGTTTGCCAACTGATAGCCACCCATGTCAGATGCGAGAATCGCAGTTGCCGCAATCGCAGGATCTGCTCCAATTTTGTTGAAGATGGGTGATACCGCTTTTTCTACGAACCAAGAGATGTACGGGAGGGACGCCATAATACCAGCAGCAGGAACGAAGATGTAACCTGTTGAGTGAATCCCTTCCATGAACTCCTTACCGAGACCTTCATCGCTGTTGCGGATCGCGGCAATGGCACCAATCACTGCACATAACATGATGATGTAAATAATGACGCTTCCAATGTGCTCCATGGATATCCCACCTTTTTTGCGGATGTAAACAATAAAAGCACTTAGGATCTCATTAAATAAATGAGATATACCCTAAGCGCCTTTGCTTACTTGTATGAACTTGTTTACAGGTAATGGTAATAACAGCCAACTGGAACCGCTTTCATAGCTCGCTAAAAATAAACGGAAAATACGTGTCGCGTTTATTCCATTGTGTACATTCTGAATATTTTATGCTAGAAAGCGCCGTTGCTTTACTCTGCATTATAAAGAGATTATATGGGGAGGCATGACTAATGTCAACTGCCCTTTAGGAACAAAGAACGAATTATGTGAGGAAAAAGTGCTGGAAAAAAAAGCCACCCTTGTTATTCGCAAGGGCAGCTTTATGTGTAATTTACAGTTTTACTACGTTCTCAGCTTGTGGACCACGGTTGCCTTCAACTACGTTGAATTCTACGCGTTGGCCTTCTTCGAGGGTTTTGAAACCGTCGCCTTGGATTGCGCTGAAGTGAACGAATACATCGTTTCCGCCTTCAACTGCGATGAAGCCATAACCTTTTTCTGCGTTGAACCATTTAACTGTACCTGTTTGCATGGGTGTTACCTCCAACAAAATAAAATGAATATGTAACTTTTATTTATATAAAATAAAATTCACACATTGTAAAAGGTTCAAACATAAGTGTAAACCCTTTACAATATGTGAACGCTTTAAATAAGAATCTTTTGTTTAAGGTAATAGTATCACAGATGAAAGCGGAAAGCAATCGCTCAATACACGAAAGGACGGCCCGAGTACGAAATCTCTGAGCCGTCCATTACGAACACGGAGCAAAATGTTACTTAGGAAAAGAACTTCACTCTCTCATCCAAAGGTTGGAATTGTTTTTCACCTGGTTGGGCGGTTGGTTTGCCAAAAGGCATTTGTGCTCTCAGCTTCCATGTGCTAGGGAGCTGCCACGTTTGTTGGACTTCTTCATCGATGAGTGGATTGTAATGCTGCAAGGAAGCACCGAAGCCCTCGATTTCCAATGCAGTCCACACAACAAACTGAAGCATTCCAGAAGATTGCTCGGACCAAATCGGAAAATTATCTTTGTATGCTTCGAATTGCTGCATCAGATTCTCGACGACGCTCTGGTCTTCAAAGAAAAGTACGGTTCCGTAGCCGCTACTGAAGGCATTCATTTTTTCTTCGGTCGAGCCGAAATGTTCAGCGGGAACGATTTTACGCAGCGTTTCCTTGGTAATGTTCCACAGCTTATCGTGCTCTGCACCCAAGAGAACTACAACGCGAGCGCTTTGGGAGTTGAATGCGGATGGTGAGTACTTTACTGCTTCCTGCACGATTTCTTTAATGCGCTCATCAGATACAACATTTTCCTTGCTGATCCCATAGTACGTTCTTCTGTTTTGTAAGGCTGAATAAAAATCTTTACTCACTCTTCATTCCTCCTGCGACTTGTTTTTACCTTAACATGATGCATTGAAAGGGAGGAGCTTATACTTGCGTTTGGATTTCTAATTGCAATAAACTGGATTTCTTTCGGTTACAATGGGGATGTGGCAAGGTACAAGCATGTAAGGGAGGATATTATGATTACTAAAATGGCAACGGTAGCTGTTTACGTAGAAGATCAGCAACGCGCAAAGGTGTTCTGGACAGAAAAGGTTGGATTTGAAGTCAAGCAAGAGCACCCGATGGGACCAAACAGCAGTTGGCTGGAGGTAGGACCAGCAGGTGCCCAGACTGCCTTGGTACTCTATCCGAAAAGTATGATGAGCAACTGGCAGGAACAAAAGGCCTCGATCGTTTTTGAATGTACAGAAATTGAAAAGACGTACGAAACGATGCGCGCGAACGGTGTTGTTTTTCAAGGAGAACTGAACAAGATGCAGTGGGGGACCTATGCGACTTTTCAGGATGAAGATGGCAACAGCTTTTTGCTAAAAGGATAAGCGTAATGACGACCTCTGGCCAAATGCGGCTGGAGGTTTTTCAACAGGACGAATCAAACAATCGCGCGAACGAGGTAATACATATGCGTAGTTGGCAGACCGTCAGAAGTCGCATAGTGGTCAAAAATCGGCATTACACTCTCCATGTGTTGTTCGATGACGGACGTGAGAATAGTGGGACTTTGCCCGAAGCAACGCATGCGAATGACATCGAGCGGGGTCTGAAAATACTCGGTGGCGATCACCGTCTGAATATCTACTCGCTGGAAAGCAGCTTGTCTGAGTCTCTCCTGTAGATTTTGCAGGATCGGAGTGTCAGTTGGACGTGAACCAAATAAATGAGGAAACCATTCGAATAACTCGGCGGACAACTGGTCGCCCGGATGTAATCCGATGAATGAGCCTCCTCTTTTGACGACCCGTGCTATATCTGGATAGGCGGAGGTAGGTCCCTTGCGATTGTAGGCGCAGTCGAACGTATCGTCATGGAAGGGGAGGGTATATTTCGTATTGGTGACAACGAAGGAGACGTTTTCGGGTGTTTGCGTACAGACCTTTTGCACAAAGTTTTCTGTCACATCTAAACCGACAATTTCTTTGGCAGAACGGCTCCAGTGCAGTGTGAATGCGCCGTGCCCGCAGCCAATATCGAGAACGGATTGATTCGGAACCATACGACTAATTTGTTCCATAAAAAGCGACTCGCCATTTGGTTCCGTAATGGTAGAGCGCCACGGGTATACGTATTCACCAGTCATTTCGCCCAGCTGAGCGTACCAGGCCAGAGAGTGGGGGGCGAGCCAGTCGGAATGGGTGTTCGGATTCTGTGGATGAAGCATGAGCGGTCACCTCTCATCTAACGAAAATGCACAACAGGTTTCATTGTAATAATTTCCCTGTCTTTTGACAAACTCTTTAAACGGCTTTACACGAACGAAAAGTAGCGATAACGTGGAAGAGGGAAAGCGGTTGAAAGGAGCCAGGGCAAATGATTTTGTCACAACAATATAGAAGCATTCTGGTCGTGACCTCTGTTGACGCAGAACGGGATGCGGTTATGCGCGGCATACAAGGAGATAAGCGTTTCACAGTCATCGCTGGGGGAGTAGGGCCAGCAGCAGCCGCAGCGAGTACAGCCAGAGCGCTTGCTTGCACGGACTACGATCTGGTCATTTGTGCAGGAATATGCGGCGGATTCGTGGGACAAGCAGAGATTGGGTCTCTCGTTGTCGCGACAGAGATTATTTGTGCGGATTTGGGGGCAGAAACGCCTGAGGGCTTTTGCAGTGTGGACGAGCTCGGATTTGGATCAGCTCGGGTAAGTGTCGATCAGGAATTGGTCGAGCGGGCAACGGAAGCAATGAGGGCAGCAGGCTTGGCCGCCAAAAAAGGCATTGTACTTACACTATCGACCGTGACGGGCACAGCAGAAACAGCCGCGGCTTTGGCACAGCGGATGCCAGATGCGCTAGCAGAAGCGATGGAGGGGTATGGCGTTGCGACTGCTGCCCAGGCTGCCAGACGACCTGTTCTGGAAATTCGCACGGTATCGAATGCAATTGGACCGCGGGATAAATCCGCTTGGCGGATAAAGGATGCGTTGGAATCTCTGGAAAAGGGAAGCTCTGTACTACGGGAGGTACTATCATGAAAATTGCGTTTTCTCCATGTCCGAATGACACTTTTGTTTTTCATGCTTGGGCACATGATTTGATTCCGGGAGCGCCGAAGCTCGATATTATGTACGCAGATATCGATATTACAAATACGCTTGCTGCACAGGGGGAAGGCCCTGAAGTAATGAAAATCTCCTATGCGGCATTGCCTTGGGTGATGGACAACTACTCGTTGCTCCCTTGCGGCGGTGCACTGGGCAGAGGATGCGGGCCACTCGTTTTGACCCAAGGTAATTCTGGCGAGAGTGCGAACGATCCAGCACGCCTGTCCAACAAACGTGTAGCGGTCCCGAGTGAGCGCTCCACAGCTTATTTACTTTTCCGGCTCTGGGCTGCACAAAATGTCCCAGGTGGTGTTGGCGAGATCGTCGTCATGCCGTTTCATGAGATTATGCCTGCTGTACGAGACGGCAAGATCGATGCGGGACTCGTGATCCATGAAGCGCGTTTCACGTATCAAAACTACGGACTATCTCTCATGACGGACTTGGGCAACTGGTGGGAGTCTGATACCAGTCTGCCGATTCCGTTGGGTGCCATCATCGCGAAAAAATCAATGGACATTGAGGCTCTGACCAATTGGACGCGCTCCTCTGTCGAACATGCATGGGCGAATCCAACCGCATCACAAGAATATGTCATGTCCCATGCCCAAGAGCTGTCCCAGGAGGTAGCGAAAGCGCATATTAACTTGTACGTGAATGAGTTTACGAGAAATTTGGGTAACGATGGTTATGCAGCTGTCGAGGCGTTGCTCGGTCGTGCAGCCGAGGAAGGGCTTGTGCCAGCATTTGATTTGTCGACATTACGTCGATAGCTGAAATAATGGGAGGGGGCAGCTTACAGGGCTGCCCCCTTTTCCTGTTCGAATGAAGCGTTAGCCAGCGTAGATCAATCCGCATGCCAGTCGTTTTCCGCTATTTCCTGCCGGCTGCGAATGAAAGTCATCGGGACTTTGATGGATGATCACGGTTCTGCCGACCACATCTGCTGCACTGATTTTGTTTGTGAAAAAAGTCATTCGTGCATAGCCGTCATTGGAAAACAGCACAGGGAAGTCGCCTACGTGGTTGCCGTGTGGCTGATGCGTAGGGTTCCAGTGACCGCCTGCTGCGGTAAAGGGATCATTCGGATTTCCTACCGTACAGACGCCATGCTCATGCAAATGAAAACCAAATGGCCCGATTTGCGGTTGATTGCCAGCGGGTGGCTGGAAAGCGGGAAGACCGCTGACCTCCACGAAAACTTCGGTACCGTAGGGGACATCGGTAAACACAACATATCCATTCAGATTCGGTGCCAGTGGACCGCCCTGAATTTCGGCAAAGGATTGTCCTGTTCTCCGCCCATGTTGTGAGGACACGGCTCGCAAGTCATATTCGTATGGGTATTCATATGGTTGGTATCCGTTCATGGTACACCACCTTACATTTATCCAGTTTGCCATATCTTATGTTAGAGATGGGCGTATGGTTACTGGGCTATGTAGGAGAACATTGACGCTGATAATTATTTTCATCTACAATCAGGTGGAATTCCCCGGCATGGGCAAAAGGGTGGGCAAAACGTGAAAAGAGTGCTGTTGATAGAAGATGAGATCAATATGGCCCGATTTATTGAACTGGAGTTGCGCTACGAATCGTTTGCGATTACAGTCGCGCATGATGGACATAAAGGACTCGAGCTGGCTTTGCAGGAAGAATGGGATGTCATATTATTGGACGTCATGCTTCCAGGGCTTGATGGTATAGCGGTTTGTCAAAAAATTCGCAGCGTGAAAAAAACGCCGATTATTATGCTGACAGCCAGAGACAGTATTATGGACCGCGTCTCAGGCTTGGACAGTGGTGCCGATGATTATATTCCGAAGCCATTCGCGATCGAGGAGCTGTTGGCACGCATACGCGTTGTGTTTCGCCGTCAGGAAGAGCAGCAGAATGTCCCCGGAACCATGCTTGCGCACCGAGGGCTGGTGGTCCAAATGGAGGGACGTATCGTCACCAAAAATAATCAACCTGTTGAGTTGACCAAAAGAGAGTACGATTTACTCGTGACATTCATGAAAAACATCAATCGAGTCCTGCCTCGCGAGGTGCTACTCGATACGGTGTGGGGATTCGAGGCTGCTGTGGAGACCAATGTTGTGGATGTGTACGTTCGGTATTTACGCAATAAAATCGATTCGCCCAATGAGGACGGCTATATCTCGACTGTACGCGGAATTGGCTATGTGATGCGAAAATGAGAGGACCATCGAGATTCTTAAAGCTCCCGATCAAATGGAAGCTGACACTCTGGTCGTCACTTCTGCTTTTTCTCGTATTCATTGGCTATAATAGCTTCCAATATTTTTTTGTAGAGAAGTGGATGTTTAATAAAGAGCAGCAGGTTGTGCAACAAACGATGCGAGAGTTCCTCAACTACGCACTGGAAAAAGAGCAATCTTTTGAGGGAAAGGACATCGCAGAGCTGCGCAGCTTCCTTGAGAAAATCAATCAACGAAACCAGATGATTCGCATTCTGGACGAAGAGGGTAATCCGATTGTCGTTGTCTCGGAAAATTTTCAAGATATCACACTGCCACCGCTTCCGCCTGTTCAGTCGATTCGCACCCAGACCCAAGAGGTGCGTGGTGACCTGTTGATCATGAGCAGTCCGCTTACGATCTTTCAATTTAATGGGACCGTCATGATTCTGAAGAATATGAAAGAGTTTGAGCAGTTGAGTGGTGCGCTTTTTCAGGTCATGGCAATTGGGTGCTTGACCGCTGTGATCATAAGCGGTCTGGGTGGTAGATTGCTTGCGCGTCAGTTGCTTAAGCCCCTGCAATCGATGAATGAAACGATGAGCAACGTCCGGCAAAAAGGGTTCCATGAACGTGTACAGTTTCACGATAATCAGGATGAGATCGCGACCTTGATGAAAATGTTCAATAAAATGATGGATCAGGTGGAGCGTTCCTTTTTGCAGCAGAGACAATTTGTCGAAGATGCCTCGCATGAGCTACGGACGCCGATCGCGATTATCGAAGGGCATCTGGGAATGCTACGGCGATGGGGAAAAAATGATCCAGCTGTTTTGGAGGAGTCCTTGCAGACTTCGATTCAAGAGCTCGCCAGACTAAAAGGACTGGTGCAGGAGCTGCTCGCTTTGACGAGAGCGGAGCATGTGGAGATCGAAGAGGATGTCGCGCTCCATGATCCGGATCGGGCTGTCTGTCACATGATCAAGAAATTCGCCATGATTCAGCCGACATTTACGATCGACCAAGAACTTGGGCCTTTGGCTGGAGAAATCCTTGCCATATCAGAAGAACACCTGGAGCAAGTGCTTCTGATCCTTTTGGATAATGCGGTCAAGTATTCGGGGGAGAGCAGGAGAATCTGCGTGAGGGCCATGGTGCAAGAAAATGTAGCCTGTATGGAAATCTTAGATGAAGGAATCGGTATACCCGAGCAGGATTTGCCATATGTCTTGGACCGATTGTATCGGGTAGACAAAGCAAGAAACAGCGGAGAGAGCGGGTATGGGCTCGGCCTTGCCATCGCCAAACGATTGCTTGCACGTTACAACGGAAGCATAACGATCCAGAGTGTGGAGCAGGAAGGGACGACTGTGACTGTTTTTGTACCGCTTCGTTCAGCGAATTTCAACCGATCCGCATCTCAAATAAAAAATTGAGGATGTTTTTTTATTTTCACAGCATTTTCTCATTTTTGTTCGTTACAATAAGCCTTGTCAATTGGCAATGATATTCATTATCAATAATCACTGCGATAGAGAGGGAGAATCAAAATGAGAAACAAATCGATGCTGGCGGTCATGCTGAGTACGATGCTGACATTGCCTTTCCTTGCTGCATGCGGAAACGGCGCGAATACTGCCCAGCCGCAAACAGAAGCGCCAAAGGCACAAGAGCCGGCTGCCACAGAGCAAGTCGTGAACGTATTTACAGCGCGCCATTACGATATTGATAGCAAACTGTTCGCAGAATTCACGAAGCAAACAGGCATCAAGGTAAACGAAGTGAAGGGTACAGCAGAAGAGCTGGTTGAGCGCTTGAAGCGTGAAGGAGAGAGCTCCGAAGCGGATTTGTTCATCACGGTTGACGGTGGTGTTCTGAACTATGCGAAACAAAATGACGTGCTGCAACCGATTCAATCTGCTGAAGTAGAGAAAAACGTACCGAAAGAACTGCGTGATCCTGACAACCAATGGATCGGTATGGCTACCCGTGCGCGTGTGATCGTCTATGCGAAGGATCGCGTGAAGCCAGAGCAGTTGTCTACGTATGAAGATTTGGCTACAGATAAATGGAAAGGCAAAGTATTGGTACGCTCTTCTTCCAACCTGTACAACCAGTCACTCGTTGCTTCTTTTATTGAGCTGAATGGCGAGCAGGCTGCATTGGATTGGGCAAAGGGTCTGGTAAACAATTTCGCGCGCAAGCCTGAAGGTGGAGACCGTGATCAGGCAAAAGCTGTTGTTGCCAAAGTCGGTGACGTAGCGATCATGAACACCTACTATGTTGGACAAATGCTGAACTCTAAAGATGCAGAGGAAGTAAAAGTTGCGCAAAACATCGGTGTCTTCTTCCCGAACCAAGAAACGACAGGCACACACCTGAACATCAGCGGTATTGGTTTGACCAAGCACGCGAAAAACAAGGACAATGCCGTGAAATTGATTGAGTTCGTCACAGGGAAAGAGGCTCAAACGATGCTGACAAACGGAAGCTACGAGTTCCCTGTCAATGCAGAGGCTGACAAGCCAGCTCTTTTGAAAGAGTGGGGAGAATTCAAAACGCAAAAGCTCGACTTTGCTAAGCTCGGCGAGTATAACAAAAAAGCGGTAGAACTGCTGAATCAAGCAGGTTGGAAATAAGCATGACGGGAGCACTTTTGCGTAGAAGCCTGAGACGAAAACTGAACGGGTGGGTAACGCTGAGCGTGATAGGGGCCTTTTTGGCCCTTCTCCCGTCTCTTTATATTTTTTTCGGACTCTTTCAAAAACAGAATGAAAACTGGCAGCATATCCAAGAGTACATGCTGCTGGATTACGCGCTGCAATCGTTATGGCTCGTGCTCGGTACCGGAGCCTGTACGATCATCGTAGGTGTGACCTTGGCCTGGCTGGTCGCTGCCTACGATTTTCCATTACGTCGCTTTTTTTCATTTGCTTTCGTGCTACCGTTGGCGATTCCTCCGTATATCGCAGCATACACGTACGGCTCCATGCTCAGCTATACGGGGAGCATCCAGACGTTTTTTCGCGATACATTCGGATTGACGCTCGATCAACGCTACTTTGACATTATGTCGATGAAGGGCGCTATTTTTATATTCACCCTGTTTTTGTTCCCGTACGTCTATTTGATTACGAAAACCTTTCTTGAAAAACAGAGTGCTGTGTTCATTGAAAATGCCAGATTGCTCGGAAAAAACCAAGCGCATATCTTTTTTCGCATCGTTCTGCCTATGTCGCAGGCAGCCATCGTCGGTGGCGCGAGTCTGGTGGCATTTGAAGTGCTCAATGATTTTGGCGTGACGAAGCATTTTGGGATTCAGTCTTTTACAGCGGCGATTTTCAAGACGTGGTTTGGCATGTATGACGTAGATTCGGCCATTCGTTTGTCCGCCTGGCTCATGACGTTGATTATCGGGATCTTTATCGTCGAACGACTCGTGCGTAAAAGGAAAAAATACAGCTCTCCTACGAACAGGAGCACGCCGCTCACACGCAGAAAATTGCGTGGAATGCCGATGTACGCTGCCGTAATCTTCGGATTGGTTATTGTTTCGTTTTCGTTTGTAATCCCTGTTGGGCAGTTGGTTGTCTGGGCGACGTGGACGTATGGGGAAGTGTTGAACGAGACTTTCTGGAAGCTCTTGAACAATACGCTGTTCATCTCCTGTATCTCCATCACCATCTTGATGTTGCTCGCAGTAATCGTAGCGAATGTCATCCGATTCTCCCGAGGCTCGATATTCGCTGTGGCGCTGACTCGCTTGATTTCCATGGGCTATTCCATTCCGGGGGCAGTCTTGTCCATCGGTGTAATGGCGGTGATGATGTCCGTAGATAAAGAGCTGAGTTCCTTTTATAGCTGGCTGGGCTTAGGGGCAAACAAGCTGGTACTCAGCATGTCCTTGTTCATGTTGACGTTTGCCTATATCATCCGCTTTCTTGCAGTCGGATTCAATGCAGTTGAAGCGGGGTTTGAGAAGACGGGAAACCGTTATTCAGAAGCGGCACGTATGCTCGGGATGAGCATGACACGAACCTTTTTCAAGGTGGATTTGCCATTAATCAAAGGGGCTGTGCTCACTGGTTTTATCCTGGTGTTCATGGAAATCGTGAAGGAATTGCCGCTTACCTTGCTCCTTCGTCCCTATAACTTCGAGACGCTGGCAACGAAGGCGTATCAATATGCGAGCGATGAACAAATTCATCAGGCCGCGATTCCTTCGCTCTGTATCATTGCAGTGGGGATCGTCTCCGTTATTTTCTATCACTGGTTAGGAGAGAGACAGGCAAAATGACTTTTTTTGAAGTGAAAAACCTGACGTTTGGTTATGCAAGCGGGAACGGCAGCGTCATCCGGGATTTTTCCTTGCAGATGGAGCAGGGGGAAGTTGTCGGGCTGCTGGGGAATAGCGGCTGTGGAAAAAGTACATTGCTTCGCTTGATAGCCGGACTGGAGTCCCCGAAGAGCGGTCGCATCCAGATTGATGGAAAAGTGTTGGTCGATCAGGGGCAGTTTGTGGAGCCCGAGCAACGCGGGATCGGCATGATTTTTCAGGACTATGCGCTGTTTCCGCATTTGACTGTCGAGCAAAACATCTTGTTCGGCCTGCATCGATTGTCCAAAGCAGAGCGTCTGATTCGTTTGAAAGAGATGTTGGCACTCGTACAGCTCGAAGGCTACGGCAAGCGATATCCACATGAGCTGAGCGGGGGACAGCAGCAGCGTGTCGCATTTGCGCGTGCACTGGCACCTAGACCGGCTATCTTGTTGATGGATGAGCCATTCAGTAATCTGGATGCTGAGCTGAAAACGAAAATACGCGATGACTTGAAGCGAATGCTGCGAGCTGCCAAGATGACTTCGATCCTGGTCACGCATGACAAAGCAGATGCGGAAACGATTTGTGATCGCATCATTCGCATGACTCGTTAAGGGCAAATTGTAGCTATCAGCCTCCAAAGTGCATAGTCGTACCGTGCGTTGTTGTATAATGTGCATACGACAAATTTTGCAGTGTACGGTCTGCTGTTCTTTTGATCTGCACCGTTCAAATAGAGGAGGATGGAACATGAAAATTGAAATTTGGTCTGATTTTGCCTGCCCGTTTTGCTATATCGGAAAGCGCCGTCTGGAAGGAGCGCTGTCTCAATTTCCGCATAAGGATCAAGTAGAGGTCGTATATCGCAGCTTCCAGCTCGACCCGCAGATGGAACGCGATACCGATATGGACATGCATGAAGTACTGGCAGCCAAGTACAGCATTCCGCTCGAACAGGCCAAGGGGATGAATGACCAAGTAACCCAAATGGCAAAAGGTGTTGGTCTCGACTATCATTTTGACACGATGATTCCGACCAATACATTCGATGCGCATCGCTTGACGCACTTTGCTCATGCGCATGGAAAAATGAGGGAAATGAAGGAGCGCTTGCTGAAGGCGTACTTTACCGAATCACTCCATCTCGGTGACCACGAGGTTCTGGCACAGCTTGCTTCTGAGGTGGGCTTGGACAAGGAAGCGACGCTCGCCATGCTGGCAGGAGACGAATACAAAGAACAAGTACAAGAGGACAAACAAAGAGGCAACGATTTGGGTGTCACGGGTGTACCGTTCTTTGTCATCAATAACAAATATGCAGTCTCTGGTGCGCAGCCAGGAGAAGTCTTTTTAGGCGCATTGAACCAGGTATGGGAAGAAGAAAGCGCAGCTCCTGCTCTGAAATTCGTGCAGAACGACGAGAAAAAAGACGAGCAATCCGGCGACAATTGCGTGGATGGCTCCTGCAAAATATAAGCGACACAAAACTAATAATTGTTGGTGATACCCCTTACCAGTAAAATCTTAAAAGCCGATCCTCCTGAAATAAAGGGGAATCGGCTTTTCTCATGAACGATCGCCTGAAATCACTGAATAACGAGATTAGTTCCTAACACTGTGAACTGTTTACCAATAGAAGAAGCAAATTGGGATGAAGCAGCGCTAACGCTTCCAATTTGCTTGCCAGAGCTGAAGTCATGACTTCCTTGGAGAGTAATATTCTCGAGACCAAAAAAGAAAAGTGTCAATGTGAGCATTGCCGTATTCTGGGCTTCAGTTCCCTGATGCACGGTGCGCTTCGTACTCGCGTAATTGGCTACATGGTTATTTCCATCAAACACTTTACCACCTTCATATTGCCATACACCAGCAGAGTCATCCACATTCGTCAGACTGAGTCGATTTAATGTCAGGTTCAAGTTTGTTACCTCCTGTAGTAGCCTTGTGCCTTGTTTCTACTGGTCATCATATGCCCTGGGTGCCCAAAGTTGTCGGCCTAACACGCCTATTTCCATTTGATTCATGATGTGGAATTATGTGGATTATCATAATATCCCTTTCAGGTCGAACCATCGGCTCCATTTCTTTGATGGGCCCTAACAACTCGTTACCGTCTATTTTCGGTGATTATTCAAGCATATTGGTGACATCTGGTTTCGTTTATTGCTCAAATACAGGCCGCATACAGCCGATTCCTTTTTGGGAAGTCGTTTTTTTATGGGAAAATTTTCTTCCCCACTGAAACAAAAAGGGAACTCATTCGAATAATGGACAGAGCGAAAAACGGCTGGGGCCCCAGCCCACTATCCAAAAAGAGTGAGGAATGGACGAACCATGAAAAAATGGGCGAAAAGTATATTTGTACTCATGACAGCGAGTCTGGCTGTAACGGCACCCATCAGTGCTATGGCGGCAACAGAATCGAGCGTATCGATTCAGGCTGAGAGCAAAGGCGATAGTGTAATCGATGAGAAGCTGATCAAGAAAATCGAAAAGTCTGTAGAGAGACTCGTTCAAGTTGTGCCTTATCTAAAGGACTATCCGATCACCGAATTTGAGATGAACGCAGAGACATCCCGGGTTGAAGTCAAAAAGTATCAAACGAAGGAAAAGAAAGCTCCTTATGTTCGAATACACGTTGACCAAAACACAGGTGAAGTCAAATTCTTCAGCCATATCACAGGCAAAGGAGGTTTCTCTTCCACCTATCCCCTAGAAGATGCGAAGAAAAGGGCAACGGAGTTCATGAAGCAATGGTATGGCGAGGACATGGCGGACTATCAGTTGGACGAGGAGGCCTCCAAGCGGAATTCTTCGATTTTGTTTCGCAAAATGGTAAATGGGATTCCGTTCCGCAATGATACACTGAATTTCGCCATCAATAGCGACGGGCAAATTCAGCATCTGGCAAGAGGCGACGGGTATGCAGAGCCAGTTGAAATGGAACGGGACCTTAGAAAAATTCAATTCGCTGATCCAAAAAAGGTGCATGCAAAAGAAAAGGTAGAAGCGATGTTTGCTTCTGCGATGAAGCCCTACTACGGACAGAGTGCGGATGGGCAAAGCTACAGGTTCTTGTACACTCCTTCTCTCGAGGAAATCAATGCGAGCATGGGAGCCGAACTGCCGGCCAAACCGAACAACAAAATCATCCAGTTCCAACCAAAAGCAAAGCAAATAATGATCAAGTCGAAAGAAGAGGCAGCGGCTTTCTTGGCAGCTAAGACAGGATACAACCCCACAAAAGGACGCGCAACTTTTCAGGAAGCGAGCGACCCGAAAACTGGAGTCAGCAATTATTTGTGGACGACGGAGGACGAGTTCATCGCCAATATCTTCTTCGAAACCAAGACAGGAAAGGTCACGAATTATCAAGTATTGGACACAAAGCGGAAAAGTGAGGCAGACAAAAAGCTGAGCGAAGAGCAGGCGCTAAAGGCTGCTGTGGAAGCCATGTCTGAGTTCCTTCCTCTCACCGATAAAGAAATGGTCGTCACCGCCAATCGATATGAACCCGATCAAAATTTGTACAACTTTGACTTTACCATGCTTCATGAAGGGTATCCGGTAGATGGTATGCTTAGACAGGCACACATAGATGCAGCCACGGGAAAAGCGACTTTACTAGATTGGAGAATCGCTCAAACGATCAAGCTGCCGGACATCAAGAATGCCATGACACAAGAGGAAACAGCCAAGAAATTTCTCGAAAAATATCCAATGAAGCTGTATTACTCCTTGGATGAGGAAAATAAAAACGTAGCCGAGCTCGTTTATATTTCGCCACTCGTTCCTAAAGAAGAAATCGATGCTCTGACCGGTGAGTTCTACACTTATGGAGAAGGAGAAGCAACCGAATAAGAAAGGGGGGAGTCACTTGTCAGGCGATTTGGCGGAACGAATCGGGGTAATTTACGAGGCTCACTATGATGACATCTACTATTTCTTGCTCTACTTTACGGGCAGACAAGAAGATGCAGAAGACATGGTGCAGGAAGTATTTACACGACTATTAAAAATACTGCCGAGGTATGACGGTCGGGTCGCAATGAAGACATGGCTTTTTTCCATCGCCAAGCATGTCGCGATTGATCATTACCGCAAGCAAAAGTGGCAGCGTTTGTTCTCAGACAACTGGTTGGCCCTCATGAAGTCTACGGAGGGCCTTCCAGAAGAGGAGCTGGAGACAAAAGAAGAGGTGCATAGTATTCAACGGGCTTTGCAAAAGCTGAAGCCCGATCAGCGTATCATAGTAATTTTGCGATACATAAAAGAGTACAGCGTAAAGGAAACGGCCGAGATTTTGGCGATTCCAGAAACAAAAGTGAGAGTGGACTGTCACAGGGGACTAAAGGCGTTGCAGAAGATACTCGGCAACGCTTGCGAGGAGAGGATTGCCAATGAGTTTGCCAGATGAAAACCACGTAATCGAATTACTGAAACAAGTCAGGCAGGAGAGCACCCCACCTCGTCAAGTGTGGAAGCAGATGGGCAAGGAAAGGCTCATTCGTGAGGCGTATCGCATGCAGCAGACAGCGAAGATCAAGCGAGTTGTCACCGGAGCAGGTTCCCTTGCAGCAGCCGTATTCATGGGTGTGTGGCTGAGCTATCATTCACCGCTGAAGCCAACTGTTGATCTGCAAAAAACGATCTCACCTCCAGCCGTTATAACAGCTACACCACCGAATGCTATCCCTTCCCTACCAGTTGAAAGTAAGGCTAAGCCAGAGGAGAAGCAAGAAGCTGCCGTAATTACTCGCGATGATCCACAGCCACAGACATTAGCACCAGAGACCGCACCGAACCCAATAGACAGGAGCCACCCCACACCAACACGTGAGAAGTCACCATTGGAAGTACAGGCAGAGGCCTATTTGCAAAAGAAGCTGGGAGAACAAAGCAAACAGTTTGAAGTGGATCATGCTCACTCGAATTTGGCACAAGGAGAAGTGGCTTTTCGCAAAATCATCAATGGCATTCCTCTTCAGGAGAATAGCGCGATGGTCCGCATCTCCCCCAAAACAGGTGAAATGACCTTGCTTCTTTACCCTGATCTCGAAGATAGTGGCGTAGCGTCACAGCCTGCCAATCGTGAGGGGACGATTGACAAAGTAAAGGCAGCCCAGCAACTGGGGAGTACGCTTCGGCTCGTTTATGCAGGAAAGAAACAACCAGGCCTTCAATACGTAGTAGCATCAGATGTTTATGTGAACGCGAAAACAGGCAAGCTGATCGGCCAAGAGAAAGCAGAGAAAAAATCCGTTGCTGTTTCGGGACAAGGAAAACCACTCGTGCTGAAATCTTCTGATGAGGTCGCAGAGCTGCTTGAGCGCAAGTTGGACATAAAGGTGGAGCAAAAAGCATTCATTGGTGTAAATCCGCATGGTATTTCATACTCTTGGAACGATGGACAGGGCAACGGCGTTTCCGTTGAGACGACAGATGATGGAGCATTCCTCGGGTTTTCACAGAGGACTGCGGATGGACGTAAGAACCACCGGGAAACGACCTATGAACAGGCAAAAGCGCTCGCGATAGCCCACCTGGAGAAATTCCTTCCAACCGATGTGCGTGAGTTGTCATTGGAAGCGTCGCAAGAGTCGCCTAGCACCATTCAGTTTACCTTTGTCCCGAAGGTCAACGGGATTCCCGTCATAGATCATTCTTATAAAGTGTCGGTCGAGCAGGCTAGCGGGCTTGTTACCGAGCTTACGGGCAACTTTTCGGATTTATCATGGTTACACACTGATCAGACAGCTAAAACGCTCTCCAAGGAAGAGGCACTTGATCAATTTGTGCAGCATGCTCCACTGGAACTCGTGTACTTGCCAGCGGAAAAAGGGGCGGAGCCAGTACTTGCTTACCAAATCCGCCGGGATTCCGAACAGCCATGGGCAATAGAAGCCACGACAGGCAAGGTCATCAATTAAAGAGCAAGCAACGAACCTCCATGAAAAGACGCTTCATGGAGGTTTCATTCTTTACTGGCGTTGGCTCGCAAGCTGTTTCTGTAAAGCAAGCGCAAGCTCGAAGGACTCGACTGCATGATCAACATCGATGATCGATTCTGTATGTTCCGCAAAGCATTGAATGGCATGACGCAAGCTCTCTTCATACGGATTGACAGGTTCGAGAACGAGGGCATTCTTGCCTGAGGATGTGTATTCCCATAAGAAAGATTCCGTTTGACCATGGCTATCGGCTTCCTGAAAAACGAGCTTTGCCTTCTCAAAGTACGCTTCGTAACCGACAGTGAATGGGTACGAGGTCGGCATCTGCGAGGAGGAGACTATTTCAGCATGCGCATCAGGGTAACGAAAGTGCGAGTGGACGATGGACTGTTTTTTATCCGATGATTCTGCCCCCCATGCGCTCATACTGGCATTGTGACCGAACAGCCATGTTACGAAGTCCAGCTCATGAATCATCAGATTCGTCGTAATGGAGGACAAGCCTAAATCCCCCCATAAGGGAGCTGTTTCTCTTTTAAGCGAGAGGGAGAGAAGCTGTCCGTACTTGTTTTCTGCATGTGCACTACGAAGGTAGGTGTACGCCGGGTCAAATTTGATAAACTGATTCACCAACAACTTTTTCCCCGACCGGTCCCTTGCATGCTTCATGGCTTGTGCATCGTCTAGCGTATAACAAACCGGTGTTTCGCAGAATACATGCTTTCCGGTTTCGAGTGCTTCTACAGCGTATTGCCGATGCAACTGTGAAGGCAGGCAAATATCCACGACATCGATAGTAGGATCGCGCATGATCTCGTCCATATGCTCTGTAATCTCCACATGCAGCTCTTCCTGTAGCTTTTGCAGCTTCGATTTACTTCGACCGAAAACTACCAATCTATCTACACCATCCATTTTTTTCAGCAGATGTGCATGGTACGCACCAAAGCCGGTCCCTAATACTGCGATATTCATCTTGCATCCCTCCTATCCTGATAGCTCTATGATATCTTTGTATTGTTGACAGCATCGTGTCATCAATTTGGTCGCGTTGAAAAATAGAGTAGTTTGTTTGTAGTGGAGGCTGGAGATGAGACTGCATCGATTGATTGCGATATTGCTACTGATCGAATCAAGGGGAAAAATGAAAGCAAAAGAACTCGCTATAGCACTGGAGACGTCTGTTCGCTCGATTTATCGGGATATTGACGCACTGTCCCAGGCAGGGATTCCGATCACGGCAACCTCGGGGCCTGGCGGTGGAATTTATTTGATGGAAGGATATACGGTCAATCTGAAACAACTGTATGTCGATGATGTCGTGCACTTGTATTTGACCGGGATGGGGATTCATGTAGGGCAGGATACCGAGACTGGACACAAATTAACGTCTGCTTTGCTCAAACTGGAAAAGACGCTGCCTCAGACTTATCAGCCGGATATCGAGAAAGCGAAGAAGCGTTTCTATTTCGATGAGACGCCGTGGTGGGAAGAGAGAGTAGTCATACCGAATCTGGAGGTTTTGCGGGCAGCGGTTTGGCGATCAAGCAAAGTGGTCATTTCCTACCGCAAAATGGATGGGAGCAGCTCGCTACGTACGGTATGTCCCTACGGTCTCGTCGTGAAAAAAACGGAGTGGTATCTCGTTGCTTTCTGTGAAAAAGCGCAGGAGATTCGAACATTCAAGTGCGAGCGGATTCCTTCTGTTCATGTACTGGAGGAGACATTCGGGATTCTAGAGAGCTTTTCGTTGGCAGGTTATTGGACGAATCAGGAGGCGGCGTTTAAGCAGGCTTGTCGTGAAGTCGAATATTTTCCTGTCGTGATCAGATTGCATGCTGAAAAGCTGGCCGTGCGAGAGAGGCTGGAGGTGATTTCCGCTGTGCAGCACGGAGAGTACGAGCAATTGACGGTTAATTTGTACAGTTATGAAAGAGCATGTCGCGATATTTTGGATATAATCGGACATATGGAGGTAGTGGAGCCAGCGGAATTAAGAGCTTTTGCAGAAGAGAGGCTGCGAGAATGTATGGCACTGTATACGTAGCGTACGCCAAAAGGCTTCACATCAAGTCGATGCGAAGCCTTCAGCGGGAAAGCATGGGATAACTCGAGTGAACATGTTGTTTGAAGCTCTCATAGTCCGAGGCATGTATATGAGAGTCGTGGTCACTGATACATACATGCTTCATGTTAAGGCGCTGAGCGAAACGATTGCCAGCTTCCGTAATATTATCCATGATGATTGATTGGATGCGGCAGCCACTCTGTTCGACATGAGCCAGTACATCGAGATAATGATGCAGCATCATGGGCAAGGCAGCGCTTTTCCGATAAGATTGATCGACAACGACACAGGACAGAAAATAATAGACTTGCTCGGGAGAAGTAGTTAAATCTTCAATATCCGCAGTCGTCATCAGGCTGTCTTTAAACGTCCCTTGCGCAATTTGCAGGTAGATATGAGGCTTGACGGGAAGCAGGTTCATAAAAGCGATGATGCCCCCATTCTCTTCGATCGCAACGACCGAATCGGGACGAAACAAATACCAATTGTAGCTCTCTTGGTACGGTGTAATAAATTCAGCATCATAATATTGAAGCTCGAGTTGTTCCATTTGTCTAAAATGCTCAAGGTGCAGATGCTCCATGATCTTCATAAGCAAATCTCCTTCTTTACGGAAAGCGGCTTTGCCGTAGAGCTTCGGCTCGCTGCAAGCTTTCTTTTGGTCCAAGGTGGAGTCTTGGGATGATCTGTGCGCCATGTTTTGTGTGGTGTTATTCCGTCTTACTAGGCGACAGCTCGCAGATATAGTGTATAAAGCGCTGGGTTTCCTTTGCCCGCTTGATTCTGTTCGAAAATAAAGATGGTTCGTTTGGGTGGTAGCGTATTCGCAAGGATTCTTTCAGTAAAAGATGCCATTCATTTGGGAGTTCTTGCAGAGCCTGTTCTACGGCTTTTCTCTTCGGAATAATGTCCTCATGGATGAGCGCGTAATAGATTCGGCATAAGGTGAAAACGGCGAAGTCTACCCATCCATCGAGCAAGAATTTCCGCATGCTTTTTCCTTTCGGTGACCAATAATCATGTACATTGTATTTCATCGTTTCCCCGACATCAAACCACTGGGTAGGGATGTGTAATGCTTCAATACTTTTCCCCATAACGGTAATGCCCTGTTGCTTGAGGATCCACCACGTCACATGATTGACATCATAGTGGCCGGATGATTTGAATGTCCCATTGTCAACGTAAGGATAAGGCTCCAAGGATAGATTGGTTTTTCCGATGTCATCCAGCTTGATATACATGCCGTCCATTCTTTTAGCGAGTGGGTTGGCGTTTTGGAGAGCATAATGAATGTTCTTGAGCGTTTTTATTTCTGCATTCGTTAACCCACTATGCAAGATCGTTACAAAATCAATATCGCTGTTATCTTCCTCGAAGCCTGACAGCGCAATAGAGCCATACAAATACACACCGTAGATGGCATCAGGCAGTTCTGCCATGAGTCGTTGCGTATAGTCGTGTAAGAAAGGTCTAACACTTTCTGGGATTCTCTTGTCCATAAGGAAACTCCTTCTCCCCAACTTTTTCGAAGTCGCCTGTGAAATTGATCATTTCCATAATTTTCATACCACCAGTAAATGAGATAAAGTTTACTTGGTTTTTAATTTTCTCGCAAGATGAATTCTAATCTGATAGAAAAATGGTTTGATAGCCAAGGAGGGACACGGTATGATAATTTGGATGGTAACAATTGTTAAAGGAGGCGTTTATTGTGATTGAGTACATGCTAACAAAGGTCAAATTTTTGATAGGGAACTCGCGTAAGTAGCCCGCAAACCCGCGATATTCCCCGAGGATGAAAGGGGTATTATTGTGAGTCAATTATCAACCGGTATGATTATTCGGAATTTTCAAAATGAAGACTTCTCGTTACTTGGCGAGCTATATCAAGCCGTTACCTCAAAAGAAAACGCCACGTTTTGGTGGGTCGGTGAAGAAGCAAATTGGAGTAATGTCTATTGTGCATTTGAAAATGGAAAGATGGTGGCGAAGGGGCAAGTCAGTATTATTACGATTATCCCTCCTGGACGTTCAGCAGCAAATAAGCATTCGATCTACCTGAATCTGAAGGCGCTACCGGAAAGAGACAATGACTTCGATTTGCTAGAAAACGTGTACCAGCACCTATTTCTAAGAGCCTTGCAAGTAAAAGAAACGTTGCCAAGTGAATACCAAACGATGCTGTGTGTCGGTAACGATTCATCCGAAGTAGAAAACAACCGCTTTTTTATCCAAAAGGGCTATACCCATTGGAATAGCTTGTTTCAGATGAAGCGTGATTTACTAGAACCCATCCCCGCGTTAACGCTGGATGAAAACTTTCACTTTTCGTATTGGAAAATGGAGAGCGCACAGGAAGAAAAAGATTACTTGGATCTGGAAGCCACGATTTGGCCGGACGCTCCTTTAGGGTTTGAAAGACTTTCTGAATACAAGAACAAGGCGCTTTGGACATCCATGGTGATTCGTCAAAACGACACGATTGCTGCCAGCTTGATGGCATGGCAGGAGGAAAAAGTAGGAGTAGTCGAGGATGTTTTCGTACAGGAACCTTGGAGAAAGCGTGGGCTTGCGAAGTTTTTACTGACACAAGCATTGGGATATCTAAAATCGCATGAACTGAAATCCGCGTATCTCATGGTGGAAACGACGAATGAAACTGCTTTGTCTCTATACAAATCGGTTGGATTCGAGGTAGATAAAGAGGAGATCAGGTACTATATGGTGCTGAAATAAGAAGGACATGGGAGGAGCGCTAGAGTAGCGCCCCTCTTTTTTGTGCAAGTTGATTCGAAATTCCCTTGCAAGAATTACAAAGATAAGGTAAATGTTGGGTGTATCTCATGCCGATACAATAGAGAGGACCCAGCGTCTAAATATGAGAAGGTGAGGATTTGCGATGAATTTTTTCAAGAAGCTATTCGGCGGTACGAACAACGGAGAAAAGTCAGGGGACGGCACTGCGATTTACACATATAACGAACAAGCTGATTATGAACCCCCAGCTCCCATGGAATATGTAGAAGAAATTGTTGCCCACTTTGAGACGGTATTTGCGGGAAGAGAAAGCAGTGTTTTTCACGAAATTATTTCCGATATGATTCATATTGATGTGAATGTAATGAGTCCTACAGAAGAAGAACCATTTTGGGTTCTGTATACGACTGGGATGAGTGATTTACCGATGACGATCCCGGATGAAATACAGGAGCAGATGGAAGAGAATTTCGATCGAGCAGAAGTGATGATATTTTTGCCGGCTTCCTGGGAGCTGACACAAGAATCGCTACAGGATGAAAACAACTACTGGCCGATCAGGCTGATGAAGCAAATGGCTCGTTTTCCTCACCAGTACAATACGTGGTTGGGATACGGACATACGATACCGAATTATGAGGACTATGTACCGTATGCGGATGGCACTGGCTTAAATGGAGTCGTTCTGTTTCAGCTATCCGAAGAGATCAGCGTCATTCCCACCAAGGATGGGAACAAGGTTCATGCCTATTTCTTGATTCCTTTGTATAAAGAAGAGATGGAATATAAATTGGAGCATGGCTTGGATGCGCTGTTGGATAAATTGTTTGAGCTGGAAGATGATGCGCTAATTTTGAATCCGAATAGAAGAAATACGTGCAAGTAAAAATATATGAAAGCATGAGCGTGTAACAAAACGGGTTCCATATACGATATAGAACCCGTTGCTCCTTTGCTGTGACCTCCAAACTCAAAGTCAGTCTCTTTCTATACCGATCCCATAAATCGTTCCAACATCCCTATCAAAAAGCTTTATGGATAAACGTGGTTTCCCAGGAGTGTCACTTCTCAATATATAGCCGCCCCAATCCTTGCCGCCATAAGCCTTGTACCCAGTAGTGTCTATGCCAAAAATATCTTGAATAAGCGGCTTCGTGACGGGAATCGCTTCATCGATTGATTTGATGATAATATGCTTGTGTTCCGTTACATGCTGCACATCATATACTTGGCCTGTTTTTGCTCCGACTTCCACCTCATATCTTTCTTGCTCGTTGTGAAACGTCCACCTATCCTCTTTCTCATCTGATGATTTTACGGCTAGGGTGAAGGAGAGATCATTTTTATTGGTGAAGCGCGTCAAAGCTTTTTGCGCGATGTCCAGAGACTTTTGATCTGCATCCTTAGGGTTGTAATTCAAGGTATAATCAATGACTTTGTTTGTAGATAAATCAACATCAACATCCTGATCTTGATCCAAGTCAAAGCTTAGAATAGCTATGTCTTTTCTTTTATAAAATTCTGTTGTTTCGAAGTTAACCGGTTGTTTCGTAACCCTATAGGCTTCACGTGCAGTCTCTACATATTTTTGATAAGGTTCCGTCAATTCTTGGATGGCAAAAGTTGCTTTGACGGCAATCACCTCTGTCGTATCGGCCTTAAAATATACCCAGGCTTCTTCATCCTTTGTCAGTACAACAAAGGACTCCTCGTTTTTCTCGATCTCTGCAAAAGTAAAATTCTTCTCAATGCCGCTCGCCGTAGTGATTGCCTGCTGGGCAGCCGTAAAATACTTTTGCTCTTCGGGAGTCAAAGCTGCACTGCTCGTTGATTCTGCTGGTGCAGAAAATGGTTTCATCCAGAAAAAACCGAGCAACAGGCCGCAGGTGATCAGCCCTTTTGCCATCCATCCATAGTACATTCTTCGTTTGTTCACTTTTTGAAGTCTACCTCCTTCTTCTCGCACACCCTCTAATATTGCTTGGCTTCGTTCTCGGGAAAGGATTTGCTCCGGGAATTGATTCAATTCTTCTAGAATGATCTGCTCATCACATGATGGCATCGTTCATCACCTCCGCAATCGAAACATGCCTTTTGTTTTGAATCGCTTTTATTGCTCTGTGCAAAGTAAGATTGACCTTGTTTTCCGTCCATCCCAAAACCTCCGCAGTCTCCTTGCTCGATAATCCCTTGATCCCTCTGAGTATCAACACGTCCCGATAAGAAGACTTTAACTGATTGATCATTTCATAGAGCAGACGCTTGTTTTCACTTAACATCAGGGACTCTTCCGGTGTTTTGTCGTGCGAAACGAGGTGCTGCAAGAAGATATCCGGCAACCAGCTAATTAGCTTTGTCTTGCGTCTTTCATCAATAGCTACGTTTCGTGCTATGGCAAACAGCCACGTTTTGGGATTCTCAACCTCTGTGTCGTGTATGGCTTTCAGGGCACGAATAAAGGTCTCCTGAACAAGATCGTCGATATCGGTTCGTCCCGTGTAATAGACGAGAAATCGATATATATCCTGGCTGTATGAGTGAAACCATTGCTCGATTCGTGCGCCACTATGATCCTCCACTGGTGTTACACCTCCTTGTCACTGTATAGACGGAAAAGCTGCTGACAATCTTTCACTTGCAAAATAAAAAAATGAGACACCCCAGATGATCAGTCAGGTGTCTTTGCTCGTTCGTATAGATCTAGTAGGCGGGGAAGATCAGTTTGGCTGTTGTCCCTTTTACCCGGTTCCGATGAGAAGTGGAGCTCTGCCGCATGGCAATCAGCTGGCAAAGCTCAAGCCCGCACCCCCGCCGTTTCGAGTGCGGGAGGGATCTACGCGATAGAATGCCTCTGTTATGTGGACGAGATGTTCTGCTGATATTCCTTTGCCGTTATCCTCGACTGTGATCACCTTATGTTCATTCTCTAGCTCGGCGACTACCTTGATACGTCCGCCAGCACTACATGCCTTCAGCGAATTGTCTATCAAATTGACGAGTAGGATATGAAGCAGGTCTGGATCGCAATACAACGTATCCATGCGATATTCCCATGTAATTTGAACGTCCTTCTCGGCTGCCATGATAGAGAGCACTTGTTGGACGCCAAGCATCAATTGTTCCATACGAACAATGCTTTGTTCAAGCTTATTTTCACGGAGGGTTGCCAGATCCAACTGGCAGCGATACGCAATATTTTGAAGTCTACGGCTCTCGGACATAATGTAGGAAGTGGTAAATAGTTTATCCTCTTCTATGCTAGCCACATTCTAAATGTATTCCGCATAACGATAAATGGTAGTGAACGGTATTCTCATTTCATGGGTAAAATTATCGATAAATTACTGTTTGTGATCCGCAGCTAGCTGCTGAATCTGGCTTTAAATTTCACTTGCCACGTGATTGAAGCTTTGTGCCATTTATACATATTGAAGATGTGAGGGCTTTGAATCTTGAAATTTACATTGTTTTAGATAATATAAAAAATGACGATATATAAAGAAGATCGTGTTTAACTGATTATTACAGTGAAAGGACGTTTTAACGTGATTAGTGGTCAAAAAGTTGTTCTTTACGGTACAAATAAAAGAGCAGAATTATATTTTAATAGTTTAAATCTTGATTGCTCTTACATTATCGACAATGATGAAAAAAAATGGGGAACAACGCTCTACGGCAAAATTATTTACGGCAAAGAACAATTGAAGAAGGAAGATCACTCAAATTTGCTTATTATACTTACCTTTCTTCCTTCAAGTCCATCTTACCAATTGGTTTCAAATGATTTAAGGAAAATGGGCTTTGAAGAGAATAAGCACTTTTTTTCTATCCATGAAATATTTCCAGAAAATTATCCGTATGAAGAAATTAAGCCTCGTAACGATTATGCTCCTTGGAAAGAAGATGAGTTATTTAAAGAAACTTACAATCAAGTAGAGAACTACACATTAGTAGATATTTATCGAGCATACACTTTGTGGTCTTTAGTTGAACAAGTGTCAAAATGTGAAGAGGGGGTCTTCATTGAAATAGGAGTTTGGAAGGGGGGGACAGGTGCCTTAATCGCAAAAAAGGCTGAATTGCTAGGATTAAATGAAAATGTATATTTATGCGACACATTTTTAGGTGTCGTAAAAGCAGATTCAAAGTATGACACTGTTTATCGTGGCGGAGAACATAATGATACAAGTGAAGAGATTGTTAGGGATCTTATAGAGAACAGAATGCAACTAAAGAGAGTCAATATACTCAGAGGAGTATTCCCAGATGATTCTCATGATAAAATTATGGAGAAGAAAGTTCGGTTGTGCCATATTGATGTTGATGTGTACCTTTCTGCAGCGGAAATATTTGATTGGGTGTGGGAAAGGATAACTATCGGGGGAGTAGTTATTTTCGACGATTATGGATTCATGTTTACAGAAGGTATAACTAAATTAGTTAATCAACTAAAACATAGAAATGACTTACTTTTTATTTATAATCATAGTGGACAGGCTGTGTTTGTAAAAACTAGTTAAATAACTATGTGCAAAGGGAGTCTAATTAGAGGCTCCCCTTAATTTAATCAATACTACACTCTCCACATGTGACGAGGTGACAGGGAGTACACATATAAAGGAATAGCATTTTGTTTTTAAAAGGGCGATTCCGCTGTCAAAAAAATAGTGGGCGTCCCATGAATTTAATTGAAAACCTCATATCCGTCAATCTCTGGCAGCATGATGTCCAGTACAACGAGATCCACCTTGTGTTTATCCATCTCTTCCAGTGCCGCTTTTCCGTCCATCACCGAAATACATCTATGTCCCACTGCTTGCAGGTTTCTTTTGATGAGCTCATTGATTGGAATCTCATCCTCGACAATTAGGATGGTACCCACTTGGGTCACCTCTCGTAAAGCATAGCATGGGGATGTAATCAAGTTGTAAAAAAATAGATGGTCAAAAAAAACAGCCGCAATGAAAAAGTGGAACGCAGATTAGTCGCGTCCCACTCCAATAGCGGTCTCTAGCCCATAAAAGTGATTTGAATTTTCGTGTTAAACCGATCGGTAACAACCCAGCCTGCTGGAATCTGTTGATTATACCTGATCCATAGCTTCGCTCCCTTTGGAGCTCTTTGAATACTCGTAATTTCAAATTTATCCGTCGTACTATCTGTAATGACCCATCCTTGAGGCATGATTTGATTGTTTCGTACCCACAGTTTATCTCCGTAACCAGCGCCTTGTGTATAAATCATTTGAAGGGAAGTACCACTGCCATCTATAACAGCCCATCCATCGGGAATTCGTTGGTTGTATTTGATCCATAGTGTCGATCTGTACGTAGCTCCAATCACGCATGTAATTTCGAATTGAGTACTAGTACTGTCGGTAATCACCCAGCCTTGTGGGACCAGTTGATTATTCTTGATCCACATTTTCGCTCCATAAGAAGAGCTGGTTGATAGGGATTGCTTTAGTGATGCATGGGATGAAATATTTTGTTCAGATGATTTCGAAAGCGTTGGTTCTGCAGCCTGAGTAGGAAGTGTGAAAGACAGTACAACGAAGAGAAGACCTAGACTTGAAGCCATACTTTTTTTTAGCATAAACAACCCACCTTTCTTTTATTTGCATCCATTATTTGTAATTTAAATCCATTTTTAACAACTGTAAAGCGACGTTTTTGTGAAATGCTCGATATTCACTGCCTTTCACAAAAAGAAAAAGAGGGCACGAGACCCTCTTGCGAAAACGACCTATACGTTAAAAAATTCTTTCGCAGTCTTGGTTGTAGCGCTGGCCACTTCCTCAGGGCTCAACTCCATACATTGTGCGACCGCGTGCAATATATGTCTCAAATACATTGGCTCATTTCGACCATCCACAGGCTTTTCTTTCAAATCACGAGGGGTTAAAAATGGCGCATCTGTTTCAATCATCAAACGATTCAAGGGGATTTTTTTGACAAGCTCCCGAAGATGTTTCCCACGTCGTTCATCACAAATCCATCCCGTAATCCCAATATGGAAGTCCATTTCTAAATAGGTTTCCAATTCCTTGGAGGTTCCGGTAAAGCAGTGCACAACCGCACGATTGATATTTTGACGATGCTCTTTCAGAATCGAGACAAAATCAAGATGAGCATCGCGTTCATGCAAAAACAACGGCAGTTGAAGTTCTGTGGCCAGGGAAATTTGTTCAATGAACCACTTTCTTTGAATATCACGCGGGGAAAAGTCACGGTTATAATCCAACCCGCATTCTCCAATTGCTACCACATGGGGAAGAGACGCCAGTTCTCTTAATTTCTTGATCGTCGATTCATCACAGCTTTTGGCATCGTGAGGATGAATCCCTGCCGTAGCGTACAGCTTTCCTTTGAAGCGACTCGCATATCGGGAGGCATCTATACTGTTTCTCAAACTTGTTCCCGTCAAAATTAATGGGTAAATTCCTTGTTTTTCTGCTCTGGCAACGACCTCATCGCGGTCTTGTTGAAAGGAGCGGTGCATCAGGTTTACGCCTATATCGATGATCTGTGTATCCAAGAGAATCAATCCTTCCTATGTAAGAGGTATAATTTTGCTGAAATTCCCGTTTTTGGCTGTTTTTCATTATAGCTGATCGAGTTGTGATGTTCTAGAGACGAAAAAATCCTCCCTGCGGTGAAAGAGAGGACTCGTTTCTTTCTATTCTCATGAAGGAATGGCATCTAATGCTCGCCTTACTTTTCTTGCGAAAGCAAGAGGTTTATCGACTGCTTCAATATTTACATAAATCACGCGGGGACGATCGAATAACCATTCATTGCGGACAGACGAGACTATTATGCCTTGATTTCGAATGGCTGTAATGAATGGATTGACTTCTTTCTGTAGGAATGCCGCTCTCCCTAAACAGAGGGCCTTACCCGTTTTGGGATTCAAGGATTCAAATGAAAATGAAGACGTTACGCGAAATCTTTTTCCCAAAATGGTCGCTTTTATTTGATTTCGATTGATGGTCGAGACGCATTTTCCGCCAGCAAAGCCAGATTGCCCCCGGATAATTCTGGAGAACTGCTCACAAAGCGATACTTTTTTGGGCATTCCTCGTTTCCTCCCTGTTTTTGTCATCGTATGAAGACAGGTACAGAATGGAAACGGATGATGGCCTATTCTACGGGGGCTTCTCCTAACTAGTGCGTACATTATGAGGCATAGATTGCCCACCCAATAGCCAGATTTGCCACGAATGCATTACACGTAAGGCAGTTGGTCAATAGTTTTAGTCCACTCCTTTTAAGGATTCAATCATATTGATGTTGGTTACTTTTCTACGAAGTAGCAGATTGGACAGAATCGTAAGCAAGTAAGCAAGCATAACAGAAACCAACAGGATAGGAAGCGTTAATTGATCCGGGATTTGTTGATGGGTACTAGACAGTGCCTTGACAATCATGGAATAAACGTAACCGCTTATCGGTAGAGCTACAAGGATCGCAAAGGTAGTGAGTATCATGTTTTCAAAAAAGATAAGTCTGTTTATTTTATGTTTTTGATAGCCTAATACCTTAAGTGTTGCAAGCTCGCGATTCCTTTCATAAATGTTGATGGAAGAGATTGTGTAGATCGCGCCAAAAGAGAGGATGACGGCGCAAACAATAAACATGATAAAGACAAAATTGTTTTGTTTCAAAATATATTCTGCGGTTTTCTTTAGATCATTTCTATCTGCAAGGGCTTCTACTTGAGGATCTTGTTCAAAGAAGTTACGAATGCTACTAAGATCTACAGAGCTATTTGCTTGAACGAAAAGCGAGGTTGGACTGTAGTCTATGCCAAAGCTCATTAAATAGTCTGGTGTGATATAAAACGAAGGGTTCGAATACTGCGTAGATATATGTAAAACCTTCATTTCTACAGATTTATTTATAAGCTCTGGTGCTTTGAAAGCTATATGGATGATATCTCCTGCTGAAATCTGATATTTGTCGGCATAGGATTTTGGTACCAGCACACCATTATTTTCTAACGTGATCAGATTATCATTTTCGTCAAAGAAATGAATGAGAGTGTTTTCTTTTTCCGTAACAACGAGAGTGGCATTATCTTTTTCATCACCGTTGATGATTTCAACAGGAAAGGTGGATAAATAATATTGATTTTTTATGCCGGAGGGTAATTTTACCGTATCAGGAGATGTTCCCATCGCATAATCTACTCGCAAATCATACGTATAGACTTCTTCAATTTGGCTAGCTACTTTTTGCAAGGCAGATTGAGTGCCAAAAGCCGTTATCAATAAGACCGTGCTTACAACAACACCAACTGAGCTTGCTAAAGCTTTTTGTTTATTGAGGAAAATATTTCTCAAAATAAGCTTGTAGCTATAGGAAATATGACTCCAAATACCCGGAATTCGCTCTATCAATAACGTTTTCATCTTCTTTGGCGGTTTAGGACGCATAGCCTGAGCCGCATGTTCTTTTAACAGGGTTCTACCACTTAAGTAACACGCTAGGATACCAAAAGCACTGGAGAAAATAATGGGGGGAATGAAAGAATAAAAGGAAAGGGAATATGTAATGCCAGGCAGAGAGTAGGCTCTTGCAGACGATGCCGTTACCAATGGAACAAATAAGAGAGCGGCAATCGCACAACCGATGATTGAGCCGATGATACCTGCCAGCACAGGGTATCCCATGTAATGAAACATGATGTTTCTGTTTTTGACACCTAAAGCCTTCATAATCCCTACTTGGTTTCTTTGCGAATCAATCATTCTCGACATGGTAAGATACAGGATAATAGCTACAATCAAAAAGAGAACGAAAGGGATAACCATACTCATCAATTTATTATTTTGGATCGTTTCATTTATTTTCGAATAGCTGAAAGTCCGTTCTTTCCTGACTTGGTTTATATAAGAAAGGTGTTTGGATTGTGCTTCTATGGATTGACCCAATTTATCAATATCGTAACCTTCTGTAGCATCGATCATGATTTCATTATAGGAAAGGCTCCCTAAGATTTCAGGGATGGTCTCTTCGGCAATATAAGCGACTCCGTAGGTTTTATGGTCTTGGATTTCGTTCTTTTTTGCATGTTCGACATTCTCACCCAAGCCGCTAATGGTAAATGTAAAATTTCTTTCATTCGCGCTAATACTGATTTCATCGCCGACTTGAAAAAGATGTTCTTTCGCATAGCGAGAATCTAATAAAATCTCATTCTTTTTTGCCGGGATTCTGCCCTCAATCATAGCAATCGTGTTTATTTCGTTTTTGACAGGGATGGAATGAATTTTCAAAGAAGTTTTTTCACCTTCAAAGGCTTGCTTGGCATCAAAAGTATAACGTCCTTCCATTTTTTTAATGCCTTCTGTTTCACTTAAAACAGCGACATCATTTTGGGAAATTTGATTGTAAAATACGTTTAGGTCACTTATGTTATGTTCTTGAAAATAACCTTCTGTATAAGCACGAAGATTATCGCTATAAGTGACTAGCCCCCCATAGAAAAAGGCTCCTACTGCGATAACCAAAACAAAGGCGATAAATTGCCCGATCGATTGTTTGATATCCCTTCCTAATTTTAAAAATAATTTCATGATCACCACTCAATCCCTTCCACACTTTGCTTTTCACGATTAATGGTAACGCTTTCAATCATTCCGCTTTTCACTTTAATAATTTTGTCAGCCATAGGAGCAATGGCGGAATTGTGTGTGACCAATACGACGCACTTCTTCGTTTCTTTGTTCAAATCCTGGAGAAGCTTTAAGACGGACTTACCTGTCACATAATCCAATGCTCCGGTTGGTTCGTCACATAGTAAAAGCAAAGGATTTTTGGCAACAGCTCGCGCGATTGCAACTCTTTGTTGTTCGCCACCAGAGAGCTGAGAAGGGAAGTTTTTCATACGATTTTGTAATCCAACTTTATGTAAAATCTCTTTCGCATCCAGATGGTTTTTACATACTTCCGTAGCAAACTCAACATTTTCGAGAGCGTTTAAATTCGGAATTAAGTTATAGAATTGAAAGACAAAGCCGACTTTCTCACCGCGGTATTGCGTTAATCTTTTTTCGTTGAATCTGGTGATTTCTTGTTCGCCAACAAATACTTGACCTGAGGTAGCCGTATCCATTCCGCCTAGCAAATTCAAAATCGTACTTTTACCAGCACCACTCGCACCCAAAATAACGACGAATTCTCCCTCAGCTATGGAAAAATCAACACCATTAAGTGCCTTGATTGGCACTTCTCCGATTTTGTATTCTTTCGTTACTTTTTTGAATTCGATTAACGTCTTCACGGATTACATCTCCTCGTAGCTTATTAATTGAAACCTATGTACCATAATATACCAATAGGGAGTAGTTACATCCCGCAGTCGATGTATTTTGACATCCGTCTCCAGTAGGAGTTTGATCTCGCATGTTCGAAAAAAACGCTACACGACCAGTATCGCCTTTACATTCGCCGACTATTACAAATAGCATTACACCTTGCTACGAAAAAACGGAGCAACCTCTAAAGGGCTACTCCGTGTCCATACGATTTCCTCACGAGAAACCAAAGGGACTAACACCTCACATGTTTCCGTTTGAAGCCGAGCTGACCTTTCGTTACTGCCTTTTGAATATTATCGAAAGCGTTTAGGAACTTGCTCTTTGCTTTGTCTTTTTGGACTTCTACAGGCCCTACTGCCTTCGCGATTTCGAACGCCTTATCGTGAAGGGGCAAATAAGAAGTCCCCACGGTGTAAATAAAATGATTCATAGCGTATTTCGTTCGTTCGGGAGAATCGTGAATCGTATTTTTCACAGTTTCAAGCATGTTGGCAATTTTGCTTTCGGAAAATTCACGATCTGGGCGATTACCCAAAAGCCAGCAGTAACAACTCCAGCCAGCAGACATTCTGAGCTCTTCGCCGCTCGTGATCCAGTGATCGGCAACTTCTTGGGCAATATCTGCTTCAGATAAGGTTACTGCAACCACATAGTCGGAGAGCATATAAAAATAAGCTGAATCCATCCACCGATCAAAATCTGCCTTGGTCATTGCTTTTGGGTCTGCGATCACACCGGCAAAGTACATAGCGTCGTAGTTCCCGGTAGCGTAAAGCTGCTCAGCCAAGGGTTGATTGATCTTGATTTTTCTCGCCATGGGCTTCATAGCGCCTGTAGCCACGCCAAAAAGTGGTTCGTGAGCACCATTGGATAGATAAATTTTCTTGGTTCGTTCCTTGCCGAGAGCTTCAAGCTCTTGCATGACTGTTTCTAAATCCATCGAATATCACTTCTTTCATTGTTTTCACTACTATACAAACACCAAAAAGGATTGACGATATTATTAGTGATTATTATAATAACTACCATAAAACGTAGAGGTTATTATAATCATCACGCAAGACTAAAGTTAATATGAAAAGTGGTGGCTTTCTTTGGATGAAATCTATAAAGAACTTCAGAAATTGGGATTTTCACAATATGAATGCAAAGCATATATCGGGCTTCTGAAGCAGTCTCCTATAACTGGATATGAGATTAGTAAAAGATCGGGTGTACCTCGTTCCATGATTTATGAGGTATTAGGGAAATTGTTAGATAAAGGAGCCGTTTATACGGTACCATCTGAGCCTTTGACCTACTCTCCTTTGCCAGCTAAAGAATTAATCACGCGATTGCGTAATTCCTTCGAGCAATCATTTGATTATCTTGAAAGAAATTTATCTGCATTAGAAAGTGAACAGCAAGTAGACGTGGTTCGACGCATTAGTAGTGATGAACTGGTTATCACAGAAATGGTCGACATGATAAACAAAGCCCGAGAAGAAATATGGTTATCGATTTGGCAACCACAGATTTCTTTTATTAAACAGGATGTAGATAAGCGTGTAGAAGAGGGCGTTCCTGTGTTTTCCATTTTGTTTGGAGCACCCGATACCGAGATAGGCTCAACCACTCATCATGATTACATGTCTCCTAAAGTAGCAGAGGAACGTATGAGTGGTCGTTTAACGATTGTCTCCCGGGACAATGAAGAAGTATTAATAGCAAATTTCGCTCCAAATTCTGCTGCATGGGCTATAAAAACACAAGACCCAGCACTTGTATTAGTAGCAATGGAGTACATCAGGCACGACATAATGTTTGCGCAATTAGTTAAGGAAATTGGCTCCGAGAAAGCCGAAGCTCTCTGGATTAACCATCCTGACCTGTTCCACGTAGTTACAGGAAAACGGTTCAAGTAATTTGAACCGTATTTTCTTTCACTTTTTCATAGTAGTTATCATAATAACTCCCTGAATATAAATCAGGATAAGGAGGGATAAAATGGGTCTAGCGAATGACCAAATCGAAACGGTGGCAGATTCAAGAGATAAGGATACTTTTCTCCAAGGTGTAAAGGATTGTGTCCCTACGTTGCTGGGTTATTTAAGTATTGGATTCGCTGCTGGTGTTATCGAAAGGACAGCGGGTCTTAGTATAGCTGAGATAGCCTTGATTAGTTTAATTCTTTATGCTGGCTCAGCCCAATTTATCGCTGCTGGAATGATGGCAGCAAGTAGTTCGATTACCACCATTATTATTACGATTTTCTTTGTTAATCTTCGGCATCTTTTACTTAGTGCAGCTCTAGCACCATATTTTCGGCATCTTTCTCCGCTTAGGAACATGCTAGTAGGGTCGCTACTTACCGATGAGTCGTTTGGTGTTGCCATCAACGAAGCTGCAAAAAAGAACTACATTAGTGAAAAATGGATGCACGGTCTAAATATAACGGCTTATTTAAACTGGTGCGCAGCCAATATAGCCGGAGCATTCTTCGGACAATGGATTTCAAATCCTGAAACATTAGGTTTGGATTTTGCCTTGACCGCGATGTTTATTGGACTTCTGGTACTTTCGATGTTAAGTCGAAAGAAAATGAAACGTGATGTGGTTGTTGCGATAATTGCAGTTGTTATTGCTGTGGGAACCAGTTCCATGTTGTCTGGCAGCATGGGAGTTATCGTTGCGACAATTTTGGCTTCAACAATAGGGATGGTGATAGAAAAATGGAAGTAAGATTGGATGTTTTTTTGATGATTGTAGGAGCAGCTCTTGTTACATTCATCCCTAGAGTCCTTCCTCTTATGGTACTGAGTCGTTTTCAATTACCGGAGTGGGCAACACGATGGTTAAGCTATGTCCCCATATCTGTTATGGCTGCTCTAGTAGCTCAAGAAATATTTAAAAATGGTGAAAAGGCTTCTCTTTCTATTAATAATGTTGAACTTTTAGCAGCCATACCAACCTTTTTCATTGCGATAAAAACACGTAGTTTATTGGTAACTGTACTCGCAGGCATTATTGTCGTGATGGTATTACGTTTTTTGTTTCCATCTTGATCGCTTCAAGATGTTCATATGATTTCCGTTTTCTTCCCTGACCATAACTGTCAGTGGAGTTGTTTTACAATTCATTTGTACATGACTTTACAGGGAGGGAATCACTTTGAAGGAAGTGTTGATTTTTATTACGGATGGTTTTGCGGATTGGGAGGCAAGTTACGTCAGCTCAGAGCTGAACAAACCTGGTACAGGGTATCGCGTAAAGACAATCGCCATTGATCAGGAGCCTAAAGTTTCGATGGGTGGTTTAACGGTCCTTCCCGATTATAGCGTAAACGAATTCAATCCGAATGTAGATATCGCCATGTTAATCATACCTGGCGGAACGGGATGGAGAGAAGAGAAGAATCAGCAAGCAAAAGTAATGGTTGAGTACTGTGTGAGCAGGGATATTCCTGTCGCAGCCATCTGTGATGCTACGACTTTTTTGGGGAATCACGGATTTTTGGACAATCATAGACATACAGGCAATACGTTAGCTTATTTGAAGGAAGGAGCTCCGAACTACAGAGGAGATCAACATTATGTAGAGGGTCAGTCAATCTGGGACGAGAATCTCATCACTGCGAATGGAAGCGGTGCATTGGAGTTTTCAAGACATATTTTGGAGAGATTGGGCGTTTTGGAAGGCGATGAATTGAATCAATGGTACGAATTATTTAAAAAGGGCTACTTTCCCTCCTAATATTTTGGCTTGATAGGAAAGCACGAAAGCATACATGCTTGGGTGCTTTCCTATTTTTTTTATTTTCATACTGTACTAAGCCGTAATTCATAAAAATACTGCACAATTGGATGCTTTAACTTCATCTTCTCGGACATATTTAAAATCCTCTTTTTTCCTACCCTTCTGTCCACCAAGGCTAGAATATTCAATAAGATATCATTGCTCTCTATGCTTTCCTCTATAGAAGTAGATAAAAACTTATTAGCCACAACGATAAAATTTGATTTACTTAATGATGCCTGTGCTGACAAAAGCTCCTTTGCATATTCTGATATTTTTCTATTTCTTGCCATTACTTTTAGGCGATCCTCCGGAACGATTCCCTTGGTATCTTTTCTGACTGCTTCAATTTCTTCATTGCTGATAGGAATTTGGATATCTGAATCATTCTTAATTTCCTGCTCCGTCTGATACCATCTGATTGAGCTAGTTATATCACTCATATTAAGTACGTTCTTTTTATCTACGGCAATATAACAAATTCCAGATTTATCAGGTAAATAGCGGTAACCGGTTGCACGGTATTCGACCCTTCCATATAACGCAGGACAGAGAAAGCTCTCCAGTTGTTTTTTCAATTTACTCCAGGACATGTATCCTCCTAAGGTTATCATCTCACTTTGTAGCGATTTTACATGATTCGTTCCTGCTCGTGAACCTTCTAAAGCTACGATTTCTACTTAATCAATATTCTTCCTCTCCGTTTCTGTTACATTCTGCAGAAAATCAATTAGAAGCAACAAAGGTTTCATATAGACTAATGTAAAAAAGAGCGGTTTTCCACCCTTCTTTGCTATTTATATAATATGGTAGAATAATGAAATCATATAAATTTTTCGAAATCTCTATAAATACAAATTCAAAGATAAAGATGAAAAAAGATGAGCTCATCTTTCAGAACTTCGTCATTGAAGGTAGCCATTCAAGGGGGAGAGCGATGTACACATATTTAGAGTTTGAAAATAAAATGGTTGATGAATTAGTGGAATTTTTAACATCAGAAACATGGAGTTTTCATGGACAGGAGAATCCTACTGAGGAGTCTATAAGAGAAAATTTAGCAAACGGAAATTATACCGAAAACGGGAACCAAACATTTTGGATCATGGATAATCAAACAAAAATTGGTTTAATAAGAGTTTTTGATTTAGAAGATCCCATATGTTTATTCGATTTGCGATTGAAAGAAAAGTTTAGAGGTAAAGGAATAGCAAAGGATGTCCTTAATTGGTTAAGTACTTATGTATTCAATAATTACACTCATATTATTAGAATCGAAGGTCATACCAGATATGATAATTTTGCGATGAGAAAAACGTTCTTTAATAGCGGATTTGTAAAAGAATCTTATAACCGTAGATCATGGAGACAAAGCGGACAATTATTTGATTCTGTTGGGTATGCAATGATAAGAGAAGACTGGGAGAACAATACAAAAACAATAATAGAAGATACCTTTCCATACTAACTTAAAGGAAGTATAGATGAAGAAAGACTCTGAAATATAATTGGTGGTAATGGCGGCTGAGACAGCCGTCCTTTTTATTTTATCTTGTAGCCCCCTATTTTAGAGATTATTTAATGATTAGCAAAAGAGAGTTGAACTTCAGAATAGACATGATAAAAAAGAGGCTAAGTCTGTAGGTCATGGAAGTCAACCTAAAAACGTAGCCTCTTGATTTTCAGATGATCTAATATCTAAGCGTGCTCTATCAAAAGATATTCTTTTCGAGCCATTTTCCATAAATATTCAAATCTTCTTCTGTGTGAAAATAATGCTCGGAAGCATTTGAAACAGCAAGATTACAATTAAATTTTGTGATAAATGTTGATAAGACATCATACTCGCACAGTTCGTCTTTTTTTCCATATAAAATGGAAGTTGGAGAATCCCATTTTATAATTGGATTCTTGATAACATACTGGTAATAATCCCAATATAGGATTTGACCAATAGGTGTAGATATTTCTTTTTCTCTGCACAGATGTTCTTCTGTAATATCAAACCATTTCATCATATTTTGAATCAGGCGGCTCATGTCTAAAACAGGAGAAAGAAATAGGCTTTGCTTTAAAACTTCATCTTTATAAGCTAACAAGCTAAAATATGCTCCCATACTATTTGCCCATAGGCTGATAGTATTTGATTTTGTGTGTGCAAATTCTAAAACCTTCTTCAAATCAGAAACGCAGTTTTGCACTTTACAAAGCGTAGAACTATTTTTTCTATCGCCGTGTTCAGGCAAATCAAAACTGAGCACTTGATAGCCCAATGGAACAACTTTTTCGGCTAGAATACGAATCGGAATATCTGATTTTGAAGACATATTGCCATGTACAGCAATAAATATTTTCGTGCTGTCGTTTCCCCACAAAATAGCAGGAATATCATCTATTAAAATATTTTCTTTTAACATATATCCTCCAAATTATTGAGGTGTTACCTTACCATAGGTAGTTGTAGATTATTTTGTTACGCAGATCATATCCTTTATTTGGGGCCTACACGTCCCTCACCAGTAAAGCGACAGATTCCACATGCGCCGTATGCGGGAACATATCCACCGGCTGCACACTCTTCAACTCATACCGCTGCATCAGCTTCCCAACATCCTTCGCCAGCGTAGAAGGATTACAAGACACATACACAATCTTCTTCGGCTGTACATCCAACAAGGAACGAATCAGCGCATCATCCAGCCCAGTCCGCGGCGGATCGACTACGACGACATCCGGTCGAGTCCCTTGTTTGGCCCATTTCGGCATCAAGACCTCGGCACGACCCACGTGAAAGCTGGCATTCGACGCTTGGTTACGCTCTGCATTACGATTGGCATCCTCGACAGCCTCAGGAATCAGCTCGATTCCACGAACCTCGCGGGCGTAAGGAGCGAGCCACAAACCAATCGTCCCTGTTCCACAATACAAATCGAGCACGAGTTCTTTTCCAGTCAGTCCAGCAGCCGACTTTACCTGATTGTACAGCTTTTGCGTCTGTTCGGGATTCAATTGGAAGAAGGCACGAGCAGACAAATCGAAGGACAGCTCTCCCAGCTTTTCAGCGATGGAGGCCTTGCCCCACAACGACACTGTCTTGTCCCCGAAAACAAGCGATGTTTTTTGCGTGTTTACGTTTTGTGCGATACCTACAAGCTCAGGCAGTCTCGTACGCAGCTCCAAAAGAAGCTCTTTCACGCGTGGGATTTCTGGGGTAGCCGTTACAAGCGTTAATTGCGTTTCACCCGTTGCAAAAGCGACACGAGCTACGATCGTGCGGATGACGCCCGTCCGTTTTTTCTCGTCGTAGACCGGAATTCCGAGCTCCTCGATGATTTGCTTCGCTGTTTGGACGATTTTCGTTGTCGCTTCATGCTGCACCTGACAGCCTTCCAGGTTGACGAGCTTGTGGCTACCTGTTTGATACAATCCAGCGATGAGCTTGCCGTTTTCCTTGCCTACCTGAAACTGTGCTTTATTTCGATACGACCACGGGTTATCCATACCAATCGTAGGGGAGACAGGTGGCTGATTCAGTCGAGCATACTTGCGCAGTGACTCGATGACGATTTCCTGCTTGCTCGCGAGCTGTGCGGCATAATCCATGTGCTGCAAGCTGCATCCGCCACACTCCGCATAGACTGGACAGGGGGGCTTCGTACGAGATGCTGATTTTTCAACAACTCGTAAAAGACGCGCGGTCGCGTATTTTTCTCTTGCCTCGGTCACCTCTGCATGGACGACCTCGCCGGGGAGGGCACCCTCTACAAAAACGATTTTTCTTTTAAAATAGCCGATCCCTTCGCCATTAATGCCCAAGCTCTTAATCGTGAGCGTCATTTGCTGGCCGACACGGATGCTGGCGTCTTGTTCTTTTTTATGCGTTGTCATCTGTTCCGTTCTCCTCAAGCAATTCAGTATTTCCCTATTATAGAGCATTACGAGAGACGTTGCATGCTTGCGGGAGTCTTGCATGTACCACTTGCAGCCTCACAGATAATGGCAACTTCCTGTAGCGCATTGTTTTTGTTATAATAGAGGTTGTTCAAAAAGTCGTCTTTTGATCACGAAGTAGTTCTGAGGGCTAATGCGACATCGAAAGAGGCGTTCACCTTTGAAGTCCGGTGCTCATGTAGGTTCCCCTACACTCCGCTCCTCCTTCTTCAGGTTCCCGCCACTTTCTCGGTGCTGAAAAGACGACTTTTTGAACGCTTTTGAAATAGTGCGGAGAATAATGAGGGAGTTGTGACGCTAGATGCAAGATCTATTTGAAAAAATGAAAGAATATCTCAACATGGATACTGAGATTTCTTTTGACGAGTTTGATGGCTACTACAAAAAGGTAACTGCGTTTCTAAACGATAGCTGGCAGACGCTGAACGAGGAAGATACCATGCACATGCTGTTCATCCTCGACAACCTCAAGTCAAACGGTGAAGATCGCTCCAAGCGCAAAGTGAAGGAAGCGAAAAAATACGCAAAAATGGCGCAACGCACTGAGATTTGGGCGAATGCACTGATCGGCCGTCTGCGTGAGGCTGGTTTGACAGATGAAGAAATCGGCAAGCGTTACGAAGCGATTTACGAAGCAGTTTAGGATGTAGTGAATAGAAAAACGGGTACCGTTTTGAGTGCAATCGCTCGAAAGGGTACCCGTTTTTTTTTGTGTTGCGATGTGGCAGTTATCGGAGGGTCTGGCATTCGACGTTAGCTAGTTGTTACCATCATCCTCATCTTCTTGATAGCGTTTTGCATATAATCGTTCCTTCGATTTCAGCTTTTTTTCCTCACGTTGTTCATCATCCGAACTGAAATCATCTTCACGTTTAGGAGACATATAATCGATAATTGCTTGATCTCTAGCAGTCAGATCATCGTAGTCCATTTCCTCATCGAAATAATCCTGGTAACGAGCTACCTGTTCGCGCCCCGCGTCAGCGCTTTGTATGAATTCAAAATCTCGTAAGAAATCATCAAAAGTGGCTTCTTCGTCGATGATCTGCCTTAGGAGTGAACGATAAATTTTGCTTGCCCCTTGTTTTCGCCATTCTTCCGCGAGATTGACGGTTGTGCTTAACATAGCGGCAGCTCGCTTTTGTAGGTTGGAATCCAATAGACTCAGATCTTCAGTGAGCAGGGCTTCCGCCAGAGTAGCATCGTCTTTTGAGGTATTTTTTCCGTCTCGTAAGCCCCTGATAAAATCCTTGTAAGTAGTCCCCAGTTTCGCGCCTCCAAAATCCTCTTCCTTGGACGTAAGATAGGGGGCGCTGCGATTATGCCTAGCAGCTACTGGCCCAAATCCACTGTCTATGGACAGATTGGTCGTTTGAGCAGAAGTCCAGTTTTGATAGAATGGGAGAATTTTGGAGGTTGTAACAGAATCATCGTAAGGCTGGACGATCAGTTCACCTCCAATATTAGAAACTTCCTCGTATTTTTGTCTGGTTTCAGAATGCAAGTAGAGTTGTTTGCCGGAAGAAGAAAACTCCCCCGTCAACGTTTTTAGATTGACCTTGCTAGGTGAACCTGGTACCGTCGCCCAAACCCCCTGAATCGGTTTGCTGGCTGGCGGCGAAATAGCTGCAAGTGCTTGATAATCGGTAGAATCAGACAGAGGTTCCCCCTGCTGCAACGCTTTTGCCCCCATCTGATCAGCTTCGGACTCCAGCCCCACCTCATCATTGACGGAAACACCCACATCTTGCATTTGCAACGTAGGCTTTACACGTCCCTGCATTTGTTGGACAACATGCCAGCCTTCATGGGGAAGATGATGCTCCTGCCCCGGCCCGAGGTGGATATCGGTACCTTGGGCATAAGCCAGCGCCCCGATCTGCTCCGGTTTATCCGACTGATAGTGTACTTTTACATCAGACAAATCAATTCCAGAAAGTCTTTCCAAGCCAGATTTCAGCGTATCGGGCATGCCTGTTTCATTTTTCTTAGGCTGAATCACTTTTTTTCGAAGCAATTGCAGGACTGCTTGATTGCCGATGCTTTGTTGGAGCTGCATGACCTGTGCAGGTGGGAGTGCGTCTCTCGATGCCAAAGAGTGAAGATGTGCTTGCTTTTGTCCCGGAAAAGTTTTTTGCTGCGCAGTTGTCTCGTTAGAGGAGTGAAGTTTTTCACGGCTGTAGCTTCTCAAAAAGGTCACCTCCGATCGAATGCTTGAGTATCCATTCGGATTTTTGCTATTACTTTCCTGCCAAATAACAAGAAGATTGACATCTTGTGGGTTTCGGCGTAGAATGTTTAACTAATTCGAATAGTTCGTATGTATCAGCGTTGAAAAGGAAGAGTAGAAACAGTAAGCAGCGTGCAGAGAGCCGTTCCCTGTGCTGAAAGAATGGCCGCCAGCCTGTTTTGAAAATCACCTTGGAGCATTGTCCTGGAAAATCAGCTTGTCTAGCCAGTGAGTATAGGACAACGAATTCGTCCTCGTTATCGGACGGGAGTTTCATAGTGAACTTCCTAAGTCTGTCTTTCGTGAGGAAGACAGAGAAGCTGAGTGGTACCGCGATGGCCCTCGTCTCAGCCAGCCGTGCGCAACTTGTGCGTAGCTGGTTTGGGGCGGGGGCTTTTTGATTTGGTCTGGTCCCTATAACAACAGAGAAGTTACTGAGGAGGAACATATATATGCATACGGTCAGAGTGGAAGACATCGTAGTAGCCAATCACGCACTGAAAGACGTGGTGGAGAAGACGCCCTTGCAAAAAAACAAAGTACTTTCAGAGCGCTACGGCTGCAACGTGTATTTGAAAAGAGAAGACTTGCAGGTCGTTCGTTCCTTCAAAATCCGCGGTGCTTATCATTTTATGCGGAATCTTTCCACAATGGAGCGAGAGCGTGGTGTTGTCTGTGCAAGTGCGGGCAATCATGCGCAGGGTGTAGCCTATTCGTGTAACCATCTGGAAATCAAGGGCACGATCTTTATGCCAGCGACCACCCCGCGTCAAAAAATATCGCAGGTCAAGCTGTTTGGCGGCTCCTATGTAGAAGTTGTATTGATCGGTGACACCTTTGATGATTCATTCGCAGAAGCGATGAAGTATTGCATTCAGGAAGATCGGACCTTTGTCCATCCGTTTGACGATCCATTAGTGGTGGCTGGACAAGGAACAGTCGGTCTGGAGATTATGAATGACATGGAAGAACCAGCTGATTTCGTCTTTATGAGTATCGGCGGAGGTGGATTGGCAGCGGGTGTGGGAACGTACGTAAAAGGCATCAGCCCGAACACACAGATCATTGGTGTGGAGCCGGCAGGAGCAGCTTCGATGCAAGCCGCTCTGGAACAAAACGACGTTGTCACCTTAGATGAAATTGACAAGTTTGTCGATGGGGCAGCCGTCAAGCAAGTGGGGCAGCTAACGATGAGTATTTGTCAGGAGCTGCTGGATGACATCGTGCTGGTACCAGAAGGCAGGGTGTGCACAACCATTTTGGAGTTGTATAACAGCAATGCCATCGTCGTAGAACCTGCGGGTGCCCTGTCGATTGCCGCTCTCGATTACTACCGGGATCAAATCGCCGGGAAAAACGTAGTGTGTGTCATCAGCGGTGGAAACAATGACATTGACCGGATGCAAGAGATCAAGGAGCGCTCCCTGCTGCATGAGGGCTTGAAGCACTATTTTGTCATCAATTTCCCACAGCGTGCCGGAGCTTTGCGAGAGTTTATGGAAAAAGTACTGGGGCCGCACGATGATATCACGCGCTTTGAGTATACGAAAAAGAACAATAAAGAAAATGGTCCAGCGCTGGTTGGTATTGAAATGAAATGCAAAGATGACTATCAGCCATTAGTCAGTCGGATGAAGCAGCACAGTATCCGCTATGTAGAGATTACACATGATCCGTATTTGTTCAATCTGCTGATTTAGGTCTTTGTGTTACAACAGATGTGGAATTTACGAAAATGTATGAATACAGCGAAAAAAGGAGCAATGAAGAGAGAATGAGCGAGAGAGAAAGATAAATCGGCGTAATGTATTATAACAAACTTTTATAAAACAGCTACTGTTGTAATACAATACAGATAATAACACACGGGGGGTTTTAATCATGACGCCGATCACTACTTTCTTTCGCAATCTCGAAGCAAAATGCTGTGCTGCTTGCGGTCAGATGATTCACGAACAAGCTGAATCATATGCAACAGAATGCGTACCTTGCCAAGAGCAAGCATCCTTTGACGCTTACAAATACTATCATCAAAAACGCTAAGCCGAACATGAATACTGGATAAATCAGGTGTACCACAGGGCATGAGCCATGGCAGGTATACCTTTTTTTTATTCAAAGAAAAAGCCGCTGTTCCATAACAACGGCTTTTTCGCGTGTCAGCGCGGTTTATCGGCGTGCTTTGCAGCTTCCTGCTTGACGTAATCAATCAGCCCCAATTGAAAGCCTTCCTGTGTAAGGAGACGTTTGGCTTCATACGTACTCGCATAGTAGGCTTGGACATGCGGATCGTTGTCCAGAACGTAACGACATGCCTGATCACGAGACAACTCCTGGTACCAGTCTGTCTGTCTGATTTGGGCGACGAGATCCTCATAGGCTGGTTCCGGCTTTTTCCATGGATTCAAACGATGAATAATTTCACCAAGGATTGCAACAACGATTAGAATTCCAATTAAAAACATGGCTGTCACCTCAAAGGTTGGATCACTCTCATGGTACCACTCTCCAGAAGGCACCGCCATGGGGAAGTCGGTCTGCTTGCAAAACAAGTAGAAAGCAGGCATGCTATATACTGTAAAAAGAAAGGGCCCGATTGTCTGGGAAAAGGAGGGCGCGAGATGTTTCATCCGCTTGTTTTTGACAATATCAGGGTTGTGCTGGAAGGTGCGGTATACGACCGGGACTTCGAAGGGGCAATCACGATTACGAGCCGTTCGGATGTCATGGATATGGCTACGTTCCATCGACAGTTTCAGATCGAGTTCAAGCTGGCTGATCAACATGATCATACCGTTGCTGTCCGTGCTGAGATGCAGCTTCGTACCCAGTTAGCTGATATTGCAGCCGAGCAGCTAGAACAGCCGTTGACAGAACATATCGGATGTACGATTTGCATCCATTTTTACTTACAGATGGAAAATTACAGAGATGTGCCCGCAGAAGCGAGAGAAATCACATCGATTCTCAATCACATCTGGGGTCAGCGGCCTTATATTACACAGAAAGTATCGGCAACGCTTGCGGAGCAGCGAATCGATTGGCCGCCGAAGCAAATAACCAATCAGGTGACGCTGGACTTTCATCGGAAAATTGATGAAGGCAACATCGATGACTTGAACGAATTAATCGATCATACGGTTCAGTCACTTCAAAAGCTGCAGCTACACATGGATCAACAAGCAAAAAGGTAAGCGGAAAGAACGGGGATTTACAAAAGGGCAGATGCGTATTATTATTTTGTTAACCTTATGATATTTTTAGTTAACAAAACGGAGGCTAGTACGCATGAGAAACGAACGCTTGAGATGGCTGTTGCTCTCTGCCATCTTTGCTGCAATGACTGCGGTATTGTCGCAGGTGACTATTCCCTTGCCGTTAATTCCGATTACCGCGCAAACGTTAGCAGTAGGGCTGACGGCGACTATTTTGGGAAAACGATACGGGACACTGGCTTTGGTTATTTACGTTTTGCTCGGTGCAGTCGGATTACCTGTATTCAGCGAGGCAAAAGGCGGCTTGCAAGTATTGGTCGGCAAATCCGGCGGGTACATATTTGGGTTTATTGCAACCGCTTATGTGACCGGGCTTTACTTGGAGAAAACAAGATTCACCTTGAAAAACGCCATCATCGCCAACATCATTGGCATGTTTGTCACACTCGCTTTTGGTACTGTACAGCTCAAATACGTCATGGACATTCCATGGGATAAAGCTGTCGCTTTTGGTGTAACTCCTTTCCTCGTTGTAGGGGTTGTCAAAGCAGTTCTGGCTTCTCTGATTGGCATTAAGGTACGCGAGCGACTGATTGCTTCTCGTCTGTTGCGCACAGATCAACCAGTTACACGATAAACAAAATGATTTCGTAAGCCATCCGAAGTTCGGGTGGCTTTTTTTCGCATAATCTCCTTATCGTGCCGGATACTATCGGTAGGATTTTGCATGTAAAAAGGAGGAGACGCATGAATATCACGATAACCGGCCCAAAAGGCCTTCCGATCTCAGGGAACCTGATGGCATTTCGCCGCTCGCCGCTTCAGTTCATCCGCGACGCAGCAGAAGAACATGGAGAAGTCGTCCATTTTCGCTTCGGTCCTTCCCGCCATGTTTACCTGTTAACGAATCCGGATCACATCAAAGAGGTTTTGGTCAGCAAGCAGGCGCATTTTCGAAAAGGGAAAGGACTACAGGCGGCACGACCTGTTGTAGGGGATGGAATTCTCACCAGTGAAGGAAAAAAGCATCTGCGACAACGGCGTCTTATGCAGCCAGCTTTTCATCGAGAGCGTATCGCCAACTACGGAGGGGTGATGGTCCGCCAAGCAGTTGATCTGATGTCGGATTGGAAAACAGGGGAGCTGCGCGATATTCACTCGGACATGATGAAAGTAACCCTTGCGATCATTACAGAGACTATGTTTGGCAAAACCGTCAAGGAAGGCGCCGATCAGATTGGACATGCCATTGATGTCGGTTTGAAATACGTGGCAAACAAAGGCTCCTCTTTTATCGACATTCCGTTGTCCGTACCTACCAAAAGCAATCGGGAGTTCCTGGAGTCGAGTGAGCTGCTGGACAAAACGATCTATTCCTTGATCGAAGCTCGTCGTAATAGCGAAGGAGAAGAGCACAAGGACTTGTTGGGGATGCTTTTGGCTGCGCGTGATGAAGATGATGGGGAAGGAATGACAGATGAGCAGGTGCGCGACGAGGTCATGACCATTTTTGTAGCTGGTCATGAGACGACTGCGAATACCATGTCGTGGATTTTCTATTTGCTGGCTACTCATCCCGAGGTGGAGAAAAAGCTGCATGACGAGCTGTCGACGGTGCTATGTGAAAAGCTGCCGACAGTCGAGGATCTTCCCCAGTTGAAGTATACGAATCTCATTGTACAGGAAACGCTGAGGCTCTATCCTGCGGCCTGGACGATTAACCGGGAAGTGGTAGAAGAGGTTGAGATAGGCGGTCACACGTACAAGCCTGGCGATACGCTGATGATGAGCCAATATGTCATGCATCGTAACCCACGCTATTATGAGCAGGCTGAACAATTCATTCCAGAGCGTTTTGACAGTGACCTCTTAAAACGAAACCCTGCTTATGCGTATTTTCCCTTTGGCGGTGGGCCGCGTGTTTGTATCGGGAACAACTTTGCTTTGATGGAGGCAGCTTTGCTATTGGCGACGATCGCACAGCGATATCGACTACGACTGGCTGAACCGAATCAGGCAGTAGAGCCCGAGCCGTTGGTCACCTTGCGTCCCAAGAACGGACTGCCGATGCGTTTGGAGAAAAGATAGAAAAAAATGGAAATAGGAGGCAAAAAAAGAGGCATCTTATCACTACGGTTTCGCCGATTGTGTCAGATACCGAACTGGGGGTTATTTATCACTGAAAGCAACATGCTTACAAAAATTATTTTACAAGTAAAATATAAAGAAATAATTAACTAGGAATAAATCTATATAAAGTAAGGGTAGCTTGTGAAAGCTACCCGTGGAAGAAGGGGATGGTGAAGGAGAAACTGCTTCCCATTCCCAGTTCACTGTTTACCATCAAATCTCCGCCGTGAAGCCGGACGATGCTCTTGCAAATTGTTAAGCCTAAGCCTGTACCGCCACTGTTGCGATTGCGTGATTTTTCCGCCCGATAAAACTTGGTGAAAATCTTCGGCAAGTCTTCAGAGGCGATTCCTTCTCCCTTGTCGATCACAGTAAAAAGGACATGACCTTCTCGTTGATCACAAGTAAGGTAAATGGAGCCATCCGGTTTATTGTAGTGAATGGCGTTGTTCAACAAGTTTTCCATGACACGACGCAGCTTGGTCTCATCCGCTTCGATGTGTAGTTCATTGGAAATACGCAGCTTCCAGTGAAAGGTGAGGCCTGCTTCTTTGATTCTTGGCAAATAGTCCTCAATGATTCCTCTCAAGAAGCTTTTGACATGAATGCGGTTAATGTTGAGTCGGACTTCGGAGCTTTGGGCGGTGAAGTCCTGCAACTCATCCAGCAGTTTTTCCAAGTCCGTCGTTTTTAGCTCGATTTTACTCATCTGTTTCTGTATTTTGGTCATATCCGTCACACGACCGGAGCCGATATATGATGCATATCCTTTAATCGTGGTGAGTGGTGTGCGGAAGTCGTGGGCGATCGAAGCAATCATTTCGGCCTGTCTTTCTTCCGCTAAGCGAAGCTCATCAACCATATCCCCAAAATATCGAAAGAGTTGTCCAAACTCATCATGCGAGCGATACGTAAATGTCACTAACCGTTTCCCTTCCTGGATTTCTTGGGTGACGCGCGATAATTCGTTCACGGGCCGTAGTATCCAGCGAACGAACAAAGCGAGCAGAACCAATCCTACCAGACTAATGCTTCCATAAATAAACCAAAGCATCATGGAAACCCCTGTCGTAGCCATCATGTCGTAATCATCTGTGTAGAAATAAACAACGATCTCCCCTGTACGCGGTGGCTCCTGCTGAAAATGGTACTCAGCGACCACTTTGAGGTCACTTTGCTTGGCAGAATCGCCACGGTTTGATGCGGAGGGAGAAGGCATTTTCAAATTATAGGCGCGTGATGTTTTGCTGTAGATGGTGTTTCCATTGGCATCCTTCACGAGCATGCGGTACATCACGTCGTCTGGCAACTGCTTTTCAAGCTCCAAACGCTCGATGGGGTCCTTGAAATTACTGACGAGAAGCAATTGATTGAGCATGACCTTCTCAGCGGCTTCCTTCTCAGCCTGGTACTGATTATGCCGATCATTTTTGAGTTGAGCGACAATAATGTCTTGAAAAACAAATTTAAACAACAAGATGTTGAGTGTGATCAAGGCAATGAAGGAGAGAAAAATTTTATTGCGTAAACTCATTTAAAGCTTCTCCCCGATAAATACGTAGCCTGTCCCCCATTGTGTTTTAATGAACTGACGCTCTGTTTCCAACTTTTCACGGAGGTTTTTGATATGGACGGTCACTGTATTGAGCGAGCCGTACCCATATCCCCAGACGCGGTCATAGATTTGCTCTCTTGTAAAGACGATGCCCGCATTTTCTGCGAGGAATGTGAGCAGTTGAAATTCTTTTGTCGAGAGCTCAATCTTTTGATTACATACATAAACGGAATACGTTTCTTTATGAATTTCTAGGTCCTTGAATTTCAAAACGGTAATCGGAGAAGAGGCCGTTTCCTTCTCAGGCTGCTCTTCCGTATGCTTGCGAATGCGCTCATAGCGGCGCAGGTGGGCACGAATACGAGCGAGCAGCTCTTCTGTATCAAAGGGCTTCGTGATGTAATCGTCTGCACCGATTTCGAAGCCAACTACCTTATCTACCGCTTTTCCTTTTGCACTGAGAAACAGTATAGGCAAATCCCACTCACGGCGAATTTGAGAACAGAGCTCGTAGCCACTCATGTTGGGCATCATAATATCCAAAAGGATCAGGTTGGGTCGGTCTCCTTGGCTGAGCAGGGAGAGTGCATCTTCTCCGCTCTCTGCGGAGGAAACGGTGAAGCCCTCGTTCTCCAAAATGTCTTCTAGCAGTTCAATAATCTCCAGATTGTCATCGACAATTAAAATGTGATCTTTCACCGGAACAACCCCCAGTTACTTCTATTAATAAGGAATACCATTCAAAGAATGGGTCTTGTCTATCATAACATGCTTTGACCTGATCAGGGGAAGAAACCCCGTAAGTTATTAAGTTGTTCGAATATATGGGGGTACATCTTTAGACCAGGTACTAAATTTCGTCAGAAAAAGCCAGAGACGGAGTGTCCCTGGCTTTTATTATTTTGCCGAACGACTATTTTTGAGCTGGTTTTTCCGGCAACGATGCAGCTTGCACCGCTTTTTCCTTTTTCGGAGTTTCTGCTTTCGCTAGAACAGGAACGCTGAGACGCTTGGCGCCTACATACCGCTTGCTCCAGTAGTATGGATCGTTCAACTTGGTGTTGACGACTCCACGACCAGATTCCGAGTGCACGAATGTGCCGTCTCCAATGTAGATACCCACGTGAGAAATGCTGCGACCGTTCGTATTGAAGAACACGAGATCGCCTGGCTGCAAATCTTTTCTGGCTACCTCTGTACCTAATTCGTACTGGGAAGCAGAATTGTGAGGCAGGTCTACACCTAACGCATCAAATACGTAGCGCGTGAAACCGGAGCAGTCAAAGCCCTTTTTGGACGTGCCGGAAGATTTGTAAGGGGTACCGTACAAGTCGCTGACCACTTCATTGAGAGAATTCTCCTCAGCAGCCTGTGCAGCGCCTGCCCCCATAGCAAGCAATCCAGCCATAAATAAAGATAAAACCACCTTGCGCAAAAGAAACTGCTCCCTTCGTGAGCCTACGAGGTTAGCTGAAGGGTTCGGTCGAAAGGACGCCCTAGGCTGCTAGGAGTAGCAACCATTCACCCCAAAAACGTGGTTCCCCCGTTTCCGCCAAGCGGAATTCGGCTATTTTTCGATGTTTTTTTACACGCACTCTTACGAAGATTCTACGCGAGTCCTTTTTTTCCTTCTTTTTATCTGTTCGTTCACATATTCGTCACAAAAATACCGTCAAATGCTGTAACGTTTTCGTTCGACAGTGCAAGCCGCCGTTCGACGCGGGCTGGTTCTGCCTTGTGGGACAGCTCGTCCGATTAGGGCAGGAAATTGTCTCCGTCCAAGGACGGAGGGAAAAACCAACCGCACGCCCGTTATGGGAAGCCTATACCGAGGGCTACAATAAGGGCATAACGTTCCACAAGCACCACATGCAAAACGAATGGAGGTAAGCGAGTAATGAGCGAACGGTCTGGCAAAGTTCTACTCGGGCTGGTTCTGCTGCTAGTCGGTGGGTTGGTTCTACTAGATCTGGTGGGTATCGATATCGGAGACTTGCTCGGGTTCATCATTCCCGGTGTGATCATGATATACGGTGCCAAAAAGATTATGGGACAAACCGGTTCACGCTTTTGGGGAATCCTGGTCTTCCTATTCGGGTTCCTGATGTTGATTGGCAAGCTTGACCTACTATTTCACGCACTTCTGGCCATTGGGGTGATTTATCTGGGATATCGCTTACTGCGTCCCAGCCAAGAACCTAAACAAGCTCCACCTGCTTGGGAGCGTGAATGGGCCCAAAAAGTATTAAAGGAAGATACGCTAGACGCTTGGGAGAAAAACGTAACCAAACGGTCATAACCGTTTTGGTAACCGCAATAACACTGTGTCGCAAGAGTCTTTTGGATGAACAATATGATGTGATATGATGAGGAGGAAAAAATAATGAGTATCTTTAAACGTTTGCGTGACCTGACAGTAGCTTCGGTAAATGATGCATTGGATTCAATGGAAGATCCGGTAGTAATGCTGAATCAATATATGCGTGACATGGAAGTAGAAATCGGACAAGTTGAAGTAGCGGTTGCCCGTCAGGTTGCACTGGAAAAGAAATTCCGCCAGCAATTGGACGAAGCCAATGCTCTGATCGAAAAACGCGATCGACAAGTCAAGCTCGCCTTGACTGAGGGAGAAGATGAGTTGGCTCGTCGAGCACTCGCTGACAAGAAGCAGTACGAGGGCCGTGCAGCGGAATATGAAGCTCTCTACCTGTCAGCATCCGAGGCAGCTACGCAAATGCGCGAGAAGCTGGCTGAGCTGAAGGAAGAGTTCTATAAAATGCGTGCGAAAAGGTTCACACTGATGGCACGTGCACAAGTAGCTCGTACACAAAAGCAAGTCAATCAAGCAGTTGTCGGTATCGGCAATCAGTCCGCAGGCCGTGGCTTCGCCCGCATGGAAGAGAAAGTCATGCGCATGGAAGCAGAAGCGCAAATGAGTGGACAATGGCGCCAAACGAACCGCGCTTGGGAGAACGCTTTGTCTGACCTGGAAAAGGATGATCTCGATGCAGAACTTGCCAGCATCAAAGCATCCATCAATGAAGTGAAAACACCGGTAGCTAAACCAGTACAATCCTAATTCGACAGGAACTGGGGGACTGGGTGTAGAATAGATTGTGTCAATTCGGCAGCCTGTGTATATCAGGCTGCTTTTCCCCTAGGAGGTACGATTCTTGCAGGACTTCTTGGTCTTTTTGCGACGGTTTATCGCTGAGCCTGGACGCGTCGGTAGTATAATCCCTAGCTCTCGTTTTTTATGTGAGCAAATGTTGAAAAGCGTCGATTGGGCTTCAACCGATGTGATCCTGGAGCTGGGACCTGGTACAGGGGCATTTACCCAAACGATCTATCAGCGCTTGCGTCCCGGCACACAGTACGTGCTTGTGGAACGAGATTCCCATTTTCGCTCTATGCTTCAATCACGTTTTCCCGATCTTCCTGTCAGGGAGGAAGCGACTAAACTTAGGTCTTACTTGGAGGAGCAGAACCTTGCAGGTGCAGATGTCATTATCTCAGGTCTGCCATTCGCCAATTTTCCACAAGAGCTGCGGGCAGCAATTCTGGACGAAGTTCAATCTGTACTGAAGCCAGGGGGCCTATTTATTACATTCCAATATTCGCTACAACTCCAAGCTGAGTTGCAGGATCGTTTTCCCCGGGTCAAGATCGACTTTACCCTGTTGAACATTCCGCCTGCATTCATCTATACCTGTCGTAATGGTCAAAGTGAAAACGATCAGCATGGGGCGTGAGAGAGGAGACTTTTGTGAAACTGTCCCGTTTGCACAAAATGTTGGCTGGTATCCTGATTATTTTTACGGGAATCGGCCTTTTGTTAGATAGTTTGGGTATCATTTCGTTCGGTCTGTTTGATTTGTGGCCGATGGTGCTTATTTATTTCGGCCTTCGTTTGTGGGGGCAGAAAACTAGGATTGGCGGAGGGATTCTAATCTCCCTGGGGACCATCATCGCGATGGATATGTGGTTTGGTGTCGGGATCGATGATTTGTTCCAGATTGCAGTGCCAATCGTGTTTATTTATTTCGGGTTTCAGTTGATTCGGGGCAAGAGCAGCAGACAAGATCAACGTGCGAATCAACCTTTAGGCGATAGGGAGACCCCGTCTGCTGCGGAGACGATTATGACAAGTGATGCGAGTGTTCAGAGTGACGTAAAGGTTTCAACAGAGGAACGCCCTTGGCTAGATAGCTGGAATAAATGGAAGCATGTTAGTGGCAAAATTCCTCATCACGATGGAATGTCTTCATCACCTGACGACACGTTGCCAAAAGATTCCCGCAGTTCTCTGATTGGAGATTATCACCTGACCTCGGGGCGTTTTGAACTGAATCACTTACATGTCTGGCATGGAATCGGGGATGTCGTGATTGATCTTTCCCGGGCAGTGTTGATACGGGATGAGGCGATTCTTGTCGTAGAGGGCTGGGTAGGCGATGTGACGATTTATGTGCCTGTCGATCTTCCTGTATCGGTAACGGCAGGGTTGAGTATTGGTGACCTGGAGGTGCTAAGCCACCGTCAGGGAGGTATCAATCGCAGTGTTAAGATTCGTTCAGATCAGTATGATGAAGCATTGCAAAAAGTAAACTTGCATATCTCGCTGCTTGTCGGCGATATAAAAGTCAAGTACATCTAGGAGGTACTGGCGGATGCGTCGACAGCGATTGGCAAGTATTCAGTGGCAATACGTGCGCTATGGCATGTTACTGGCCGTCAGTGCAGTTACTGCCGCGTTTATTTGTTTCTTTTGGCTATACTTTTTATGGAAAGATCACCCGGGGATTCATCGGTGGTACAACGAAGTAATCAGCGACCGCAACTTCGTGTGGTGGCTTGAAGAATATATAGGCATCAATCTGCCTGCCGATCCAGAGGGCTTGATTCAGCTTGCTGCTTTTGTTGTCTCTTTGCCTGCAGGTGTCTTAGTAGCATTGATCATTTCCTATATCATCGGGAATTTGTTGAAAAAGAGACTCAGTGTACTGTGGGAAGCTGCCATGAAACTTGGGCGCGGGATGCTGTCGTATCGGGTTCCCGAATTGGGAGTCGATGAAGTTGGCGAATTAGGATGGCAGATCAATCGCTTGGCTTCGCAATGGGAAGAGCAAGTGGCATCCTTGCAGCGGCTGTCGAACCACAATGCGGCTCTCGCAGAACAATTGAAGCATGCAGCGGTAACAGAGGAGCGACAGAGATTGGCGAGAGAACTGCATGATGCAGTCAGCCAGCAGTTGTTCGCCATCGCCATGACGACGGCGGCGATGAAGCGGCTTGTAGAAAAGAATCCTCAACGTGCAGCACAGCAGATTGAATTGGTCGAAGAGATGGCAGCAGCTGCACAAGCGGAGATGAGGGCATTGCTCTTGCATCTTCGTCCGGCTACGTTGCAAAACAAGTCATTGAAGGAAGCCGTTCTGGAACTTTTAGATGAGCTGACGCGTAAAAATACCATGCAGCTAACTTGGGAGATCGAAGACGTCGAAGGCTTGCCGAGTGGAATTGAGGATCATTTATTCCGCATTTTGCAGGAATCCTTGTCCAATACATTGCGGCATGCCAGAGCTACCCAGATTACAGTGAAGCTGTTTACGCTGCAAGAGCAGGTTCGCCTGCGAGTAACGGATGACGGTGTTGGTTTTGATCCGGATGGGGAGAAAATGACGTCCTACGGTTTACGCAGTATGCAAGAGCGCGTAGCAGAGGTCGGAGGCTCCATGGAGATTTACTCGGCAATTGGGAAGGGGACGCAAATTGAGGTGCGTATTCCTCTAATGTCACAGACGGAACGGGAAGGGTGAAGGCTCGGTGATTCGGGTACTACTGGTAGATGATCACGAAATGGTTCGGATGGGTCTGGCTGCTTATTTGTCTACAGAGGACGATATTGAAGTCGTAGCAGAGGCAGGCAGTGGAGAAGAAGGCGTGCGGATGACGCAAGAGCTGCGCCCGGATGTCGTTCTGATGGATTTGGTCATGGAAGGCATCGGTGGTGTGGAAGCGACTCGGCGTATTCGTGAAAGCTGTCCTTCCAGTAAGGTTATTGTTTTGACTAGCTTTATTGATGATGAAAAGGTATATCCGGTCATTGAAGCGGGGGCATTCAGCTACTTGCTGAAGACTTCACGTGCGGCCGAGATTGCAAAGGCAATCCGCTCTGCTGCGGCGGGTGAGCCAGTTTTGGAATCGAGGGTAGCAGGAAAAATTATGGCCCGTTTCCGTCACGGTCAAGAGTCCCATCCCCATGAGCAACTAACGCCGCGTGAATTGGAGGTTTTGAAGCTGATCGGTCAGGGCAAGTCCAACCAGGAGATTGCAGATGAGCTGATTATCGGGATCAAAACGGTCAAGACTCATGTGAGCAACATTCTTGCCAAGCTGAATGTGGAGGATCGCACGCAAGCGGCTATTTACGTGCATACACATAGCTTAGGCTAATCACATACCATCATGAATAGGTAAACGCGCCAAAAAGCTCCTCGGGTAACAGGGGCTCTTTCGCGCGTTTACTTGTTTAAACCGTTTTTCTTATACACAAGCCGTGAGTTTTTTTCGCAGATGTGGTAAAGATAGTAAGTAACGAATGATAGATGACGGAAAGGAGGGACGGGCTATGAGGCACAAACCTCAAACACGCTCCAAGGTGCTTTCGGCTGACAATGGTGTGGATATCGTCGGCGATGTTCACGGCTGTTACGACGAATTTATAGAATTGCTCAAACGCTTGGGATATGAACAAACCCGAGACGGTACATATCGCCATCCCCACGGCCGAAAGCTCCTTTCCCTCGGTGATATCACGAGTCGTGGGCCTTACTCAATCAAGATGCTGCAATTTTTTCACCATCATATCACGGCAGGTCTGGCTGAGATGGTAGATAGTAACCACGGATGGAAAGTAGCTCGCTGGTTGGATGGCAGACCAGTGACATTGGCTCACGGAGATGAAAAGGTAGAAGAGGAGATTCGGCTGTATCAGCAAGAATACGGACCGAAGAAGGCCTCCTTGCTGCGAGAACAGAGTCGCAGATTGCTATTTTCTTCGCCTTCGCACATGATCATCAAACGGAATGAAAAAATAGTAGCGGTCGCCGTTCATGCGGGGATTCGCGATGATTACATAGGAATGGATTCGCCTGCGGTATACACGTTTTGCCGATATGGCGATGTGGCAGGGACGGGACCGGATGGGCGCCCGATCCGTAGAGAATGGGCAAAAGAACGAAAAGTGACTTCGCCCATAATCGTATGGGGACATGATCCGCATCCAGAGCCAAAACGAAAAAATGGCACCATCAACATCGACCAGGGATGTGTCTTCGGCGGAATGCTAACCGCCTATCGCTACCCAGAGGACGAATTGGTGAGTGTGCCAGCAAAAAGAAACTATTCGGGCTTAGCGGATACGCCACTTACCCGTTTTAAGGCAGACGATTAAAGGGAGACGTTACGTTTTAAGCTTTTCGAATAAACGCTTCAGGATGACAGCTTGTGCCCAGAGTGGCAGAGGTTGGTCAGGCTGTTGACGCCATTGTTCGTCGGTTAATAAGCCTTGATCATACAGCCAGTTGACGGCTTCCTGCTTCCAGTCAGGCACATTCCCTCCTCCGTTTCCAGGAGAAGTGGTGGGAGCAAGGGTCGGTGCTGCAGTAGGTTTTGGAGTAGAAGTAGGAGTCGTAGGGGGCTGGTAAGGAAGTTTAGCGTACGTGCAAAATGCCCGGATTACCCCTTCCGCGAGATCTCGCCAATCCTGTTGCAGTTTATTTGCGTCCAAAGCATTGTCAGCAAAGCCGTATTCGACGATTACTGTCTCCACGCTGCCAGTCTCCCGGTGCATGAAGTAGTAATCGAGTCGCGGATTATCTGGCAGTGTCCGCGTAAAAATGCGTCGATTCGGCATCCCTTCCGCTGCCAGGGCATCCTGGATCAATTGGGGAAAGGTTGGGGGGCCATAAATCGAGTAAATGACCTCGGAGCCTCGGCCGCCACCTGAGTTAATATGGTTGGATATACAGTAGCGAGCGCCGCTGTTTCGAACCAGGGCAGTCCGATCCTCACTCGTCAGAGTCACATCGGTTGTCCGTGTGATCGCGACAGGAATATTTAAATCCAAAAAGCGATTATATTGGTAGAGCGATATTTGCAAATTCATATCTTTCTCGGTAAATTGCGTGTTGTTGCCTCCGCCTGGATCACTGCCACCGTGTCCAGCGTCCAGAATCACAATTGGAGCCATAGTTGCTTCACCTCTTGCTATTAGAATATGCTTGAAACAAAGATGTTGTTGAGGGCAGTGTTCTCATTTTCCAAGTTTTCTAATCACAATTTACAGAAGATAGCCCAACTATGGTACAATAAAAGAGTTCATAATTACGTATAGAGGATGGTAATGTATTGATGGCTTGGTACAACTGGGTAATTCCAATTGTTACATTGTTAATCGGTCTCGCTGGTGGATTTTATGGAGGGACTTATTTATTGAAAAAACAAATGTCCAACATGCAAATGGACGAAAAGCAGCTTCAAGCCATGGCCCGTTCAATGGGGATGAATCTCAACCAAAAGCAGCTTAAACAAATGAGCCGTACGATGAAAAACATGAAAATGCCAAATAAATTCGGGAAGTAGCGTGAAAGGGAGTGTCGTTTAATGGGGGCGACCCGGCTGCGCTACACGATGATCGGTTTTATTGTTGGAGTGTTTATCGTGTATTTGAAAGACCTGCCGCTTGCTGAAGGAACTCGGTTTGCGGCCCCTTTTTACGGAGCGGGGATTGGACTGCTCATTGACGGCATCATTTTACGTATGAAAAAAAGAAAGCAAGAGTAGGGGAAGAGCCTGGCGAATGATGCCAGGCTTTTTTCTGTTGGAAAAGGGCTTTATTTTTCAAGAGATTCAGCAAAATACCGGATGATAAAATCACAGAATTTGCGTGCTGCCAGGGAGAGATATCTTTTTTCGTGCCGAATCATTTGAAAATGTCGCTGGCAGATCGGGTGTTCGATCGGAATCATGACAAGGTGAGGGTCTTCCTCCCGACTGATACAACCGTAGAGGGCGATGCCAAGACCTGCGCGGACCAGCTTTTGGATAGAGCCGGGATCATCTACCCGACAGGCGAATTTGGGGGTAATCTCTGCTTTTTGAAAGAACTGATCGTACAGCATTTGGATGGGAAAGTCCTCTCTGTAGCCGATAAAGGACTCTTCAGCCAGCTCGCTTAGTCGAATACTGGTTTGTTTGGCTAGGTGATGGGTGCGGGGGACAGCTACGTGAATATCTTCTTTCAATACGGGCGTAGTCAAAATATCCGGCACCCTGATCGGCAAATGCGTGAAGCAAATATCCACTTCGCCTGACTCCAGGAGGGTTGCCATTTCTTCAATGGAGGCTTGCGTGATTTGGAAATGAACATCGGGATGGAGGGCGAGAAACTTGCCCAACGGTTCTGATAACAAATCCAAGGTCGACGTTGCCAGATGAATACGACCATGCTCCATTCCGGCCAGATCCGATACGACTTTTTGACCTTCCTCCAAGAGGTTCAGTGCTTTATCTACACGCTCCAAATACGCCTTCCCAAATGTATTCAGCCGAATACGTCCTCGCTCGCGGTCAAATAACGGAACCCCGACATCCTCTTCCAACCGAGCAATCGTTTTGCTGAGAGCAGGCTGAGCAATCCGCAGCTCTTGGGCGGCTTTCGTCATATGCTGCCACTTGGCCACTGTTCGGAAATAGTGCAATTGCAACAATTCCATTTGATTCAACTCCATATACTCAGGTATATCAACTACATGTCAAAAGATATATTTTTGTTTATTTTAAAATCATTATAAACTACAACAACAAGCAAGGCCAACAATCACCTTCCCGGGAAGAATCGGTGATAACGAGAGGTGTCTTTCCAATATGCAAACCGAACCACAACAACAATCTGCTGAAAAAGTTCTTCGCGTACTCGTGTTTACCCTCATGATTACGGTGATGAGTGCTACGATGTTCAATATCGTGTTACCGCAAATCAGGACAGAATTTCATTTATCTTTTAGCCAAGTAAGCTGGGTGACGTCTGCCTTTTTGTTAATCTATGCGGTTGGAACCGTGATGTACGGAAAGCTAGCCGATTCCTACAAGCTCAAACATTTGCTTACATTCGGATTGATTCTATTTGCCATCGGCTCCGTTATCGGGTTTTTCGCTCAAAATTATGGCATGGTGTTATTTGGGAGAATTGTGCAGGCAGCAGGAGCTGCAGTTGTTCCGGCGACGTCTTCCATTATTCCGGTGCGTTATTTTCCCCCAGAGAGTAGGGGGCGAGCTCTAGGGATCTCCATGACCGGGATGGCAATCGGTAGCGCATTAGGTCCTGTTCTTTCCTCTTTGCTGGTCAGTCTGCTCGATTGGAGATGGCTGTTCTGCATGCCGTTGTTCACGCTTTTTGCCGTGCCTTTTTTCCGTAAGTATTTGGAGGAGGAGGAGCGGGAGGCTGTCAAAATGGACTGGATCGGCGGTGGGCTTCTCGCCATAACGATTGCGTTGCTTTTGCTATCTATTACGAATCAGAGCTTGTTGCTCGCACTGGGGTGCATCCTCGCATTCCTTCTGTTCTTGGTAAGAATTCGGACGACCGCAGAACCTTTTGTTCGTCCTGGCTTATTCCGGAGCAAACGCTATTCGCTCGGGCTGGTTATTGCCTTTTTGATGATAGGGAGTGGTTATTCGTTCGCTTTCCTTAGTCCACAGTTGTTGGCCAATGTGAATCATCTGGCACCAGGGCTCATTGGCTTTGTCATGGTACCGGGAGCAATTGTGACCGCGTTCTTGGGGAAAAAGGCCGGGATTCTTGCAGATAAGAAAGGGAATTCGTATTTATTTTACACAGCGTCTGCGCTACTTTTGAGCAGCTTTGTCCTCTTCTCTTCCTTTGCGGGAGTATCCCCGTTCCTCATTGCCGTTTTTCTGATTTTTGGTAATGTCGGACTATCGTTTATGATGATTTCGATGTCAAACGCAATCTCGCAGTCGCTACCAAAGGAACAGATCGGCGTCGGTATGGGACTGATGGCAATGCTGAATTTTATTGCAGGTGCACTTGCCGCTACCTTGTACGGCAAAACGATTGATGGAGGAGCTGCTGTGAGCTGGAATCTGTTCAATAGCTATCCAGGAGCGTCCGTCTATAGCAATATTTACTCCGCTTTAGTGCTCGTGATACTGGGTCTCGCCGTCCTATATTACAGACAGTTCGGCCGCAGCTCGGTGAGAGAGATCAATTAATTGGGTTATTAAAATTAATTTTATTGATAGCCTCCATTGACAATCAGATATAAACCGAATAAAATTTCAAACAATAATAACAATAACGCGAAGAACGGGAACAGTAAGTGGACTGATCTGTTTAGAGAGCTGCGGGATGGTGCAACGCAGTCAGAGAAGCCAGTGAAGCTCGCCCGGGAGCGGCAGGACTGAACGAGATGTAGCGCTGCATCGAGCAGTAAGTTCTGACGGTTAACCTCCGTGATCGGGTTGTGCTGATCGACTAGGATCAGTACATGAGGTGGACTTCTGGCGAGTAGCTGGGGTCAACGAGAGTGGTACCGCGATAGACAAGGTCTGTCGTCTCTTCGATAGAGACGGCAGGCCTTTTTGATTTTCACAACGACATAGAACAAACGCGAAGAACGGGAGCTAGTAAAGCAAATTTCTTGTCCAGAGAGCTGCGGGTAGGTGCGACGCAGTCAGGAAATGCTCGAATCTCACCCGGGAGCGGCAAGGTTGAAAACATACAGTAGACCTTGACGGATCGTCCCACGTCATCGGGACAGCGAGGTGGATTCTCTTTTGAAAAAGAGGGGATCAACGAGAGTGGTACCGCGGCAGCCAAAAGCTTGTCGTCTCTTGTATATGGAGACGGCGGGCTTTTTTTATTACGGAAAATACGACTAAAAAAATTGAGGAGGCATTACCCATGACAAAACGAATCCATATTTTTGATACGACACTGCGTGACGGAGAGCAAGCGCCAGGAGCGTCTCTTTCGCCTGAGCAAAAAATCGTGATAGCAAAGCACTTGGCAGACCTCGGCGTAGATGTCATTGAACCGGGCTTCCCAATCTCCAGCCCTGGTGACTTCATGGCGGTGCAACGTATTTCGCAAGAGGTGCACGGCGTGGAGATTTGTGGCTTTGCTCGTGCGGTGAAAGAGGACATCGACGCTGCTGTTCGGGCTACACAAGCGGCCGAGCGTCGCAGACTCCACATGTTTCTGTCATCCTCCAGCATTCATCTGGACTTCCAACTCCGCAAGTCAAGAGAGCAGGTGATTAAGATTGCCCGCGAGATGATTGCGTACGGAAAACAGTATGTAGACCGGATTGAATTTTCCCCGATGGATGCGACACGTACTGGCGATGAGTTTTTGTTTGAGATGATCGAAGCGGCAATTGAAGAAGGGGCGACCATTATCAACATCCCCGATACAGTAGGGTACGCACTTCCAGAAGAGTATGGGGCCATGTTCACTCGTGTCATGAAAAACGTTCGTGGCAGCGACAAGGTGGAGTTCAGTGCCCACTGTCACAATGACCTGGGACTCGCGGTTGCAAACAGTTTGGCAGCGATTCGAGCGGGGGTCACTCAAGTCGAGGTAACAGTCAACGGGGTCGGTGAGCGGGCAGGGAACTGCTCCTTGGAAGAGCTGGTGATGGCAATTGAGACGCGAAAAGAAGCATTGGATGCCGAGACTGGCATCAGACCGGAGCACATTTACACCACTTCGCAAAAGGTGAGCCGTGCCATGAGCTTCCCGATTGCTTTCAACAAACCAATTGTCGGTCGCAATGCCTTTCAGCACGAAGCGGGGATTCATCAGGACGGTCTCTTAAAAGAGCGCAGCACGTACGAAATCATGGACCCGGAGAGCTTGGGGGTACCTCGCAACATGATCATTCTCGGAAAGCACTCCGGTCGCCATGCGATCAAGCACCGCGTAAACGAATTTGGGATACAGCTGACCGATGAGCAGATGGAGACACTGTACGTCCAATTTAAAGAACTGGCTGACAAGCAAAAAGTTGTCCAGGATCATCAGTTGCTTGAGCTGGTAGGACATACGGTGAACGCGGTACTGGAGCCATTCACACTGGTCAATGCGCAAGTGCTCACCGGCACATCCGGACATCGTATGGCTTCCTGCACGATTACGAACAATGCGACAGGAGAAGAACAAGCATACTCTGGCACCGGAGAAGGACCTGTTGAGGCATTGGTAGCGGGCATCAAGCAGGCACTGCCGTTCGACGTGGAGTTTACGGACATGGAGCTGTATTCATTGTCGTCGGGAGAGCATGCGACAGGCGAAGCGATCGTGACGGTCAGCGCCAATGGAAGTTATTTTAAAGGAGTTGCCGAGCATCGAGATGTACTGATGGCGGTCGCGCAGGCGTTTATGGCGGCGAGCAATCAGGCGGTGCGTGATCATCAGGCCAAAGCTGTAACAGTCGGGGCCAACTAAGAGCCAAACATAAAAAGTCAGCCTGTAGATGTTTGCAGGCTGACTCATCACGTGCTTATGGCTGTAGTGGGGAGAAGAATATTTCCAGTCTAGGCTCCAGGCTCCGTCCTGCTGGGGGATAAGACTGCCCGCTCCGAAGGGATTCGCGGGGAAACGCAAAAGTGGTAGCCGCTCCGTCGTATGGGCACGGTTGCGTTTCTTTTGCCCGCGAATCCCTTCTCCGCTCGGTAGGACTCCACAAGTCGCTACGTCTGGAAATATTCTTCTCTAGCGTTGCTGATGACATTCTTTCGTTCTTTTAAAGTCTTTAAAACCCGTTCAAGAACGGGACAGCTTGTAGAGGAAACAGGAGAAATAAGCGAAGATCTTAGGGACGCCGACCGAGACGGAATGCAAAAAGCGAAACACGGTCTTAAGCGTCCACCTCTGAAATTACTTCGGTGAATGGACTACTTTGGACGCGGTTTCGCTTTTTGCATGGAGTCGTGCAGAGAGTCCCACAGGGGGTGGCCCTAGAATCTGAGCGTTTTCTCCTGTTTCCTCCCCACCACTACAGTAACGTACAAGAAGTTCTTTAAACTAAGCTGTAAAAATCAACTCATACACCATCTTCACGATCAAGGTAATGGATACGACCAAGAACAACGGACGGACATAACGTACTCCCGTTTTGATGGCCATTTTGGCACCAAGGTTAGCGCCCAAAAGCATCGCGATCCCCATGATGAGACCAGTCATGAAAACGACCTTGCCTTCCATTGTGAAGACAAAAAGCGCAGAAATGTTACTGGCCAGATTCAAAATTCGGCCATTGCCGGCTGCAATCACAAAATCATAGCCAAACAACAGCACCATCAGAAAAACAAAGAACGAACCGGTTCCAGGCCCGAAAAATCCATCGTAAAAGCCGATTAAAAAGGTAAAAGGAATCCCGATGCCGAGCGTAAATTTGGTCAGCCCTTTGTAATTGGAATCTTGACCAAAACGTTTGTTGAAAAGGGTGTAAACGAAAATGAGTGCCATCATGATAACGACAAGGATCTTCAAAAACTCCTGAGGAACGAACAGTACTGTTTTCGCTCCGAAATAAGCGCCGATCAGCGAGACGGGAAATAAGATCAGCATGAGCTTCTTGTCAAATTTACCGCTCTTGATAAAGGTGTAGGAGCTGGTGGCAGATGAAATTGTGCCAGCCAATTTGTTCGTACCAAGAGCAAGGTACGGTGGCATTCCTAGACCAAGCAGGGCGGGGAGGGAGATGAGTCCGCCTCCACCAACAGTACTGTCAATGAATGCTGCAACGAATCCAAAGACGGCGAGAAGTACGATCGTTGATAAGTCCATTTCCACTAGATATCACCTGATTCTCTTCGTTTGTAATAATCCAAGTCTAGCACGCTCTGTTTTGTTTTCAAGATAGAAATCTTTGAAATAATAAATAGATTAATATACTTTGCATACCGATTTGTTGAAAAACTGTTTGGGTTACAGTATAATGAAGTCGTAAGCTTGACCTACATAATTTGAGGAGGAATGTTACAATGGCACATCAACTTCCTGCATTGCCTTATGCACACAACGCTTTGGAACCACATATCGACGCGCAAACCATGGAGATCCACCACGGACGCCACCATGCTACTTATGTTAACAACCTGAATGCAGCTCTGGAAGCACACGCTGACCTGCAAGGTAAAAGCATTGAAGAGCTGATCAGCAATCTGGATGCTCTGCCTGAGTCCATCCGCACTGCTGTTCGCAACAACGGTGGAGGCCACGCTAACCACACACTGTTCTGGGAAATCATGAGCCCGAATGGCGGCGGCGCACCAACTGGTGAACTGGCTGACGCAATCAACGCGGCTTTCGGAAGCTTTGACAACTTCAAAGCTGAATTCGCAAAAGCAGCTACTACTCGTTTCGGTTCCGGATGGGCTTGGCTGACTGCAGAAGGCGGAAAAGTAGCAATCAGCTCTACTCCTAACCAAGACAGCCCAATCATGGAAGGTAAAACACCTATCCTTGGTCTGGACGTTTGGGAGCATGCTTACTACCTGAACTACCAAAACAAACGCCCTGACTACATCGGCGCGTTCTGGAACGTTGTAAACTGGGATGAAGTTAGCAAACGTTTCGCAGCAGCGAAGTAATTGTAACTTTACCTGTCAAAAGGCTTGTCGTTCTTTAGGAGCGGCAAGCCTTTTTTGTTCAAAGGAAAGAAACGGCATCGATTCTGGATACACTTGTAACTGTGATGATTATGAGATATAATACTTACTAAAAGTAACTAAGTTTAGAAAGTATAGAGGAGAGTGTACGCATATGATGCCGTCTTTTTTCATTGCACATGGTGCCCCGTTACTTGCCATAGAAAACAATGCCTATACAGATGCACTGAACCAATTGCCTAGCATGCTCCCGCGCAAGCCACGTGCTATCGTCATATTTTCCGCACACTGGGAAGCACATGATCAAATGGTGGGAACCATGGACACCTTTCCGACCATTCACGATTTTGGCGGTTTCCCGCAAGCGTTATACGAAATCGAGTATCCGGCAAAAGGAGATCGTGAAGTAGCGGATGAGACAATCCGACTTCTTCAGGAAGCTGGTATTCCTGTCGCTTTGAACACGACAAGAGGCTTGGACCATGGCCACTGGGTTGTTTTGCGCCATATTTATCCGGATGCAGATATTCCTGTTGTTGCCTTATCGGTTAATCCAAACCTGACTGTAAAGGAGCAATATCAGATCGGCAAAGCACTCAGTCCGCTCCGCGAAAAAGACATTCTAATCCTCGGCAGTGGCGGAACCGTCCATAACTTTTCCTATATGAACCTGAGAGAGTCTGATAGTGAGACTTTTGAGTGGGCGGAACAATTCGAAGACTGGCTGCAAAAAACATTGACTGACTGGAATGTCGAGGATCTCGCCAACTATCGCGAGGTTGCTCCACATGCCGAAAAAGCTGTTCCCGCGTATGGAACTGAGCATTTTGTTCCGCTTGTGTACGTCATGGGAGCTGCCGATGATGAACGTACAGCGAAGCGTCTGCATATGAGCATCCGCTACGGAAGTCTCAGTCACACCCTTTGGCAGTTTGGTGATACGAAATAATGACCGTGCACATGGAGGATGTTTATCGGGAGTATAAATCATTATTGTTTTCCCTTGCGTACCGGATGACTGGTTCGGTAACGGAAGCGGAGGACATTGTTCAGGATACTTTTCTTGCATTGGCAGGTACCGACATCCAAGACATTCACCATGTAAAAAGCTATCTGTGCAAAGCTGTGACCAATCGCTGTCTGGACTTATTAAAATCAGCCCGTTGGAAGCGGGAGCAGTATGTAGGGGAATGGTTGCCGGAGCCGATGCTGGACGCTTCAGAAACCAATGATCCCCTGCAAACGGTGATTTCCGAAGAAGCAGTCTCGTATGGCTTGCTTGTTCTATTGGAGAATCTACCGTCGATGCTACGGGCCGTTTTTGTGCTCCGAACGGTACTCGACTACGAATACAGCGAAATTGCCGCGATGCTCGAAATGACCGAAGTAAATTGCCGGAAGAAGTTTAGTCTTGCGAGAAAAAAGCTTGCTGAAGCAGGATATCAGGCGATCGTCCCTCAGCCGAATCGGACTTCGGGCTTGGTAGAACAGCTAATGCAGGCCATCTCCAAGTCAGATGCGAAGTCGTTGATCGGCCTTTTGACAAAAGATGCTGTGTTTGTCAGCGATGGTGGCGGGAAAGTCCGTGCGGCTATTCATCCCATTTTCTCAGACGAGCGGATTACTGCCTTCTGGATGGGGGTATGGCCGAAGTGGGCTTCTCATGCTACCATGCAGATTCGCTCGATGAATGGCCAAGATGGAATCGCCGTCTACTCCGAAGGTCAGTTGAAAATGATCATCCAGATCACAATGAATGAAGAAGAAGATCGCATTGCACGCTTGTACATGATGGTCAATCCAGATAAGCTTGCCCATTTGCAAAAAGAAAATGAATGATTCGTCACAAGAAAGACGCTTCACTCGTCTTTGAGGTTGAAAGCAAATTCGAGTGGAGAGGACAGATGAATGATGCAAGCTAGACTCAATCATCGTGCAGCAAATCCCGAGGCGTATCAAACCATGCTCAAGCTAGAAGGTTTCGTGAATGGGAGCGGCTTGGACAAAAAACTAATTGAGCTGATCAAAATTCGTGCTTCCCAAATCAACGGCTGCGCTTTTTGCATGGATAGGCATACCCAGGATGCGCGCAAGCTCGGTGAAACAGAGCAACGCATTTATTTGCTCAGTGTATGGAGAGAATCCGCGGTTTACACAGAGGCAGAGCGCGCTGTCCTTGCTCTGACAGAAGCGGTCACGGTCATTACGGCAAACGGTGTTTCTGAAGAGCTCTACCAGCAGGTTCGCGAGCATTTTGACGAGAACCAGTACGTTGCCTTGATTATGGCAATCAATACAATCAACTGCTTGAACCGAATCGCGATTTCCACAGGAATGAGTGCTCCGTATAATAAGTAAAGATCAGTCAAGCAAAAGACACGCCTCTTATGAAAAGGAGCGTGTCTTTTTGCGTTGCTATACATCCATCTCGACTTTTCTGCCTGGATAGAACTGGTTCTCTTCGGAAAGAGGATTGCCTTTGGCGGTCAGCGCAGTAGGCGTAATCCGGAAAATGGCGGTTGTACTGCCCATCGAAGAACGATACTTGATGACATGCTGCAAAGGCAACGGTTCAGAATAGTAGCCGGGGACGTACTTGTCGATCATGGATTGCATCGCATCGCGCATCTCCTCAGGTTCAGAAACACGCTCAATGGTCCCTGCGATAAACACACTCATGTAAGCCGTATCGATATGGGCAGGCACAGGTGAGGCGACTGTGCCGTACTCCTCACAAACACTGAAGCATACGCGGTTGTTGCCATTGATCATTTCGATTTTTCTGCCAGAATCCGCGCCGTGAAAATAAATGCAGCCGTTCCACCAAGCAAAATTCAAAGGCAGGATGTACGGCTCGATTTCATTGGACAAGCCGAGATGGCCGACCTTTGCCACTTGCAAAAACTGGTCAATTTGCTGCTGATCAGTAATGGTACGTTTGGAATAACGAATTGGTATCATGTCGAGTCCCCCAGTCTGTCGTTGTTATTTTGATCGTAATGGGTAATTGACTAGGAGAACAGGTGCAATTTCGGTAAAAATGAACGGGTCAGATGACGAAAAATAACCGCCCTCTACTGGCAAGGGCGGCAGTCTCGTCGATTACGAGCGTTTGGAATCCAATTTTTTGGTAAGCTGGTCTTCTCCGCGGTGGATCCAGCCGACGAAGGAATCGCGAATGGTCAGATCAAAATCGAGGTAGACCACGGCGACGAACATGTAGTGACTTTTCCCTTGAAAACGGGAGCGGTAGCGCAGATCAATCCATTTGACCTCATAGCCAAAGGAACGCTCCTTTGTTTCTACATGCACATGATGGGTAAAGGCGAGGAAGGATTGGACTTTGTAACTTTTTTTGGCTGCCGCAATCCGCTCATTTTCCGGTTTGATGGAGAAGGTGTCCAGGATGACGACGTCCCCCGAAATGACTTCACCTACATACCAATGCTGGTCTGTCTTGGCTACGAAGGTCCAATACGTCCAGGAAAGAGTAGGGATGATGGTGAAGGTACCAGCTTTGCCGATTCGCTGACGAACCAGCTCGGTGGTTCGTTTTTGCGTCTGATAGCGCCAGTAGTAGTAACCCGCAATGATCACGTATATCCATAAAAAGACGTGTCCAGGATGCGCGCCTGCTGCCCATAGCATAAAGCCGACGAGATGAGCAGCGAAAATGAACGGATCGAAAATGAAAATGGCGTTGAGCGCCACCCATTTATCGCGAAACGGGTACAGGCCCTTTGTGCCATAGGAATTGAACAAGTCAACGAAGACGTGTAAACAGACGGCCAGGAATATCCAGCCGAGCAAATGCAGCCAATGGGGCTGTGGCATCATGGCCTGGATGAGAACGAAAATGGCTCCAGTCCAGAGAAATAGAGCGGGAACCGAGTGAGAAACGCCTCGGTGGTTGCGAATGTAGGCAGCGGTACCACGAAGGCGGACTAAGCCATCCAAATCAGGTGCCTGCGAGCCAATGACCGTACCAATCATGACGGCCACTGCAAGTGACGGAGTAGAAGCTACGACAGGATCAAGATAGGCGAGCCCGGCCAATCCAAAGCCCATGGCAAAATGTGTGGCTGTATCCATGGAATCGTTGTCTTCCTCCCTTCCTTCCACTTTTATTGTTTATTATAGCGTTTGCCTACGGTTAATTCCCGCCCGTTCTGAAAATATTTGTGTGCTTGTTCGCACGGGGTGGGAAGGGTATGATGAAAGCGTTGAATCGTTAAAGGAGGAACATGTCGCATGCTAACGGTTTTCATTGAATACAAGCTGGATATTGAAAAACGGAGTCACGCTCTGCAATTGCTCACCTCGATGGCTCAGCGAATGGAAGCGATGGGTGCACATCAGTATCGCTTAATGGAGGGCTTGGATCAGCCCGGTCTGTTCGTCGAAACGTTTGAGGTCGAGACTGTTCACGTATACGAAGAAATCAAGGCAAACCGATTGGCAGACCAAGACTTTTGCGACTGTATTTCCGGTGGAGCTGCGAAACTGCATGTGTGGGCGTTTCGTCCCGTGGAACTGGGTTGAAAAGGAGTAGAGTAAACGGAAATGGCAAGAAAAAAAGAAAGCTTGAAATATACACTTCCTGAACAATTTCATGTGTTTGGCTTTGCCCAGGATTTGCTGGCCTGGTACGACTCACAAAAGCGGGATTTGCCTTGGCGGATCAACAAAGACCCATATCGCATCTGGGTATCGGAGATCATGCTTCAGCAAACACGTGTAGAGACCGTTAAACCTTATTATGCGAATTTCATGGAGAAATTTCCGACGGTGAGTGATTTAGCGAAAGCGCCCGAGGATGATGTCTTAAAAGCGTGGGAAGGACTCGGTTATTACTCCCGCGCGCGCAATCTTCAAGCCGCAGCCCGCGAGGTAACGGTTCGCTATGGAGGAGTTGTGCCGGATACACCAGAAGAGATCGCTACACTAAAAGGTGTTGGTCCGTATACAGCAGGTGCCATTCTTAGCATTGCCTATGAAAAGGCGGAGCCGGCTGTGGATGGAAATGTTATGCGTGTTTTTTCACGCCTGCTGTATTTAACCGATGACATTGCCAAGCCTGCCACAAGAATCAAAATCGAGCATCTCGTACGCCAAGTCATTCCAGAGGGAAGAGCGGGAGATTTCAATCAGGCTTTAATGGAGCTGGGAGCGATGGTCTGTGTGCCGCGCACTCCGCAATGCTTGACCTGTCCGGTGTTTGACTACTGTATGGCGCGTCAGGAGGGAGTGGCAGAAGAGCTGCCGGTCAAAGGCAAAGCCAAACCTCCACGTCCTGTTGATCTGCAAGTAGGCATTATCATTCGCGACGGCAAAGTATTGATGAACAAACGCCCCGATCAAGGGCTTCTCGCTGGCATGTGGGAATTCCCTACTGTTGAAACCGAACAGGAAAGTGATGCTGCCAAGCAGGAGGCACTTGCAATCGGTTTGCGTGAACGATTCGGAATCGATGTAGAAGTCATGCAGCCGCTAGGCACGGTTCAGCACGTCTTCTCCCACTTGCAATGGAACATGCAAGTATGGTCCTGTGACTGGATCGAAGGGGAAGAGCTCCCCGCTCATGCAAGATACGCAGCTTGGGAGGAATTAGATGCTTACACCATTCCAATGGCGCATCAAAAAATTCGCGAGCTGTTGGGACAAAAATAACAAGTAGGCAACGCTGTCGAGCATTTCTCGGCAGCTTTTATTTATTTCATCAAACCGATGTGACGCAAGCCGTGAGATATCCCTCCATCATCGACGCGGCGCGTTACATAATTGGCATGCGGCAGCAAAGCCTCATGCGCATTGCCCATCGCGATCCCCATCCCGACATAGGAGAGCATTTCTTTGTCATTCAGACCGTCTCCAAAAGCAACTGCCTTGCTTGGCGCAAGCCCGATATGCGAGAGGAGCGCTTCAATACCGATGGCTTTTGAACCGCTTTTCGCAAAAACATCCATACAATATTCATGCCAGCGTATAAACGAGAGAGCAGGAATCTCTTCTCTGTACTGTCGTTCGTGTGTATCTGGTGTAAATAACAGTGCTTGATAAATATTTTCAGAATGGGCAAAGTCCGCATTGTGATCGGGGGAATCAAGCTTCAATTGCTGAAAGGTCCAATCCAAATACGGATGCTGCTTATGGGTAGAAAAGCCCGCCGTACTGCCTTGAAACACGATGGGATGGTCGTGCTGAGTCGCAATCTGCTGCAACTGTTCGAGTGTTTTGGTCGGGATGGGGCGATCATAAATGGTTTTTCCTTGATAGACGACATATGCGCCATTGCAACTGACATACGAGTCGATGCCGCATTGCTGGGCAAGCTCGTCAAAATAATAATGAGCTCTGCCTGTTGCTAAAACGACCTCGATCTTGTTTCTTTGCAGCTCTTGAATGGCTTCGAGTGTATCCGGTGGTATGATTTTCTCTTCATTGACAAGTGTTCCATCAATGTCTAAAAAGACGATTTGATACTCCATGATTTCACTCCCCACTTTTCTCTTTTGAATCCATTATAGAGCTTCGAGAGAGGGGAAGAGCAGTGGAAAATAAAAAGATCATGCCCCCGCAGACATGATCTTTGTAAAACTGTTTCTTTTTATCGAATCAAAAACTCTGGAAATTGTGTGACGATCTGATGCTTTTGTTCTTCGAGGCGTTTCAGCGCTTGTTGTTGCATGTATTTTGCTTCCATTTGCTTCGGTGTCAATTTCCGTCTCTCAATAATGATTGTGAAGAAAATCATTGGAATGTACATGAGTGTATCCCTCCCATCCCGTTAGTTTGGTGCAGTCAGCTGCCATCTATCGCTTTGACTCCTGTAAACCTCATCATCTGACGCCGTTGTTTGTTTTTCATACCAAAATCCCTCCTGTAGTCAAGTAATCGTGTTTCGTCCATTAAATGCGGCTCACAAATTGTGCTGCTTGAAAAGCATGTTCTTCGGCGCGTTCTTCGAGATAGCGACAGCGTGCAGATTCTGCGAAAAGTGTCTCCGCTTGTTCCTTGTTGCGTTCAATCTTGACTGTGAAAAGCAAGAAGTTCAGTACCATTACCAATCACCCCCTTTCAAGGTGGAAAATGTTAATTGATGAGAAAGAAAAAGACCACGGGCGAAAGCCTGCGGTCTTCTGGCAACAAAAACGGACATGCCGTTTTGAAGGACATAGAAAGACCACAAGCAACAACGCCTGTGGTCGGTAATAGACGAAATGGAATGTTGAAGAGTACGAATACTACTAGAATTCGTCGACCCAGGAGGCGCTGCTATATTTAGTTGGAACATCCACAAGACGATCAATAAGAGCTGGATTTAGATTCATTGCTATCATCATCATGGTGCTGCCTCCTTTCTTTCCGTAGTAGTAGTGTGTGGAACGTACTCTTAGAATATGGCATTTTTTTCTTGTTGTAAAGCGATTTTTTACCTATTTCTAGAAGAAAGTATATTCTGAATATAATAAAAAATAATAAATAATAAACGAATGTGCAGTTTGGTGGGTAAATGAAGGTTTGCAATGAGCATATAGCGGGTATCCATATAGGACAATCATGACAAGTAGAAAGGTGATGCTAGCGAATGAAAACACCCAGACTGACTGTAAAAACCAAGCTAATCGCTACATTTTCCACAATATTAGTGATCCCCATGCTCTTGCTCGGGTTGCTTTCTTACCAGAGTGCCAAGGCTGAGTTGTCAGATGAATTGCTTACGACTGCCTCTGAAAATGTTCGGCTGATAGATGCGCTTTTGAATCACACACTGATGGAGCAATCGAGGAATGTGGAATGGATTGCTTCTGATATTGTACGCCATGACATCTTAGAAGAGACCAAAATGGAGACGAAAAAGAAATTCAAGCGTTTTCTCGCAATGAACCCGGAAGTGAGTGAAGTGTATATTGGGGACGAAAATGGTGGCATGCTGACTGCGAATGATTCGAAGCTTCCAGAGGGATACGACCCGCGAAAGAGGGATTGGTACATAGCAGCCATGAAGCAACCAGGCAAGAGCATCATTGTGGACCCATACATTGATGCCATAACCGGAAAAATCGTGTTGGGAATGGCGATGTCCTTGCCAGATAAATCCGGTGTTCTGGGAATTGATATTCAACTGACAGCTCTGGACGCGACGGTCAAGCAAGCGAAAATCGGTACCCAAGGATATATGGCGATTTTGGATAAAAACCGAAAAATGCTAGTCAATCCAAATGGAGAGTCTGGTGTTGAGATTGCAGAGTCTTGGGTAGATACTGTATATGCAGAAGAGTCAGGTCGCTTACAATTTCAGCACGAAGGAAACCCTGTCCAAGCCGTGTTTACTACGAATGAAAATACGGGCTGGAAGCTGGTTGGCGTGATGTATGAAAGTGAAGCAGCAGAAGCAGCAAATCCGATTTTTTACACGATGCTCGTGATTATAATCGCTGCGTTGGTGGTAGCTGGCGGAGTCATTTACCTGATTTTGCGCTCCTTACTCCGTCCTTTGCGCATGTTGACAGAAGCAGCGGAAAAAATAAGCCAAGGCGATGTGACACAACAAGTAGATATACGAAGTGACGATGAGTTGGGTACGTTGGGCAAAGCCTTCAATCATATGGCGGTATCTCTTCGTTCCTTGCTCCATTCTGTGAATGATTCTGTTCAGCAACTGGCTTCATCGGCAGAGCAGCTCGCTGCAAGTGCGGATCAGACAAGCAAAGCGACAGAGCAGATTGCAGAGACCATGCAAGAAATGGCGGAGGGAACCGAGCAGCAAGTTTCCTATACGCAAGAGGGGAACGCAGCAGTCGAGCAAATGTCGGCAAGAATTGGTCAGATCGCAGAGCATACACAAAACGTATTCACTGCAGCCCAGGAATCGTCGGACTTGGCAGTGACCGGAAACAAAGCCATTCAATCTGCTGTGTTGCAAATGAACGCATCCAGCGAATCGATTCACGGACTGGCAAACGTCGTGGATAATCTGGGGACGCGTTCCCAAGAGATCGGAAACATCGTGGATGTGATCACTGCCATCGCAAACCAAACCAATCTGCTCGCACTAAATGCAGCAATTGAGGCGGCACGAGCAGGGGAGTATGGACGAGGCTTTGCTGTGGTGGCTGATGAGGTACGCAAGCTGGCAGAGCAATCCGCAAGCTCGGCACAGCAAATTAGTCAGCTAATCACCGCGATCCAAGCGGAGACAAATCATGCTGTGATTGTTATGGATCAGAGCAAGCGTGAAGTAACGGAAGGTATCGAAAAAGTGAACGAAGCTGGCCAGTCCTTCGAACAAATTCAATCAGCCGTCAATGAAGTGGCAGAGAAAATCGGTCAGGTATCTGAAGCGACGCGTGATTTCTCCACAAGGGCACAGCAAGTGGTTGAGATTATTGGTCATATTTCCGAAGTGACACTGCAAGCGTCTGATGGAACACAAAGTGTATCCGCAGCTGCCGAGGAGCAGCTAGCTTCTATGGAAGAGATCGCTTCTTCAGCCGTTTCTCTTGAACACCTCGCGGAGGAATTGCAAAACCAGATCGGCAAATTCCGTATCTAAAAATAAGCCCGGCGCCGTGTTTATATACACGAGCAGCCGGTTTTTTTAACTTAATCGTAAATAGGTGACGAGGAATGATCCCATCCCCCGCTATCTCCATTCACTGGCCCACGGGATTCAAGCTCATGGATGACTTTGACGTGAAGAGAGGCTCCTTCTGCACTGAGATAAGCTGCCAACTGTGAAAAACTGTGATGGTAATAAAGCAGCTCATTCATTTCCCAATCAGCCAGTGGCACCATGGTTAATTCGGACAATTCCCGACCTATGTACACCCTGCCATTCCTCCTTATGTGGTAGTGGCTTGCCTGATACTGCGAGCTTAGTATGGCTATAGTCGAGAGGATCAAGTCATGCCGGGATTTTTTCCGCAGGTAGAAAAAGCGCAGGTGGAGTTGTATAATGAATAAGTGATTTTTACTTATTAGTACCTGCTATTAATAGTTGGTCAGGTTGGGAGGTAATCTTTTTATGAATACAACGAAAAAAGTAGCACTGGTTACTGGCGGAACGCGAGGAATCGGAAAAGCGATTGCGCTTCAATTGGCAGAACAAGGCTATGACCTGGTACTGAACTATTTGCGTAACCGCACTGCGGCAAGAGAAGCGGCAGCAGAGCTGGAAGCAAAGGGCGCTCGTGTCCATCTGATCAAAGCCAATGTAGGGGATGTAGCAAAAATCAAAGAGTTGTTCGCAGAAATTGACCAGGAGTTCGGTCGCTTGGATGTATTTGTGAACAATGCGGCATCGGGTGTACTGCGTCCACTGATGGAGCTGGAAGAAAGCCATTGGGACTGGACCATGGAAATTAACAGCAAGGCGCTGTTGTTCTGTGCGCAAGAAGCGGCAAAACTAATGATCAAGGGTGGTAACGGCGGAAAAATCGTGAGCTTGTCCAGCCTTGGGTCCATTCGCGTTCTCGACAACTATACAGCGGTTGGCGTATCGAAGGCAGCTGTAGAAGCGATTACTCGTTACTTGGCAGTCGAGCTCGCACCGCATAATATTGTAGTAAACGCTGTATCAGGCGGAGCGGTGGATACGGATGCACTCAAACATTTCCCGAATCGTGAAGAATTACTCGGCAGCTCAGCAGAGCGTACGCCAGCAGGACGCATTGTGGAGCCTGAAGATTTGGCTAATGCCGTGATGTTCTTGCTCTCCGACAAAGCATGGATGGTTCGCGGACAAACATTGATTGTAGACGGCGGTATTTCTCTTTTGACATAATGATTTATGGTAGATGGAGTATGGAGTTGGAGACTTTGTGGTGTTGCGACACAAGACAAAGTTGTCCATGTGTTGTACAATAGAGGAAGAAGGTTACGAAGGAGGCAACACATGCTGATTCGTCCGTTTCGACTCGGTGACTATTCGGCTATCACACGTATTTGGCAGGAGACGGGGTTGGACCAATCGGACAAAGAGTCATTGAACGATTTGGCCCAGCATTTGGCTTGGGACAGCGATCTGGTAATGGTTGCAGAAATTGAAGGCAGAGTGGTAGGGGTCGTGGTTGGCACGATCGACGGAGCACGTGCCTATTTCTACCGATTGGCTGTACTTCCAGAGATGCAAGGCTCAGGTATTGGTCGCGAACTCGTTGAAGCAATTGAAAAGCGTTTCAAGCAACGAGGTGTCAATAACGTCTTGATCATGGTCAATCAATCAAATCCGGAAGTCCTTCCGTTTTACCTTTCACTTGGCTATGAAGTACAAAAATATGTTACACTTTCCAAAAAGCTCTCTTCTTAAAGGAGGCTTGTCCCCATTCAAATAGAGAAGAGAAGAAAGGGGAGAGTCATGTCACCAACTCCGGGCTCCAATATCCGCATAGAAAGTTATAAACATGACCATTCGTTGCACCGCATATGGGACAAATCCACGTTGATTCATACCAGTGATGCGGTGGTGATTGGGGGAAATGATCGGGTCAAGGTGACAGAAGCAGACGGGCGGGAATGGCGTACGCGTGAACCGGCCATTTGTACATTTGGTAGAGGCCAGTGGTTCAATACCATTGCCATGATTCGTGATGACGGTATTTATTATTATTGCAACATTGGTTCGCCCTTCAGCATGAAGGGACAATTGCTAAGCTACATAGACTATGATCTCGACGTAAAAGTGTTTCCTGATATGACGTACTCAATTCTCGACGAAGAGGAGTTTCTTTTGCATAGCAAACAGATGAACTATCCTCCATTTGTTGTGGAAAGAGTGCAGACAGCATTGCGAGAGGTGCTGGATTGGGTAAGCGCACGACGTGGCCCTTTTCAGAACGGTTTTGTCCAACGTTGGTACGAGCGTTATCTTTTAGTACGAGATGATGAGGAATAATCCCTTTCCCGAATGACCGGGGGAGGGATTTCCTTGTTTGCAAAGGAGGTATGATGGTTGAGCATACGCCGCTATTTGGCTTATGTCCTGCCCTATTGGAAACAAATATTGGGCACTATATTCATTGGTATTATTAAGTTTGCGATCCCACTTGCTCTGCCGCTTCTTATCAAATACGTCATTGATGACCTGCTGCCAAGTCCGCTTCCTCAAGAGGAAAAACTGAAGCAGTTATTTTGGCTGATGCTCGGGGCCTTTTTGTTATTTACCGTCGTTCGCACTCCTGTTGAGTACATTCGGCAATACTATGCACAGTGGGTATCCAGTCGTATCCTGTTTGACATCCGCAATCAATTGTTTTCTCATTTACAACGACTGTCGATGCGATACTACAACAATACAAAAACCGGTGAGGTCATCTCTCGCGTCATTAACGACGTAGAATCCACCAAAAGCTTCGTGGAAACGGGATTGATGAATCTCTGGTTGGACCTGATTACGATTACGCTGACGATGGGGATCATGCTCTACATGGACGTGGAGCTGACGATTGTTGCGATTATCGTTTTCCCTTTGTACAGCATCTCCGTCAAGTTTTTCTACAAGCGCTTGCGTCAACTGACGAAGGATCGTTCTGCTGCACTGGCGCATCTGCAAGGCTATTTGTATGAGCGCGTGAATGGCATGTCGCTGATCCGCAGCTTTGCTTTGGAAAAGCAGGAGAGCAAGGAATTTGCCAAGGAGAACAATCAGTTTTTGGATAAAGCCCTGGCACATACCCGTTGGAACGCCCGAACCTTCGCCGTGGTCAATACGGTGACGGATATCGCACCGCTTCTGGTCATTGCCTATGCTGGCTACCAAGTCATCGGCGGGAGTATGAGCGTGGGGACGCTCGTTGCTTTTTATGCTTACTTGGAGCGTCTGTACACGCCCTTGCGTCGCTTGGTGAATTCCAGCACGGTGCTGACTCAGGCCATTGCCTCGATGGACCGGATGTTCGAGTTTATTGATGAATCGTATGATATCGTCGACAAGCCAAACGCGGGGGAGCTTCCTGTCGACCCTGCAACCAATCGCATTCGCGGCGAAATTCGCTTTGAGAACGTGTCCTTCCGCTATCGGGAGGAAGGCCCGCTTGTCTTGAACAATGTGAATCTGAGCATCTCTTCTGGTGAAACCGTTGCGATTGTCGGGATGTCAGGCGGAGGAAAATCTTCGCTGATTAGCTTGCTACCGCGTTTTTGGGACGTGACAGAGGGGAAAATTACGATTGATGGCATCGATATCCGCGATGTAAAACAGCAAAACTTGCGGCATCACATCGGAATGGTGCAGCAAGATAATATTTTGTTTAGTGAATCAGCAAAAGTGAATATTTTAATGGGCAATCCTGACGCAGATGACAGTGCTGTGCAAGAAGCTGCGAAGGCTGCAAATGCCCATGACTTTATTAGCGAATTACCGAATGGCTACCATACTGAGCTGGGAGAGCGCGGCGTAAAGCTCTCTGGCGGGCAAAAGCAGCGAATCGCGATTGCGCGTGTTTTCTTGCGTGACCCGGGTATTCTGATTTTGGATGAGGCGACGTCAGCACTCGATTTGGAATCAGAGCACACGATTCAGGAGTCTTTGTCCAGATTGGCAAAAGGAAGAACCACCCTAATCGTAGCCCATCGACTTTCGACGATTACCCATGCGGACAAAATCATTGTCATGAAAGAGGGACAAATTGTTGAGGAAGGCAGGCATGAGCAATTGCTGGAGAGAAAGGGCGTATACTATGGCCTGTGGAGTGTGCAAGATTTAGGAAGTACATCCGACCCGCAACTGGGATAAGCAGATGGGATTGGAGGAAATCCGATGGAGATATGGCGCCGTAATTTATATGTCCTCTGCGGATCGTTGTTTTTCGTCATGGTGGCGATGAGCATGATCATGCCTTTTTTACCGCTTTACATTCAGCAGGATTTCGGAATTGAAGATCCTCATCAAGTCACGGCTTGGGCAGGGATTATTTTTGGAGCCAACTTTTTGACGGCGGGCCTCGTCTCGCCTATTTGGGGGAATTTGGCCGATAAGCACGGGCGCAAGATCATGATTTTGCGCTCGGGATTTTTCATGTCCATTACCATGGCACTGACCGGTTTTGCGGGAAGCCTGTGGCAGCTTTTGGCCCTTCGTCTGCTCAATGGACTGGTAGGGGGAATCATCCCTGCCAGTACCGCATTAGTAGCATCCTCTGTACCAAAAGAACGAATTGGCTATGCAACCGGGTTGCTTCAGTCTTTTATTACGGCCGGAACCATTATGGGACCGCTGTTTGGCGGCGTCCTCGCGGAGAAGATCGGCTTTCGGATGATTTTTGTGATTACCGGTTGCGTATTATTACTGGCGACCTTGGTCATTACGTTTACGGTGAAAGAGAATTTTGTTCCACCTGAAAAAAAGGAACGGTCGAGTCTACGGGAAGATTTTCAGATGATCTTTTCTTCCAAAGAGCTCCCGGCGCTCTTTTTTGTAACGGTAATGATCCAGTTTGCATTGTTTAGCATTATCCCTGTGTTGCCGATCTACATATCGCAGTTGCTCGGTTCGGAAGGGGCAAAGGTAGCGCTGTGGGCCGGAATTGTCCAAGCATGCATGGGGGTAGCCAACGTCTTTGCCTCGCCACAGTTGGGGCGTCTAGGAGATCGGTTTGGTTCGCAAAAGGTGCTCTTGTTCTCGCTTTTGGCTGCCGCAATCATCTTTATTCCACAAGGTCTCGTACATACGGTATGGCAATTGGTCGCGCTTCGGTTTTTGTTAGGCTTGTCGCTGGGAGGATTGCTTCCATCCGTCAATGCTTTGCTGCGACGAGCAACACCTGTACATATGGTCAGTCGCGTTTATGGCTATAACAACAGCTTCGTCAGTATCGGCAGTATGCTTGGACCGATGATTGGTGGCTTTTTGGCAGGCTATGTGAATATTAGTGGAGTCTTTTACATGACGAGTGCTTTCTTGTTTATTAACGCAGGCTGGGTGTACTACAGCTTTTTCCGAAACAAATCTGTACAGCATCCTGATTCTGGAATAGAATAATAGGTAATTTTCGCGAAGAGAGGTGCACCTCCATTGTGATGGCGAGTCGGTGTGAATAACTTCATATTCCATCAGGACGTATAGGCTGGTCCTGAACCGACAGGAGGTTGTGCTTTATGTGGCAGCGACGCTTTATTTGCCTCTGGGCGGGTCAGACATTGGCCAACCTTGGGGATGTATTTTATATTGTCGCGTTTATTTCGGTCATCTACGCTGCAACTGGCTCCGTCATGTACACGGCGTTTATACCGGTTGTCATCGTAGCTTCGCAGTCTGTGAGCAGCTTGTTGGCTCCGTTAGTGTTTCAGCGATTGTCGTTGACGGGCATGCTCGTGCTGTCGCAAGGCTTGAAGACGATACTTTTGGCTACGGCCTCATTAGCTGTCAGCAGCGGTGTAGGAGAGATCTGGCTATTGTTCGGATTGGGGGCTGCCATCGCCTTTATGGATGGCTGGGCAAACCCTGCACGCAATGCCATGGTGCCGCAGTTGGTAGGACGAGAAGACCTCATGCGAGCGAACGGTTTGCTTGCCACCTCGGATCAAACTGTTCATTTTGCTGGCTGGGCCGCAGGGGGATTACTCGTTTCTTGGTTAGGAGCGGGTATTGTTCTGTGGGGAACGGTCGGTGCCTATGTTGTGGCAACGATCGCCATGACAGGCATTGCACCGGCAAGCCAAAAGCTGCGTGAAGAACAGGCAGCTCGGGCGACAACAAACTGGCTCACTGGATGGAAAACAATTCGCGATGTACCTATACTGCGACTGCTGGTCGCGATGGATGTCGTGATCGGCTTGTCCGGGGGTGTATGGATCGCTGCGATTATGCTGCCATTTGTCCTTGATGTGCTTGGGCAAGGAGAAGAATGGTGGGGCTACATCAATGCCGGTTACATGCTTGGAGCCATTGCAGGTGGGACGTTGCTATTGATGTATGCGGAGCGGATGCGTCGCCATTTATTTCGCTGGATCATTTGCGGTACGATTAGCGTCGGATTCTTTACCTTTTGTTTTGGCAGCAGTACAAACGCGCTGGTGGCACTGTTGTTTTCCTTTGCGCTGGGCCCGTTTTTGGAGATGGTGCATGTAAGCAAGCAGACACTTTTGCAGCAAGAGACGGAAGAATCAGCACTGCCCTATGTTATGTCAGCAAAGGGGACGATTGATTTACTCGTTTTTGGCGCTTCTGCTCTGATGATGGGGGCTATCGCTGAATGGCAGGGAGTCCGGGCTGTTTATTATGTATCTGCTGGATTGTTACTGATTGCTTTCCTTTTGGCGTTGCGCTTGCAAAAAAAGCAGACGGAGCATACGAGTGGGGTTTCCGTAAATTAAAACACGAACAGGCTGTCTTATCTGTAGACTTTTCTACTGGTAAGGCAGCCTTTTTTGATGATATGCTTCTTGATCATAAGAAGGTATACGTATTTTTTATCTATTTCCATAAAGTGAATTTATCGAAGTACTTACATCAGCTTCATCTCTTTAATAAAATCAACAAACGCTTTTAATAGAGAGATTTGCATCGATTCCTTCCGATAAATCATCCACGATTTGCGCAAGATCGGCTCGCCGTGCTTCGTCCGCAATTGAATCCGGTAAAAGTCTTCACTGCCCGTCAACACAATCTGCGGGATGATCGCATAGCCGAATCCGCTCAGGACCATCTCCTTGCACGTCTCCATGTGATCCACTTCCATCGTGATCGATGGGGGCTTGGAAAACGTCTCCTTCCACCAGTTGTCAAACAAGTTTTCGAGCGAAATATCGGTTTTGTACATGATTCTGGGGAGTTGGGGCAGCTCATGCAGCGAAATCTCCCGCTTGGATACGATCCAGATGTTTTCCGTCATGATGAGATGTTTTTCCTCCGGCCAGTTGTAGTCTCCGCGGATGAAGCCGATATGGACGTCTTGCTTGTACACGGAATTTGTCAGCTCCGAGCTGCGGCTCGATGTTACCTTGAACTCCACGTCCGGGTATTGCGTATGGAATTGCTTTAAGATATGCGGTAGCTTATAGCGGGCCAGGCTGCTCGCTGTTCCGATTTTTAATGTTCCTGATATTTTGTTGTCCATGCTTAACAGAAATTCTTTTGTCCGCTGCAACTGCTGGAGCATCTCGATCGCATACTTCACCAAATACTCGCCTTGCGGGGTGAACTCCACGCCTCTCCTGCCCCGGTGCATGATCGTAATCCCGAACGCTTTTTCTAGCTGCTGAATGCGATAGCTGAGCGAGGGCTGGGATACATACAAAACCTCCGCTGTTTTGGTCATATTTTGCTGCTCGTAGAGTGTTTTTAAAAGCAGCCAATCCTTTTCATCCACGTCTTTTTCACTCTCCCTGCACGCTTTCGTTCTGTACCTTTATTGTAGTAAAAATTGAATGAATCGTACAAAAATTTTATGGAAAATGATAAAACATTCGTATTTCTTTTTATATTCACTGATGTGGTACCTTAATGGCACAGAATTAAAAAAACATTCATGGAGGCAGCAGATGTACGATTTTGGCCAAATTCACAAAATCCCAACCGTGATCATGAGGGGCGGCACCAGCAAAGGATTGCTTTTACGAAGATCGGACCTTCCTTCAGATCCAAAGCTGCGCGATGAAGTCATTTTACGCTTGTATGGAAGTCCTGACAGCACACAGATCGATGGGTTGGGCGGAGGCACCTCGCTATCCAGCAAGCTCGCCATTGTCGGACCGTCCCTTCAGCCTGATGCGCATATTGACTACACATTTGGTCAGGTCAGCCTGGAGAAAAAAGTCATCGATTACCACGTAACATGCGGTAACTTTGTCACAGCAGTTGGCTTGTATGCAGCAGAGGAAGGATATGTGCCGTTACAGGAGCCGGTTACCTACGTACGGATTTACAACACCAATATTAACAAGATGATCGTGGCCGAAATTCCGGTAAAGGATGGGCAAATCGAGTACGAAGGAGACTTTGTCATCGACGGTGTCCCCGGCTCTTCAGCAAAAATCATGATCAATTTCCTCAACTCCGGCGGTACTTTTACAGGAAGAACTCTGCCAACCGGACATGCTACTGATATGATCCATTTACAGGATGGACGTCAGTTCGAAGTGTCGATAGTCGATTGCGCCAACGTTGTGGTGTTTGTGAGAGCAGGGGATGTGGGCATGCAGGGAACTGAGCTGCAAGCAGAGGTCAACAACAATAAAGGACTCATGTCTACATTAGAATCCATTCGAGTGGAGGCGGGCATTTTAATTGGAATGATTCAGCCAGATGACAGAGAGATTGTCTCACCATCGTCACATGCTCTGCCAAAGATTGCGATGATTGCTCCGTCCCAAGCGTATAGCACTTCCGATCATCGCACGATTGAAGAGAATGAAATCGATTTGATTTCACGCTATATTTCCATGGGGAGTCTTCACCGTGCATATGCGGTAAGCGGAGCTATTGCAGTGGCAGCGGCGGCCAAAATCCCGGGAACCATCCCGAATGAAGCGGTCGCCACACAAAAGAAAGGAATTCGCATTGGGCATCCGTCAGGGGTGATCTATGTAGAGTCTACAGTGGAACAGGATGGAACCAACTGGATTGTGAACCGGGCAGCGAATGGAAGAACGGCGCGCAGGCTGATGGAAGGCTATGCACATGTGCCCATATCCGTTTTACGCGAAAAATGACTGATTATTCAGCCTTTTATTGGGGAAATGAAGAAAGTCTGTGCAGTGGCGAAATACCCTTTACGGGCTTTGCCACTCACAGAATAATGTAAGCGTTTTACTATACGAAACAGTAGGAGGAATTGTCATGCAAAGAAAATCGAAAAAATGGATGTTGGCTGTTTTGTCTACAGCACTGACGGTCAGTTTGGCTGCCTGTGGGGGTGCCAAGGAGACTGGTAAAGATCAAGCGACTGCGGCTGCATCCAACTATCCGGAAAAAGCGATCACGCTCGTTGCTCCCAATGGGGCAGGCGGTGGTTTGGATAAAACGGCAAGACTTCTGGCAAAAGGTTTGGCTGACACGAAATTGGTAACGGAAACGGTTCTGGTCGAAAACAGACCTGGCGGGGGAGGTAGCGTCTACATGGCGGAATATGCCACCAAGGAAACCAAAAATCCGTACAAGCTGCTAGTGAACTCACCGCCAGTGCTTTTGAACAACCATAAAAAAGAGGGAAATAGCCCATATGGCTACAAGGATACAACTCCACTGGCGCAGTTAACAAGAGATTACGGCGCGATCTCCGTGCCTGCTGACTCCAAGTATCAGGATCTTAAGTCTCTCCTGGATGACATCAAGGCAGACCCTACACAGGTGACAATCGCTGGTGGTTCCTCACCGGGCAGCATGGACCATGTGATTGCGATGCTTCCAATCTACAAGTACGGTCTTGATCCGACAAAGGTGAAGTATGTCGCGTATGAGGGTGGTGGAGAATCGATCACCGCGCTGCTCGGAAACCATGCACAAGCTGCTGCCAAGCCTGTATCACTGGTACTGCCTTATTTGGAAGCGAAAAAAATCCGTGTGTTGGCTGTGACTGCACCTGAGCGTCTGGGCGGAATTTTGAGCGACGTGCCAACTATGAAGGAACTCGGTCTGGATGCGGAATTTACGATCTGGCGCGGCGTATTGGGTCCAAAAGAGATGGGAGAAGCCGAGATTGCGTACTGGGACAAAACCTTCAAGGCATTGAGTGAAAAAGAAGAATGGAAACAATTGCTGAAGGCGGATGGCGTAGAGGGAGATTACAAGAACTCGAAGGATTTCAAAGCATTCCTGGACGAGCAGGATAAACAGATCGAGGAACTGTTGAAGGCGATCGGTATTCATAAATAAAGCGGGAAACAGAGGGAAGGGGCAGGACCTCTTCTCTCTTTCGCTCGCTTCGCAGCAGATTTTCAACAGGGAGGAAGAACAGCAATGAGTAAAACATTTGATCGCTATGCCAGCCTGGCTTTCCTTGCGCTGGGTACCGGATTTGTCTACCAGAGCCAATATATTAGCCAAAGCGCTTACGGAAGCAATGTCGGGCCAAACATTTTTCCGATGGGGCTGGGAGTTATCCTGATTTTATTGAGTCTTCGTCTGTTTTTTGAAACCTTCCGCTACAAGGCTGAGGATGGTAGGGAGAAGGAAGTTCTTGATTATAAGCGATTTTCTATCATACTGATCGCAGCGATTGGCTACGTGCTGTTGCTTGAGCTGCTCGGGTATATCATTTCTACCTTTTTCTTTCTACTGGTTGGCTTTCAAACCATGGATAGAGGAAAGCCACTGGCAACGATACTGATCGCCGCTGCTTTCGCCAGTGGAATCTATATCGTGTATGTGAAGCTGCTAGAGGGAACATTGCCAGGACTACCTGTATGGTTAGGCTTATAGGGAGGGAATAGGAAGATGGATACCTTGCAATATTTGATGAGTGGATTTGCTGTTGCACTCCAATGGCAAAACATCCTGTTTGCGTTTGTCGGCGTCTTGATCGGTACAATGGTGGGCGTACTACCAGGAATCGGTCCGATCAGTGGTGTAGCGCTTCTGATACCAGTCACAGCATCGTTGACAGGTGGTTTGCCACCTGAGGAGGCCGCGACCAGTGCGATTATTTTGCTGGCGGGTGTGTATTATGGCGCGATGTACGGCGGGTCGACTACTTCGATTTTGCTCAATACACCGGGCGAATCATCCTCGGTGGTCACAGCGCTGGATGGTTATCCGATGGCAAAGCAGGGACGAGCAGGTGCTGCTTTAGCGATTGCTGCGATCGGTTCATTTGTAGCGGGGATTATTTCTCTGATCGGATTGGTTCTGTTAGCCAAGCCGTTGTCTGAGGTCGCCTTAAAGCTGGGACCGGCTGAAGAGTTTTCTCTGATGATTCTCGGGTTATGCGCCTTGAGCGGATTCGCAGGCAAGTCGATTACGAAGGCCTTGCTCATGACGACAATTGGCTTGATGATGGCGACGGTCGGGATGGACACGATCTCGGGTGTAGCTCGTTTTACCTTTGACCTGCCCGAGCTGTACCAAGGGCTGGAGTTTCTCACGGTTGCTGTAGGGATTTTTGCGCTGGGAGAGGTTTTTAAAACGATTCTGGACAGAGAGAGCAACAGTGGAGAGATTGCGAAAATAACCCGCATTTTGCCGACGAAACAAGACATGAGGGATAGCGCTGGACCAATATTGCGAGGCTCGCTGCTCGGCTTTTTCAAAGGAATCGTACCTGGCTCAGGAGCTACGCTGTCGTCGTTTCTCTCGTATTTGCTGGAGAAAAAAATCAGCAAGCATCCAGAGAAGTTCGGGAAAGGCGCTATCGAGGGTGTTGCAGGACCAGAAGCAGCCAATAATGCTGCCTCTGGAGGAGCGATGATTCCGCTTCTGACGTTGGGAATACCGGGAACAGGCACCACGGCCGTCCTGATGGGGGCGTTAATCATGTATAACGTCCAGCCGGGTCCCTTGTTATTTGAAAATCATCCGTCTATTGCTTGGGGATTGATTGCCAGCATGTTTATCGGAAATCTGATGCTGTTGCTGCTGAACATGCCTTTGGTTAAGGTGTTTGCCAAAATTATTGAAACACCGCCAAAGTACCTGATTCCGATGATCGTCGCGATTTCTGTCTTTGGGGTATATGCGGTGAAGGTTTCGACGTTTGATTTGTTGCTGCTGATCGCTTGCGGGATATTCGGCTATTTTATGTCCAAGCATGACTATCCAATGGCACCGCTCGTTCTCGGTCTTGTACTTGGACCAATGATCGAAAATAACTTGCGTCGGGCGCTGACCATTTCCAACGGTGATCTCATGATCTTTGTCGAACGCCCTGTTTCCTTTGTCTTTTTGCTGATTGCCGTGCTGTGGGTAACGGTGCCGCTCATCATGAAAATGAAAGGGAAAAAAGTGATTGTCAATGAAGAAGTGTAAATAAGGGATGGTTGTACTGTTTTGTAAGAATTTTTTAAAATTTTTGTTTTGATTTGCTAAAAGTAGGGAATTCGATACATGTCTTTTTATTTTGAAGCATTGGAAAAGAGGTGTATCCATGAATTTGTTTACACGGTTTCTAGCAGCTTTTATGATCATTACACTGCTCAGCGTCGGCGGAGTAGCAGGGACAAATTATTTTTTTCTTGAGCGTCTGGTCATGGAAAATAAATCTTCTCAGCTCGAGGATTCCCTGAATTATGCGGGTGACAAGATTCGTACATGGGCACAAGAGAGGCATGTATCGCTGGCACAGGTTGCCTCTTTGCCGAATATAAACAACATTCCGTTTCCCGAGACAGCGGACAATTTGCCTCCAGAGGTCGAGTACTGGGCGCAGACGGTGAAAGGGCTGGCAGAAGCTAATCCTACGACAACCACAGCGATCCTGCGACCAGATGGCAAAGCGATCATCAATCCGTCGAGGGGGTTTCGTCTTGAGGATTTGTCCTCCCGTGATTACTTCAGCAAAGCCGTTAAGGAACAAAAGCCAGTGATTGGTTCCGCTTTTGTGTCTACAGGGGATGGAAAGGTGAAGCTGCCATTTTCTACACCGGTCTACGATCAAAACAAAAAGCTGTCCGCTGTAGTCCAGCAAGCAGTGACGCTCGATTCCATTGCAGCGTTTATTAACGGCTTTACTTTGGGAACGTCGGGTCGTGCGTACTTGATCGACCAAGACGGGCAACTGATCGCCGGCTCTACTGAGCTCAAGGAGAGCAATTGGTACAAGGAGCAGCTGGATGCGCATGTAAAGCCGCTCGAAGCAGAAGTGGAAAAGGCCAAGCAATCAGGTGATGCCAAACAAATCGAAAAGGCAGAAAAAGAGCTGAAAGCGGGTCAACTTTTCCCGAACATTTCGATGAAGCAATTTCCTCCGGCTGCCAAAGCTATCGAGACAAAAGCGACAGGCCTGATTATGGAACCATATACAAGCTATAACGAACAAGAAGCGATTACAGCTTACACTTACTTGGAAGAGCTGGGCTGGGCGCTAGTAATCGAGGAAAATTACAGCGATGTGTTGGCTAGCATTTACGAGAGTCGTAACATCAGCCTGGTGACGGTACTCGTTAGCCTGATAGCAGCAGTAGGGCTGAGCATTTTCCTTGCACGCTCCCTGATTAAGCCAATCCAGACAATCGTCACAGCGCTCGATCAAACGGCAAAAGGCGATCTTACCTGTACGCTGGCATTGAATCGTTCGGACGAACTGGGTACGCTCAGCAAGGCATACAGCCTAATGACGGAAAACCTGCGCTCCATCATCAATCAGCTCTCGGCTTCGGGAGAGGAGCTGCAGCAGTTTTCCCAGTCCTTGATGCAAGCAAGCTCGGTGACCAGCACGGCCATGACGGAAGTGACTTCGACCATTGTGGAAATTACCAAGGGAGCCGAGGAAACCAGCGGAAATATGGATCAAATCGCGAATGACATCAATGACTTGAACAGCTTGACAGTCGATATTCAGCGATTTACGGAGCAGACGCGAACGGCTTCTCTTGATATGATGGATGCTTTTCAGGAAGGGAAGGAAGCTGTCTTACAGGCGTCTACTAAAATGAATATGGTACAAAATTTGATGAACCAGAGCATGGAGTCTATGACAGAGCTGCATGTCCAATCAGAGCGAATCGGGCAAATCTCTACCATGATCTCGTCGATTTCCAATCAGACGAATCTTTTGTCGCTAAATGCGGCGATCGAAGCAGCGAGAGCGGGTGAAGCAGGCAGGGGATTTGCGGTGGTAGCTGATGAAATTCGCAAGCTGGCTCAGCAGACAGCAGATTCGACGCAAGACATTCAAGGGATCATTGATAACATCCAGTTGCAAATCAATCAGTTCATGAAGCGCTCAGAGGAAGGGCACGGCGTGATCGAGGAGGGCGTTCGAATCGTCGGACAGACTGGAGAGACGTTGGGTGATTCCGTGGAGCGAGTACAACAGACCGTTGCTTCGATTGACGATATTAAACAGCGGATGGATGAGCAGGCCAAGCTGTCCAGGCAAATGGTCGATGCTGTTTTGGAAGTAACGGCTCTTTCCGAGGAAACATCGGCTGGCTCCGAGGAAGTACGTGCTGTGGCGGAAACGACGCTGGGCGATATGGACAGGCTGACGCAGTCTGTGACAGAACTGGATAAAATGATCCGACAGTTTGAAGCGTTGGTGAAGCATTTTAAGCTTTGAGAAAGGCAGATTTTTGCCGCACACCAGTATCCATCTGCGTGAAAAAAACATTCGCCCGATTCACGACCAAAGGCATGACGAGGGAGGCTTCGATGCAGTCGCGGATGATTACGATGAAGTGACAGAAGCGGAGCTCGCCCATGATTTTCTGATTTTTTCTACACCGATCTATTGGTACGGCATGTCGGGGCAGATGAAAAACTATGTGGATCGCTGGTCGCAGAGCTTGCGTGACAAGCGTTATTCCTTCAAAGAACGGGCAGTAGAGGAAGCAAAGATTTTTAATGCGTGGCTGAAGGACAAACAATAGCCTGAAAGACCGGAGAGAATTCCGGTCTTTCTTTTCTTTCAAACGAGCTCCTCATTCATCTAATAAAAGCGCTGCGTAATGAACTGCTTATAGCCCGGCTACCTAAGTGTTAGTAGTTACAAGATAATGGTCAATAAGTAGGTAGGGCAATTGGATATTTCCAAAAACAGGGTAAAAAGCACTAGGTTGTAAATAAAAAAAGGACTTTGTGCTTATTTATGGTAATGGAAACAACTACTACCATTAATTTATCTATAAAGAATGGTCTATTTTGGTATAAGAGATAGAACATTGGATATATCCACGGAGGGAGTAGTCTACGTGAGTAATCGGGTTTTAACCTATGGAAATATTCAAGTGACACCTTACAACTTCACGCATTTGCAATCACTAAAAGTGGTTAAAAAGATGAACGAACACGCGAAGGTAACGATCACGGGCATTATTCCAGATGAGCTGAAAGACAGCTATGTGAATCTAACAAATGAACAAACGCATATCAAAATAGCTTTGACGGACGAGAAGGGGCAGCCGAAGCCATGGTTTCAAGGCATCGTGACGAATGTAAACATCCAATCCGTCAGGGGCATTTATTACCTAACAGTGAAGGCTGTTTCACATAGCTACTTATTGGATGTCAAACCGAGAAAACGCTCATTCCAAAATCCAGCGATGACTTATGCGGCGCTAGTCAAAATGGTGCTGTCCGCATATGGGAAAGCGGATTTTATCGATTCGGTCACGAACGGCAAGGCGATCAATACGTTTGTGATGCAATATGAAGAAACCGACTGGCAGTTTCTCCAGCGGATGGCATCGCGATTCTATACGGGCTTGGTGCCTGCAACGGCTTTTGATCTACCCAAATTTTATTTCGGTCTGCCCAAAGGGAAGGACAAAGGCAAGCTAGAGGTCGCGCATTATACGGTACAAAAGAGGGTGGGGGAATATCAGAGCGCTGCGGAAAACCGAGTGCCAGGAATTGATGATCAAGATTTTACGGTATATGAAGTGGAAAGCCCGCAGATCCTCGAAGTCGGTGATGAAGTGAGCTTCAAGTCCAAGAAGCTTGTCGTCGGAGAAGCTGTCACTGAAATGAAGGAAGGAATACTGACGCATACCTACAAGCTCTTTCCACATAAGGGACTCTCGCGCAAGAAAATGTATAACAACGCGATCATAGGTGCCTCTATCCAAGGGCGCGTTCTTCAGATTCAAAAAGATAATATCAGAGCCAAACTAGACATGGATGATCAACAGGATGAGAGTACTGCTTACTGGTTCCCTTATTCGACGATCTATACGTCCGAGAACAATACAGGTTGGTATGTCATGCCGGAAATAGGCGACCAGATACGAATCTACTTCCCGAGCAAAAAGGAAGAGGACGGTATCGCCATCAGCTCGGTGCTCCGAGATAACCCAGGTGCCGAATCTCCGGCTCCCCAAAAGTCCTCCGCTCCAAGTAGCTCAAGACCGAGCGCGGGCCCCGATCGGATGAAAGATCCGGCTGTGAAGACCTTCCGCACGAAATACGGCAAGGAGATCATGCTGGCGCCAGATAAGATCGTGATATCAGCAGGCGGTATGTCTATCACAATCAGCGATAATACCGGAATCGAGATCGTGAGTGATAAAAATGTGAGCATTAGTGCTAGTAACGAGGCGTATCTGATCGGGCAAACGCTACGAGTCAAGGCCGATAAGATCGAGCTGATTGGAAAAGGAAACACCATTTCATTAAATGAAAAGATCGAGATCAAGGGAACGGAGATAAAAATGAACTAATGGGAGGAACACACGGTCATGATGAAAGAAGAAGCACTCCAGCATCTGCACGACCAGGTGTTTTTGCCTGCTTTGGCAGAACGGGTGGCGGCAGTCCAGCTATTTTTCCATCAACATCAAGCCCAGCTCGTCGATGAGTTTGTGGAGTCGTTTCGACAGATCGCAAGTCGGATCAAAGTCATGCAGGATCGTGAGGAGCTAGCACCTGTTGGATTTATTCATTACTCCATGCTGAGGACATCTATTCTGGAAGGTACTTATACCTACCTCATTGAGGCTTATACAGATCAGTGGTATTGGGAACCTGTCGAATGCTATGCCAGATACGACGCCAGTTGGGCTTTTCAAGAGATTTCATCGTTGATTCGTCTTCTAGATGAGCAGCGTAAAAAGTACATCGGTGTTCTACACACAGCGGATGTGGAGCATATGGTATGGAAGCGTTTGGATTGTTTTAGTCAAATGGTGACGGATCTGATCCGGATAGCGATCCAAGAAGCCATAAAACTCCCAGAGTATTCGGAGATAAATAAGGCGAAATGTTTGCGCATCAGGGTCGGGGAGTTTAAGGACTTTAGCGAAGATGTGCATATTGATGATGGTTCCACACGAGATCAAATCAAGGGGGCGGGATGACTTGAGAGATTACTACCAACTCATGGATGACAGTCGAATCGCTCAAAAGGTGAAACCGCAGGGTCTACGAAAGGAAGACAGCTTCGCACAGCTCCCGCCTGTCTCGATTTTAGATGTCGCTGAACATAGCTTCAACGAGTACACAGACTGGCTGGAAAAGCCTGTGCCTATGATGTCACAACAGATGAAGTCGATTATCGAGAAATACAATCCGAGAATTCAGTGGAAATGTGTCCATTTGATAGACAAGCGATCTGGCTCACAAAACGTGTACTGGGTCATGCAAATACCTACCTTGGATTGTCTTTCACAGGATAGCGAGTTTTATCTAAATGGAACCGTAAAGAGACTTGTGTTAGACCACGAAAAGATCAAGGCGCATCATTTTTTTGCCATTGAAGGAATTTTGGAGCCGTATATCGTGGTGAGTCTCGATGTAGCAGAAAGCTTACTGCGTAGAAGCTATACGGGCTTTGTTTTACAAAAAGTAGAGCAGGCGTAACGGAGGGAGTCATGACCGTTTACTGGGATGAGAAGATCTTGGATGCCTGGAATGACATCCTGAAACGACGTGAAATCAAGGAAGTAGAAGAGAAGATGGCACAAATGTCACCTGAAGAATGGCTGGCAGGAGTGCAGCGTGGTGTCATTGAGTACGAAGGGCAAACGATTTATTGCGAAGAGAAGCTATTTTTCAACGAGCAGATGACGATTCATCTCCCAACGTCTATGTGGCTGATTCCTAGAGGGATCGAATCAAAAGGAAATACAACTCACCAGCATGATCAGATGACTTACAAAAATGAAAAAGGCACAGTCATGTTTGGTCTGACACATATGACGCACCTCATACAGATGGACGATGTAGAGCAATTTTTGAGTACAATGACGATTCAGTTGAAAAAAAAGCAAGCGGGCTTGCAAGTCGTACATAACGAAGTGATTGAGCTCAGTGAAGTGAAGGTGGCGAGTAGCGAATTCGTCATACCGATAAAGAACGGGAAGTATTATCAAATCTTGTTTGTTACTGCACTAGAGGGGAGATTGCTGCTCGGTAGCTTCCATTTCGCAGCTGACGAAGTGATTGTATGGCAGCCATTAGCTAGAGCCTTGATTCGAACGATGCGACTGGTATGAGTTATTGCAACGTTATGTAACGAAAGGGGAGTAGGGAGATGCTTTTGTCTTTGCTTCAACTTCTGGCTCCGAAGGCACACGGTGAGTATTCCTATGTTGTACGTGGGGCAACCGTAAAATGCAGTGAGGGAACAGACACCAGCTTTTTAAATTTGCCGCAATGCCACGGAGTATACGCGCGTGGTAAACCGGTCATGAATATTGCCGATAACGTTGTCGATGCCAATATTGGGTGTTTTGGTATTTGCAGGGAAACAGGAACCGTATGTAGACCAATGATAGCTAACAAGTGGACGGAAGGAAAGCACGATGTACTGGTAAAAAACGAGCCAGCCTTACTCAGTAAGTCGGAGCTGATTTGTACTGTCAAAGGGATTATTACGATTGAAAAGGATGGGCAGGATTGATGTGATTGAAGGAGAGGAGTTTATGCAGGGAACGGATGGAGTCATGACCTACCAGGATATACAGATTGTCTGGCCCTATGGAACGATCCGACTTGATCGGTTGGAATTTGTCCATCAAACTGGCGAACATGCAAAATTACGCTTTACAGGTATTGTTCCCGAAGAAAAAGAAGATGAGATTATACATAGAGCAAGCAGCCACGACGTTATTGAGCTGTGTCAGAAGGTAGGAAAGCAGAAGAAGTCGATATTTATCGGACGACTACATCATGTGGAGATCAAGGTTGTCCGTGATGTCCACTATGTGACGGTGGAAGCTGTATCGCATACCTATGCCATGGATATGGGCGTGAAGATGCGTTCTTTTCAAGACGAGAGCCGATTGTACTCAAGTATTGTAGATGAGCTCGTGTCGAAGTATCCTGGTGGAGATATGATCGATAATGCCTTCAATGATCTCAAACAGGGCAAATACATCATGCAGTACGAAGAGACGGACTGGGTGTTTTTAAAACGAATTGCCTCTCACGTAGGGGCTGTCCTCGTACCAGATGTGAGTGCAAATAAGGTGCGCTTCTGGGTCGGTCTACCAGAGGGAAGAAAGCAGATCAAGCTGAAAGACAGGCCATACGAGGTTAACCAGTCCATCGCACCATATAGGACCTACACGTTTGAACACGACGATGTTTTAGAGCTTGGGGATGAAGTGTTACGAGAGGGGCAGACCTTCGCTATTACCAAGCGAATAGCAAGCATGGCAGATGGTCTATTCAGGTGGACGTATGTTTGCGCAACTCGCAAAAGTGTGAAACAAAAGAAGTTCTATAACAAAGCCATCATCGGTGCCGCTATCGACGGGAAAATCATTCAAATCGGACGAAACCAAGTCAAAATCCATCTCACTATCGATAAAACGCAAGATAAGAGCAAGGCACAGTGGTTCCCGTATGGGGCGGAAGGCAACCAAATCCTATACCTCATGCCGGAGATCGGCTCTAAAGTAAAATTGTATTTCCCAGGTGCCGATGAGGACGATGCGATGGTCATCAACTCCGTCCGTCATGCGCCACAGGGAAGCTTTGTCGAGAAGAACGACAAGCGAATGGTGGACCCGGGAGTCAAATCGTTTGGCATCCCACAAGGAAAAGAATTCACCATGGGAGACACCGAACTGAGGATGACCGCCAAAGAAGGTGCGTTGGAAATCTCGATGAGTAGCCTCTGGGGTGTGAGTCTGAACAGTACCACGAATGTAAACATTCAAGCGTCAGGAGAGCTGAATGTAAATGGTGCCGCTGTCTACATGGTGGGTTCGGGAGGGATGTACCTCGATACAGCTACGGATACGATCGCATTAGTAGAAGAGAACGACACGAGTAGCGATCAGATTCTTCTGGATGCGGAGAAGAGTCATTCTTTTGCACCAATCTTGAGTCCGTTTGAACAAGATATTAAGAGTCTAGGCTGGCAGGGCGCGGTAGATAAACGACTCGTAGATCACGATGCGGCCGAAGCCAAAGGGGAAGGGGAAGTCGTTGAAGAGACCCTGTCGTCGCTATGGAACTTTGCCGTAGATGTTGCCGATGTTGCCTACACGGGCGTACAATTGTTAGCGAGTGATGAGGGTGAGACGGTCACCAACATTAGGGGAGCTAAGGTTAAGTCGTTAACCGAGGGGAACAACTTAGCAAAAGAAACAGAACAAAAAGCTACGAGTGCGGCAAACTATGTAGGAGATGTGTTTCAGGGCGAGAAGTCGTTCGGTGAAATCGGTCAAGATATAAAAGCGGCTGGTGTAAAAGTCGGAGAGAGCGTCATGCAAGACTACGTTATTCCAGTCGGGGTGAATTGGCTACACCATATAGAAGACAAGTATGGAGGTGAAGAAGCAAAGCTAAAAAGAACACTGGAGGAAAGCTACCAACGAGGTAGGAATAGGGGAAGAGTAGATGTCATAGGTGCTGAGGTAATCGCGAGTGGACTGTCAGGTGGAATGGGTGGAGCCGCTATGAAGACAGTGACTACAACCGCCAAACTGACGCCAGATGGACCAAATAGGGATCGTACGCCAGATGGTAACGGCAGAGATGGAAGCAACGGAAGCAATAGAAGCGACGGAAATGAAACTCCATTATTCGGACTTTTTGACTCGATTAAAAAAGATATGGAAACGCTGGATGGGAAGTTCAAAACGAAGGCGAAGACTGTTGAAGATGCGTTGAAAGAAATGCAAGAGATGGTTAATAGTTTTGTAGCTGCTATGCAAGGATTTTCCAATCTGGTTCCCGATACAGGTACGCCGAAGTTATTTTCGTTGGACGGGAATGGTGGTGGCGGGCATAACCATAATACTGGGAATAATAGAAATAATAAGCGAGATAATGAGGGGACGGGTGATGCTACTAAGTTTAAATTTCCTGATGACCCAATGAGAGATGTTAGTGGTTCTGGTAGAATTTCAAACCCAACAGAATGGAATGATATACTAAAAGATGTAGAATCTCAAGGTGGAAAAATTAACTACACAACTGATTCAACCACCATGGGATATGGACCAAATGGCACAAGAGGAAATCCAGGTACTATATCAATAGATCCTGATGCATCTTTTAGTGCTTTGAAACATGAATATCAACATTTTCTTGATGACAAAGCAAGTGGTTGGGAAGGTTGGAGAGTAAAATTAACTGATTATGATGAAGCTTATCGATGGGAGGTAAATGCTTATCAAATAGAAATTGATATGGCAAAAGAGCTAGGAAGAAATGATGTAGTTGAGCATTTACTAAAAAATTTAGAAAAAGAAAAATCCAAAATTTATAATCCATGGGGTGATTAAGATAATTAGCAAAAATGAATTAGATGAAAAAATTCGCCAAATAAAGCAAAATGAATTATCAGTACAAGAGTTAATTGATTGTTTGGATTCGAAACAAATGTATATTATCAGCAACACTATTATTCAATTGGTGAAACTAAAAATTAATAATTCGTTAGTTATTGCTAAGCTTCAAAATTTAACTCAATATATGGGTGAACGTTATGCTTTTGCAGAGGGAATTGGAATTGGACATTTTGCTATGGCAACACTATCAATCTTTAATACCTCTGACTCTTTATATGTGTATCATGAAACTTTAAAAAATTTAATGGATATAGATATAGAGAGGATTAAAAAGGCAACTCTAATCCTGAATGACTTAATTGATAATGATATTAAGGAGGATAAAGGATAGAAAGTTTTATTTCGGTGGGGCCACCCAGTACGGAATGAGCCCATCATTCAACCAATTACAGACTTAACCCATGTAATACCCGTACACAGATTTCTTCATTTTCCTTGTACGCACATGAAGCTTTAATTTTATACCCTATTTAACGTAATAGTATTGCATCGAACAGGTCGATTATGGTCAGATACCACCATGATTGACCTGTTTTTTGTTATGTTCGTTTTCTTGCGGTTTTTTCAAAAATAATTGGTGAAGGGGCGGTCAGAGAAATATTTACTGCAACTAATTGGGAGCATGAGCGACAAGAGTCAATGCTATCGACCACTGAAATGATGGCTAGAAACATCGGGTGTAGTTCTAAGTCAGTAGAACGTCACATCAAGGAATTGGCAGGCAAGAAGAGTCCGGTAACGACGACACATAAGAAACCCCCACTTCAACCGGTAGGTAAGTGGGGGGAGTATTATTCATTTTCCCTCGAGATGACGCAGGATCGCCATCAAATCCAGCTCGCCCAAGCCTTCTTCCAATGCATGACGATAGGTCGCATTTACGGATTCAGCCAATGGGGTAGAGACGCCTGCTTCATTCGCAAGGCGAAGGTCCTTGGCCATATGCTTTAGGGCAAAGGCAGCCGGATAGTCGTCAGCGAGGATGGAAGCGGCCTTTCCGCGAATGAGTGGCGTTCCTACGGCGCTCTCGGAAATGATGTCCAGCATTTGCTCCGTACCAATGCCGAGGGATCGTGCGAATAATAAAGTTTCAGACACACCTTGTACTGTAATGCCGAGCAGCAGGTTGATCGCCAGCTTCGCAGATGTACCCGCTCCGTTTGGTCCCAAATAAAAAGCGGCTTTGCCCAGCTTGTCCAGCATAGGCTTGGCTACCTCAAAATCCGCCTCTTCGCCGCCTACCATGATGACGAGCTTCCCTTCTTTTGCAGGTCCTACACTGCCAGATACAGGCGCATCGAGAAAGCGCAGCCCAGCTTGTTTGGCGTGCTCGGCAAGAAAACGGGAAGTATCTGGTGAAATGGTGCTCATGTCCACGGCCAGCTTTCCTTGCACGGGAAGACTCAAGAGACCACCTGAGCCCGTATAGATTGCTTTTACGGCATCATCGTCACTTACCATCGTGAACAGTACATCGCTTTGTGCTACCAAATCTGACAGAGTGGCTGTCTCCTTCGCTCCCAGAGCCACTAATGGTGCAGCTTTTCCCGGTGTACGATTCCAGACACGTACGTCGTAGCCAGCAGCTAGCAGATTGCTAGCCATTGGAATGCCCATATTCCCCAAACCAATCCAACCGATGATCATCGTCTTGTTCTCCTATCCGTGATTTATGCTTTTATTTGCTGTTGGACAAGTATCTTTAAAGCAGCGTGCTTGGATTCTGTCATTGCAAACAACTCGTCAAATCCGGAAGGAAGCGTCTTGTCAAGAACACGCAAGCCTTCCTCGGTAATGCCACCTTTGGTAGCAACACGCTCGATTAGCTGGTCGAAGCTAAGCTGTTCATTTTTGAGCAAAAGAGCGGTTCCCAGCATCGTTTCCACCAGCATGCTTCTCGCAGTATCCAAGTCAAGCTCTGGTGTTTTGCGAACGGCTGCCTGGGCGAACAAGTCAAGAATCCCTGCGATCAGTCCTGGTGCGCTACTGGTGAGGATCGTTGCTGTTTCGATCTCGACCTCGGACACTTCCTGTGATTGACTAATGGAAGACAAGAGCGTGAGAAGGTCATTGCGATCCTCTGCACTTGTTCGACTGCTACATGTAAACAACGATACACCATGCAACTCTTGCGAAGTGACGGTAGGAATTACCTTGCTTACGGCTCCAGCATGGACGGTTTCCAAATCATCGATGCTAACGCCTGCTGCCACAGAAACAATATGTACACTTTCAGGGATAGACAACTCACGCAGTAGAGGCAGGATATCCAGTGGCTTTGTGCAGAGAAAGACCAGCTTTGCCTGGTCGCACACCTCTTGCGCACTTTCGGCTATGAGAATGCTATGTGATGCTTGCAGATTTTCAGCCTTTTCTCTTGTTCGATTGAAGACGCTGATATGCTCGGGCTGGATCACACCGCTTTTACAGAGTGATTTCACCAGCATTTGTCCCATACTGCCTAATCCAATGATTCCAATTCGCATGTGCAAACCCCCCGTCTTATTGTAACGTAGCCTCATGAAAAAAGGTACAGCCTCCCATGTGAGAGCACTGTACCTTTGCAGTTTCGTTAAAGAGATTAGTCGTCAGAGCTACGGAAAATCATGATGTACTTCGCCAACTCGAGAACAGAGATCAGAGCGGCAGCTACGTAAGTCAGAGCGGCTGCGCCCAGTACTTTGCTTGCTCCACGCTCTTCTTCATTGCGGATGAAGCCCATTTTGAGCATCAGTTCTTTCGCACGGCTACTTGCGTTAAACTCGACAGGCAGTGTCACGAGCTGGAAAGCAACTGCTCCGGAGAAGAAGATAATCCCGATGAGCAGGAGTCCAGCCATTTTAAAGAAGAAACCAGCCAACAGCAGCAATGGCGCCACACCGGACACCAGATTGACTACTGGGAAAATACGATGACGTGCTACCAGCATCGGGTAGGAGACCTTGTGTTGAATCGCATGGCCGACCTCGTGACAAGCAACGGACAGGGATGCAATCGAGTTTCCGAAGTATACAGGATCAGACAGGCGTACGACACGGTCAGTCGGGTCGTAGTGGTCAGTCAATGTACCTGGGATGTGCTGAACAGGAACGTTCGTCAAGCCGTTCGCATCGAGCATGCGGCGGGCAGCCTCTGCACCGGTAAGACCGGAGGAGGTAGGAACTTCGGCGAATTTGTTAAAAGTTCCTTTCACACGGAACTGTGCCCAGAGCGACAGTCCGAATGCAATCAGAATCAGGAAATCCATAGGATGGAAAAACATTCCACACTCACTCCTCGTTGTAATCTATGAAAACGAAATGTTGCTAAGCCATACATGTAACCCTACTACTTCATTCTGTCCCATATTCATGTATACGAATAAGTCCTGTGACAGTTTCACTATTTTATTGTACAATCTCTGACTATTATTGACAATGTTGCTGCATGCGAAAAAAACAGACACATTCCTCGTCATTATGATTGGGAATGTGTCTGTTTTGATGCTCATCTGTCGTGATTTTGGGTTTTGTGATGCTCGGTTTTGCGTGGGTTTTGAAAGCCGGTCACTTCGAGCATTTTACTGCTCATTTTGGAATCCAACGTCTTTTCAGGAGCCTGCGGATATGATTTTTCACCTTTGGACACCGGGATATCCTCCTCGAAAACATAATCGCGAACAGGCTTATTATTTCCTTGGACGGATGCGAAAGGACGTGGGAATGGTTTACAGCTGAGAAAAGGCGCGGTCTACAGCTGCGATGGTGTATTGAATGTCTTCTTCTGTATGAGCTGTGGTCACGAACCAGGCTTCATATTTGGATGGTGCCAGGCATACACCTTCATTCAGCATCAGTTGGAAGAAGCGGGCAAAAATTTCTCCATTCGCTTTCTGAGCAGCATCATAATCATGAACAGGCTCGTCCGTGAAGTAAACAGCCAGTGCCCCTTTTACACGATTGAGCTGAATGGTTACGCCGTGTTTGTTGGCTGCTTCGGTGATTCCGTTCGCAAGCATGGCGCCCAATCGTTCGAATTCATCGTACACGCCCGGCTGTTTCAATACTTCCAGGCAGGCAATTCCCGCACGGATGGAAGCAGGATTACCGGCCATTGTTCCTGCTTGATACGCAGGTCCGAGTGGAGCGACTTGCTCCATGATTTCCTGACGTCCGCCATAAGCGCCGATTGGTAGACCGCCACCGATAATTTTGCCCAATGCAGTCAGATCAGGCTCGACTCCGAGGAGGTTTTGTGCTCCGCCATAGCAGAAGCGGAAGGCCGTGATCACTTCATCGTAGACGACAAGGGCGCCAGCTTCGTGCGTAATGCGGTTAACCTCTTCCAGGAAGCCAGGCTCAGGTGCCACGATACCGAAGTTACCGACAATCGGCTCAACGAGGACGCAAGCCGTTTCGCTTCCCCATTTGCTCATAGCATTTGCGAATGCTTCGACATTATTAAAAGGTACCGTAATGACTTCGCTGGCAATGCTTTGTGGAATACCTGCACTGTCCGGAATCCCCAAGGTAGATGGACCGGAGCCCGCAGCAACGAGCACCAAATCAGAGTGGCCGTGGTAGCAGCCTGCGAATTTGATGATTTTGACACGACCGGTATAGGCACGCGCTACACGAATGCAGGTCATGACTGCTTCTGTACCGGAGTTATTAAATCGAATGCGCTCCATCGAAGGGATTGCTTCGCGGATCATGTTTGCGAAGGTAATTTCCCATGGAGTAGGAGTACCGTACAGGGTTCCGTTGGCAGCCGCTTCGCAAATCGCTTTGGTTACATGTGGATGGGCATGGCCAGTAATGATGGGGCCATATGCTGCTAAATAGTCAATATATCGATTGCCGTCCACGTCCCAGAAATACGCGCCCTGGGCACGTTCCATCGTTACGGGTGCTCCCCCGCCTACAGCCTTGAAAGAGCGGGAAGGGCTGTTTACCCCGCCCAGAATGACGTCGAGTGCTTCCTCGTGCAGTTGCGCGGATCGTTCACGTTTCATGCATATTCCCTCTTTTCTTTTGGAACTACCTCTTTTGGAAAAAGTCCTTCATTATCTTACCACAGCTATTCAACAACTGGATATGAACGGAGAGCTATAGATGAAGGAAAGGAAAAATGATACAATTTTCAAGCAAATCACTCCATGCGTAAAGGCGGGGTCATCATGAAACTTGAGTGCATTTCCATGAAAGGAAGCGGCAAAAGCAATGAGGACGCCTACGTGATTCAGCAGGTTAAGCATGTGTATGCAGTTATCGACGGCATTACGTCGCTGATTCCGTATGAGAATGCAACAGGACAGACAGGTGGAGCTATCGCGGCTGAGCTCGTTAAAAACCAGCTGGAAGCAATGCCGGAGGATGCAGCTTTGCACGATTATTTGGAGACGATAAACGAAACTCTTCAGGAACGTATGTAGCAGAGTGGCATCGATCTTGAGAAAAAGGAAGCATTGTGGGGAGCGGCCTGTGCAGTCGTCCGTGTAGGAGATGCCCATATCGAGTACGCGCAGTTGGGAGATTGCATGATATTTGCCGTCTATGAGGATGACGCTGTGCGACCCCTGACGCATACGCAAGTCAGCCATTTGGAACAGGCCGCCTTGGCGAAGTGGGAAGAAGGAATTCATGAAGGATTGTGTACGCGAACAGAGCTGTACGAACGATGTATGGACATCCTGATCCATAACCGCTATCAGGCGAATGGACCAGGAGGCTATGGCGTGTTGAATGGCGATGCTGCCTGTCGTGATTTTATTGAGTATGGACGCATGAATCGAATTGGCGTGAAGGCATTGGTTCTCATAACGGATGGCCTTTTCATGCCGAGAGCTTTAAGTGGATCACAGCCGAAGTGGGAAGAGACGGTGCTGCCGATCGTACATAAAGGGTTGCAACGTTATACAGACGAGCTCATCTCTCTGGAAAACAACGACCCCGAATGCATCCGCTATATCCGCTTTAAAAAGTCAGACGACAAAACGGGCATGATCCTTTATCTTCATTAACAGTTTGGTGCAGTTTGCCTTTTGCACAAATCGATTGGCTCATATACACTACAAATGGTATTTAAGCGAAGAAAAAAGGACGGTTTTGCATGATTCAGGTAAATCATTTACAAAAGGATTTCCGCATCCATCAGGCCAGACCGGGCCTTGGTGGTGCGTTTCGTGATTTGTTTAGTCGGGAGTACAAGACGGTAAATGCGGTGGATGACCTTTCTTTTACAGTAGAGGAAGGGGAAATGTTCGCACTGATTGGGGAAAATGGTGCCGGAAAATCGACCACGATCAAGATGCTGACCGGTATCTTGACCCCGAGCGACGGCGAAATCGTCATTAACGGCTATGTGCCCTTCAAGCAGCGGGAAGAGTACGTTCGTTCCATCGGAGTTGTTTTCGGGCAGCGCTCTCAGCTTTGGTGGGACCTATCGCCGCTAGAGTCCTTCCGCCTGTTGAAAAGTGTTTATAAGGTTGACGAAGCAGAAGGAGAAAAGTGGCTGGAGCGTTTGATTGAGGAGCTGGAAATTTCCCCGTTCGTCAGTCAGCCAGTGCGCAAGCTGAGTCTCGGACAGCGGATGCGCTGCGAAGTGGCTGCTTCGTTGATTCATAAGCCGCGCCTGCTGTTTCTCGATGAACCGACAGTTGGACTCGATGTGCTCGTTAAGCAAAAAATCCGTGAGTTTCTCCGCAATCTGAACGAGACGGAAAATATGACAATCTTGTTGACGACTCACGATGTGTCAGACATCGAAGCCCTCTGTAAACGCGTGCTTGTCATGGACAAAGGGAAGCTGATCTTCGATGGCTTGCTGAATGATCTCAAGGAAAAATGGGGCAATGGCACAGAGGTGTCCTTCCAAATGAAAAAGCGCACTTCAGCAGCCGCACTCCGTCAAGCATTGGGAGAGATGCCTTGTGAGATCGAGCAAATCAACGATTTTACCCTCAGTGTAAAGGTAGCGCGCAGTCAGGAAATGCTGCCCTTTGTTTTGTCGACAGTCATGTCATCCTTTGAAGTCAGTGACGTGAAAATCGAGGAGACGAGCACAGAGGATATCGTTCGCAACATTTATTCCTCAGACCAAGAGGTAGCCAGCCATGCGTAAGCTTTATATGGAACTCATCCGCATGAGGTTTTTGACGATGCTTGCCTATCGTGTGAACTATTACAGCGGGATCATTATTTACGCGATTAACATCGGTGCGTACTACTTTTTATGGGGAGCGATCTACGGAGGCCAGCAGCAGTTGGGCGGGCTTACGGTGGAACAAATGACTTCCTACGTTGCGATTGCTTGGATGTCGCGGGCGTTTTATTTTAACAACATCGATACAGAAATAGCCCAAGACGTCCGAGAAGGCAAGGTCGCGATCGAAATGATACGCCCTTATAATTACTTGTCCGTGAAAACGGCGCAGGCGTTTGGGGAAGGGATCTTTCGCTTTCTCTTTTTCGCGGGTCCAGGGATATTCCTTATCAGCCTAATCATTCCGTTCAGCTTCCCGGCGACAGCGACTGGATGGGGGCTGTATTTGATCAGCTTGATGTGTGCGTTTTTGATCAATACACAAATTAATCTGGTAACCGGCTTGCTGACTTTCTTCTTGTTCCGAAACGATGGCATGATGCGAGCCAAGCGAGTCGTGGTGGATCTGTTATCTGGTCTCGTGCTGCCGATCAGCTTTTTCCCGGGCTGGGCGCAAACGGCAATGGGGTATCTTCCATTTCAGGCGGTCAACTACTATCCGAGCCTGATCTTCACAGGTGCGATTACAACGGAACGTTCCTGGGAATTGATCGGTTTTCAGGTCATCTGGATGTTTGTCATACTGGTTCCCATCTTGGTGATGTGGCGTCTTGCCCGCAACAAGCTGGTTGTGCAAGGAGGGTAGAGTAGAGCATGCAAAACATGAAACATATTTTTAGTATTTTTGCCGACTACCTGAGCCAGTACTTCAAGACGAGACTTGCCTATCGAACGGATTTTCTCGGGGATTTTGTGTCCAATCTGGTTTCTGAGCTGATCAATCTCATCTTTATTATTGTCGTGTTCACGCATGTTCCGCTGATGGGGGATTGGACGCGTGACGAGATTATCTTTATCTATGGTTTCTTTTTGGTTCCATACGCGTTGTTCTCGATGTTCTTCGGTTTTTGGGACTTCAACGAACGGTATATTATCCGAGGTGAGATGGATCGCATACTGACGAGGCCGATTCACAATCTGGCGCAGGTGTGTCTCGAATCGATTGCGCCAGACCGCATTTTTGGAGTCATAACCGGGATCATCATTATGGGGTATGCTGCCATTCAACTCGATTTGTCGTTTTACTGGTACGACGTGTTCATCTTTATCGGGCTCTCGATCAGCGGGGCACTGATTTACGGTGGCGTGTATACCGCGATTGCTGCGGTTAGCTTCTTTTCCGACTCGCGGACAGGGATTGCCCCGATGATTTACAACATCCAGCAATATGGGCGCTATCCGGTAGACGTGTACAATAAGGCTATTCGCTTTGTGCTCACCTACGTGCTGCCGTTTGCCTTCGTAGGTGTTTATCCGGCGGCATACTTTTTGCGCAAGGAAGTCTGGTACACATATGCGGCAATGACGCCAGTAGTGGCTGTTATTTTCTTTGGGATTGGGCTTCTCGTTTGGAACTGGGGTGTCACGAAGTATCGGGGAGCGGGTTCTTGATGATTTATAATCTGAAGTCGTTGTGGTAATATTGGATGTAACGAGATCGAAAAGCATAAGGTAAAAAAAGACCGTCCCGGCGGCAACCGGAACGGTCGGTACAATAGGCGCTTCCCCCTAAAGGGGTGCGGCTCAATACTATGTTGTGAAATAGACCGCAGAGCTGTCAACTCAAGGGCGGTCTTTTCTTTTTGGTCAAGGTAACAACCAAGCCGATTAAAGCGACCAGGAACAACCCAAACTGGAAAAGTAGTCCGAGTGTTTCATTCGTTACCACAGGCCTCACCCCCTTTCAAATGGGGATGAGCCGCGACCACCCTTGAGGAGCCGATTCTATTGTACAAGCGAATGATAGCATGGAATGCTCTCTATTTAGTAAGTGTCTTTTTTTATTCGTTATTCACACTAAACTCATCGGAAAAATAAACAAGAAGTGTCGCTTTGGCAGTTTCCTCTATTGTCAAATCAAAAAACAACAGTATAATATGCTGTATACAACTACACATTCCTTCGGGGCAGGGTGAAATTCCCGACCGGCGGTGATCATGCTTTGTGCATGTTAAGCCCGCGAGCCTCCCGAGCTGTAAGTAGCGACGGAGTGCAGGATCTGGTGTGATTCCAGAGCCGACAGTACAGTCTGGATGGGAGAAGGATGACGACAGTACGTTTATCACACGTGCTTGTTTGCCTGTGCAAACGGGATGAGAAGGTAGAGGCCAGCCCTCTTGTTTCTTGTACCTTTTATTTGCGCACGGTTTTGTCATACGCTTGCAAATGCCCTGTGGAACTTATAGCCACAGGGTTTATTCTGTTTGTGTAACAAGACGTGTGAGCTTACAACGACTGTTGCCATTCCTCAAGAAGGAGTAGAAAAATGAGGAGATGGTAAACATGAAAGAAACAGCGCTGCATTCTTCGCGCACACGTGCAACCCAAAAGCTGGTGACGATTCCCATGCTGGCGGCCGTTGCATTCATTTTGCAGTATCTCGAGGTTCCCGTACCGCTCATGCCAAGCTTTTTAAAGCTCGACTTCAGTACACTCCCCGCATTGATCGGGGGACTCATGTACGGACCAGTAGCTGGCGTTATTATCGAGGTACTGAAAAATACACTGCACATGCTCTTTAAAAATACAGACGGTCTTTTGATCGGTGAGCTCGCAAACGTTGTAGCAGGATCAAGCTTTATTTTTGCGGCTGTCTACATGCAGCGTCTCGGTCAAGGTAAAAAAGGCTTCCTGACTGGTCTTGCTCTGGGTACGATTTTGATGACGATTGTCATGGCTGTGGCCAATGCTTATGTGCTGTTGCCTGCGTACGCTGTGCTTTATCAAATGCCGCTTGAACAGCTCTTGACCATGTTCAATGCGACAAGTATCTGGTCATTGGTTCTGTACGGAATCGTCCCGTTCAATCTCTTCAAAGGTGTTATGATTTCAGTGGTTGCGTATCCGATCTACGTGAAGCTCGGCTCCAGAATCGCTGCGCGTACCAACAATTGACAAGCACGATGTGACTCGCTAATATGTTTAGTTAATAGATAGTCACAAGGCTATGAAAGGACCCGCAGCTATTCCCACGTGACAGAGAGTCGGCCCTGGTCTGGAAGGCTGATACGTAAAGGATACCTGCACCCCATCCTGAAGCCGCTGGTGAAGAGCTAAGCCGGACGCCCACCGTTATCGGGTTATCGAGAGGACTATGGCGTATGCTGTAGTCAATCAGGGTGGTACCGCGGAAGTTAATCCTCCGTCCCTTTTTGGGATGGGGGATTTTTTGCATTTTACGTAAGAACAAAAAGGAGCGTAGACGGATGAAAGAGGACAAAGCGTTTGTAAAAGAAATTACACCGCAATCGGAGGATTTTTCGCGTTGGTACATCGATGCCATTAAAAAGGCGGATTTGATGGACTACACACCGGTACGCGGCTGCATCGTGTTTAAGCCGGATGGCTTTGAACTATGGGAGCGAATTCAAGAGGCGATGAATAAGCGCTTCAAGGAGACAGGGCATCGCAATGCCTATTTCCCGATGCTGATCCCCGAGTCCTTCTTTCAAAAAGAAAAAGAGCATATCGAGGGCTTCAATCCAGAGTTGCCTTGGGTAACAGAGGCTGGGGGCGAGCCGCTAGAGGAAAAGCTCGCGCTACGTCCAACCTCCGAGACGATCATCGGACATATGTACAGCCAATGGATTCAAAGCTACCGTGACCTGCCTGTATTAATCAACCAATGGGCAAACGTTTTTCGTTGGGAAAAGCGGACGATGCCGTTCTTGCGGACATCAGAATTTCTCTGGCAGGAAGGCCACACGGCACATGCGACAGAGGAGGAAGCTCGTCAGGAAACGATGCAAATGCTGGAGATTTACCGAGAGGTCGTCGAGCAAGAGCTGGCTATTCCGGTTTGGAAGGGACAAAAAACACCGAGTGAACGCTTTGCTGGTGCTGTTGACACGTATTCCATTGAAGCGATGATGAAGGATGGCAAAGCAGTGCAAGCGGGCACCTCGCACTATTTGGGCGATAAATTCGCGCGCGGCTTTGAAATCAAGTTTTTGGATCGTGACAATCAGTTCAAGTACGTTCACACCACATCATGGGGAACCTCTACGCGACTGATTGGTTCAATGATCATGGTGCATGGCGATGACCGCGGTCTAGTGTTGTCGCCTCGCATGGCTCCGACACAGGTTATCATGATTCCAGTCGGTCCGATGAAGCTGCGAGAGAAAGTAATGGAGGCGTTTGATCCTCTCTTTGACGAGATTAAGGCCGCAGGAGTGCGTGTCCGTGCTGATCTTCGGGAAGAAACACCAGGCTGGAAGTTCAATGAGTGGGAAATGCGTGGGGTTCCTCTGCGTCTGGAGCTCGGACCGCGTGACGTGGAAAATGGTCAAGTAATTCTGGCTCGTCGTGATACAGGGGAGAAGGTGACGGTTTCACTTGAAGGTATCGCGCAGACAGTTGTTCAACTGTTGGAAGAGATTCAGCAAAATATGTTCCAAAAAGCACTAGCCTTCCGTGATGAAAACTCACATTTGGGGATTGATACACTGGAGCAGCTATCCGCTCATATTGCCAAAAACGAGAGCGACAATAAAACGAGTGGATGGGTGTTAGCTGGCTGGTGTGGGGATGATGCTTGTGAATCGAAGATCAAAGAGGAAACTAAGTTCACCTCTCGCAACATCCCGTTTGAGCCTCCTGTAAAAAAGAAAGCCTGCATTTGCTGCGGCAAAGAGTCACAGCATAGCGTCTGGTTCGGTCGGGCTTATTAATCAAAAAAAGGGTGTGTCCACGCTTCGGCGGCAGGGCACACCCTTTTTTCATCTAGCGTCCGAGTATCCAATCGGTAAAAGCTTGCACATCCGTAAAGTGGTAGTCAGGCTCGGGATCGAATTTTCCCGACTTTTGTGTAACCAAAAGCCAATCCACACCGACTGTTCGCAAACCAGCGGCTCGACCAGCCAACACGTCAGCATCACTGTCACCTACGAAAATGGTTTCCGCAGGCGTAGCGCCTAGCTGTTTCATAGCGGTCAAAATACCTTCTGGATGAGGCTTTGGTTGTGTAACCTCATCCCCTGTGATCACGACGGAAAAATACGAATCTAATCCCCATTCTCGAAGGGAAATGTCAGCGCTTTTGCGTCCTTTTCCTGTTACAATTCCCATTTGGATACCTGCTGCGTGAAGTTCATCGAGCATGCTTCGGATATTTTCCGGGTTTTGTACGCGGGAGTGTTCGTCTGTGTATACACGATAAAAATGAGCGAGGGCGTTGTCATGGGCATGTGAGGGAAGCTTGTTTTGCAAAATGCCTGTCTCTGTGGGGCCAAAGAGAGCTACAATCTGCTCGTCGGTATAATGCTCTTGTAAAAACTGCTGAAAGGTAGAGCGAAAAGCGGTGAAGATCAAGGGGAGGGTATCGGCAACTGTGCCGTCGAAATCAAACAAGATCGTCCGCATTGGAGTCCTCCTTTGATTAGAAAATGAAAGAAAACCATCGTATCTGATGGTTTTCTAGGTGACTTACTCATCCGAATCATCAAAAGGATCATCTGCATCATCTGTTGGGTCAGCTGGAGTCAATGGGAACAGGGTGTCGAAAAACTTGAATTTTCGACGGCCAGATTCCTTTTTGAACCCTTTGTACTTTTGCAACAGCTCAGAGATGTCTTCCACAAATTGATTACGTTCATCTTGACTCAAATAAAATTCAGTCAAATTATAAGCGAACGTATTCTGATACTCTTTCCTAACATCTTGGTCGCTTGCGACGAAGCGATTGAGAGTTCGCATGAGGTCCTTTTCCGTAGTACGAAACGGAGTAAACATGACATCACTTAATTGTTGAGCGTTTTCTTCAATCATCAATTGGAGCTTGACCTGAATGACCTTGGCAACAGGCTCATAATATTTCTCCACAATAGAGCCTTTTACCCGGGTATCCACTTGCTCGAGCAGCCCAACACGCACGAGCTCCTTCACATGGTAATGTAGCCGTGCTGCATTTTCGCCTAGTTCTGTAGCGATTTGTTTGGCCGTTCTGGGCTCCAAATCTTCAAAGAGTTCCAAAATTTTAACCCGTTCCGCTATAGCAAGCGATTTTAGCGCTTCTGGATCTGTTACTTCAAAAAACTCTTTCATGCGAATTCACCATCCAACTGACTAGGCCAAATTTTATTTTTTTTAATTCTATCCTTTTCTGAATCAAAGCGCAACTTGTATGCGGATGAAGTGACTACTAGATTGTGGTAAAATGGGACCAGCAAAAACAGGATATTATCGAGAGGAGGGAAAAGTTTGACGGCAGTAGGACAAGCTGCACCTGCATTTACTTTGCAGGCGAGCGACAATCAGACCCTCTCACTTTCCCAATTTCATGGTCAAAATGTAGTGCTATATTTTTATCCGAAGGACCAAACACCGACATGTACCACAGAAGCATGTGATTTCCGTGACTTCCATTCGGGCTTTGCTGAGCTGAATACAGTTGTTCTTGGAATCAGTCCAGACTCTGTGAAATCGCATGACAAGTTTATCGCGAAGCACGAATTGCCTTTTCCACTTCTGGCAGACCCGGATCACCAAGTGGCAGAGGCTTATGGTGTGTGGGTGTTGAAAAAAATGTACGGAAGAGAGTACATGGGCATAGAACGCACGACGTTCGTCATCGACAAAGAAGGCAACATTGCAAAAGTATGGCCAAAAGTAAAGGTAAAAGGGCATGTGCAGGAAGTGCTTCAATTTATTAAGGAAGAGCTTCAATCCTAACGTTTGTTTCGCAATGAGTGAATGGAGGAACATACAGATGAGTGTATCTACGGAATATGTTGTACAAAGTTTTTGCCAATTGGCGAACATCCCAAGTCCATCTGGCAATACGGAAAAAGTAATGGCCTGGGTTGCACAAGAGTTAGAAAAGCTTGGCGTTTCATATAAACGGACAAACAAAGGAGCAATCGTTGCAACAGTAGCGGGGGCCAGTAATGAAAAGGCAAGACTCTTGACCGCTCATGTCGATACGCTGGGCGCGATGGTAAAAGAAATAAAGAGCAACGGACGCTTGAAGCTGACCTTGATCGGCGGCTTTGCATTCAATGCGATTGAAGGGGAGCACTGCGTTGTAGAGACAAGCAGCGGTCGTCTTGTAACCGGTACCATTTTGTCCACTAAAGCTTCCGTACATGTTTACAGCTCAGAAGCGGGGAAAGCTGAGCGCAATGAGGCGAACATGGAAGTTCGACTGGATGAAAAGGTCACCAGCAAAGAGGAAGTCCTTGCGCTTGGGATTTCCGTCGGAGATTTTGTCTCCTTTGATCCGCGCGTGACGGTTACAGATAGCGGCTTTATCAAGTCTCGTCATATTGACGACAAAGCGAGCGTAGCTGTGCTGCTGGGAGTTCTGAAAGAACTGAGTGAATCAGGTGTGAAGCTGCCTTACACCACGCACTTTTTTATCAGCAATAATGAAGAAATCGGCTACGGTGGCAACTCCAGCATTCCTGACAACGTGGTGGAGTATCTGGCTGTCGACATGGGCGCGATTGGGGACGGACAGACGACAGATGAGTATTGCGTGTCCATTTGTGCGAAGGATTCCACAGGACCTTACCACTACGGATTGCGCAGCCATCTGACCAAGCTCGCACAAGCGAACGGTCTGAACTACCAAGTAGACATTTATCCCTACTATGGTTCTGACGCAAGCGCTGCACTGAGGGCCGGATATGACGTTGTCCATGGTTTGATCGGACCGGGAGTAGATGCATCCCACTCCCATGAACGTACACATAAAGAAGCGCTCGATAACACGGCAAAGCTCGTTATGGCCTACCTTCAATCAGATGAAATGCAAGCATAGGAGGACCAGATGAGCAATATGTATCAATGGGCTGATTACTATGACCTTACTCAACGCGGTGTTGCGGGTGATGTTGAGTTCTATCTGGAACAAGCGAAGCTGGCAGGGGGAAAAGTGCTGGATCTCGCTTGCGGCACCGGAAGAATCAGCATTCCGATGGCGCAGGCTGGCATCGACGTTACCGGAATTGACCTATCCCAAGATATGCTGGCAAGGGCTCAGGTAAAGGCAGAGGAACAAGGTGTAACATCCGGCTTGAAGCTATTGCAGGGAGATATGCGCTCCTTTGACCTGCAAGAGTCATTTTCGCTGATTATGATTCCTTTTCGGTCGTTTTTGCATCTGTTGCATGTTCAAGAGCAAATGAAGGCATTGACGTGCATTCGCAAGCATATGGCTCCAGGCGGGAAGTTCATCATGAACGTGTTTGTGCCCAAGATTCATCATTTTTACGAGGAAAATGAAAAAATGTCCTTGCGTGGCACCTATCCACTGCCGTCGGGGGAAGAGGTTGCCATGTGGGATTACACCCGTTATGACCATTTTCAGCAACTGTCCGAAGTGACACGCATTTACGAGCGTACGAATGCACAGGGCGTTGTGACGGAACGGGTAAAAGGCCGATTTACTCTCCGCTATATTTTCCCCGCGGAGCTCCATCATCTGCTTCGCTTAAACGGCTTGAAGGTCACACAACGATACGGTTCTTTTGCAAAGACACCTTTTGATGCAAATAGCTCAGAATTGATTCTGGTCGCAGAAGCTTTGTAAACGGAACCTGTGGAGGGGATATGGAATGAAGATTTATACAAAGTCAGGGGATAAAGGTGAGACGTCACTGGTTGCAGGTGTCCGCGTGCCTAAGTTTGCGGACCGCGTAGAGGCATACGGTACGTGCGATGAAGCCAACTCACAGATAGGATTGGCATTGGCTCTGTTGCCTGCGACAGAAGAATGGAAGGAATTGCAGGATGTCTTCCATGTCATTCAGACAAAGCTGTTCCATGTAGGGGCTGAGCTGGCGACGCCAGAAGGCAAAAAGGTAGGTTGGCCCATTGCAGAAGAGGACGTTACTTTTCTGGAAGAGCAAATTGACATGCTAGATGCAAAGCTGCCTCCGCTCACCAATTTTATATTGCCTGGCGGACATCCGGCTGCGGCTGCCTTCCATGTTTCGCGTACGGTCGTCAGACGTGCAGAGCGCAAAGCAGTCCATGTGGCACAGCAGGAGCAGGTAAACCCGTCCGTGGTTAAGTACCTTAACAGATTGTCTGATTATCTGTTCGTTGTGGCTCGTCATATTAATAAAGAGACAAGTGCAGTGGAGAAAACGTTGCACGAATAGGCAAAAGCCCCCTGGGATCAAGCAGGGGGCTTCAACCTTTTATTTTGTACGGAGGTAAGTGGTGATTCCCGGGAGAAAGTCGATTTTTTCGGTGTGAAAAGTATCGTAGAGAAGCTTTCCGTCCTTACATGCGTTTCCTTCTAGCAGCATAGTGAGCTGCGTGTTGGTAATCGGGAAAAATGGGAATCGCTCCATCATATTTACCACAGGCTTCATGAAAGCAAGGGGAATGTGAATTTTGTTGACCTTCGGCTTTCCGAGAGCCTCGCCAATCGTATCTAAGATTTGTCCGTAGGAAAGTGGTTCGGGTCCACCTGTTTCGTAAGTTTGATTGGTTGCTTCGGGTCTGCTCAAGGCTTGGACGAATACATCAGCCACCGTCTTGCGAGCAACTGGTTGCAAAGGGTAGGAGCCATCGCCAATGACTGGTGTGACAGGTAATCGGACCAGATCGGCGAGCATATTCACGAATTCATCCCCGGGACCAAAAATGACAGATGGACGGAAAATGACGTACGGAATACCGCTTGCTTGAACAAGCTGCTCCGCTTCGTATTTGGTTCGATGATAGGCGCTCGTGGCGTTTTTGCGTGCGCCCAGAGCACTCATATGGACAAAGCGCTTGATTCCAGCTTGCTTGGCAGCCTCCAGTACATTTTGTGTACCCTCTACATGGATACGAGAAAAGAGAATGCCTTTCCCTGGTTGTTCGCGAATAATTCCGACGAGGTGGATGACAGCATCGCAGCCTTGCATCCCTCCCATCAAAGATTCTTTATCAAATAGATCGCCAGTCGCTTCCGTTATATGTAGAGTGGCGGTTTCGTTTTTGGGAAGCTTACCTGTTGAACCAGATCTGGTGAGGCAAACTGTTTCATATCCTTCTGCCTGCAAGCGCTCGAGAATACCCCGTCCAACAAACCCAGTGGCACCAGTCAGGAATACTTTCATGGAAAACCTCCTCCCGTTAAATACTTCCAGACCCATTGTACAACAGGTTCAGCCTGCGGTGCTATCGATTGCTATGTTGACCAAGGCGGTATAATGTAGGGAAAAGGGGGATATATTTATGGCACAACGCAAAGTACCTGTTGCCGACATCTTGGATAATTTGCAACAGCTTTATCCGGATGCGCACTGTGAATTGAATTATACAACCCCGTTTGAACTTCTCATTGCGACCATTCTTTCTGCCCAATGTACAGATAAACGGGTGAATGAGATTACGGCACCCATGTTCCAGCAGCTAAACCAGCCGGAGCATTACCTTCATTTGACACAGGAAGAAATGGAAGAGCATATAAAAGGGCTCGGGTTGTATAAGAATAAGAGTAAAAACATTTTAGAGACCTGTAGAATCTTGTACGAAAAATACAATAGCGAAGTACCACAAACGCATGCCGAGCTCGAAGCATTGCCGGGAGTAGGGAGAAAGACTGCAAATGTCGTTTTGTCCAATGCATTCGGGATTCCTGCGATCGCAGTGGATACGCATGTATTCCGCGTAGGAAACCGGTTAGGCCTTGCGAATAGCGACAATGTGGATGAAGTGGAGCGTCAGCTCATGAAGCGTATTCCAAAAGAGAAGTGGACGGATGCGCATCATTGGCTAATCTGGCACGGCAGACGTGTATGCTCGTCGCGCAATCCACAGTGCGGCAGCTGTACACTTCAATCCATGTGTAAGTTTGCACAGGCGGAAGCCAAAAAAGCCAAAAAACCTGCAACCAAAAAGCCCGCAAAAGCAAAGTAAAAACTTGATTTTCCACTTCTTTCTGTTCAAATCGAATGAATGGATATTGACAGTTTTCGCCGACTAGACGTACACTTATTTATAGTAATTCTAATCAATGACATTAGAGAAGCTTGTTCTTTTGTCTTGCGAAAGACTGTGGGGTGTAACAAGATGGTACAACGTGTGGAGAAAGCTGTTGAAATCCTGAAGAATACAGGGGTTCGCATGACACCTCAGCGCCATGCAATTTTGACCTATTTGCTGGAAACGATGACCCACCCGACGGCTGACGAAATATATAAAGCCCTTGAAGGCAAATTCCCGAATATGAGCGTTGCAACGATTTATAACAATCTACGAGTCTTTAAAGATGCTGGATTGGTTACAGAGCTCACTTACGGGGATGCGTCCAGCCGATTCGATGCCAATGTGGAAGAAGATCATTATCACGCGATCTGTTCCTCCTGTGGTGCGATCAGGGACTTCCACTTTCCGTATTTGCGGGATGCAGAAGTAGCTGCTTCCAAAGACATCGGCTTCAAAGTAACTGGACATCGTATGGAAGTTTATGGCGTTTGTGATTCCTGTCAAAAGAATCCCCACTAAGAATGTATTTGATGGATGAGCACCTCCTGCTTGAATCGGATAATCCCGGTGATGCAGGGGGTGTTTGCTTTTGGGGGACATAACCCTTTTTGTCGATATCTGTAACCTTTTGGCTTCTCGTACGTCTTTTTCTTGGTAGAGCTTGTCCGTGAATTACCAGAATACAAAAGGTTGTGAATGGATTGAACCAACGCTATGATCGAAATAATGAGTCAAATCATACAGCCCAAGTCAGAAGACAGGCTTATGGACCGGGAAGCAGGTGGAGATTATGAGCAGGGAGTCGGGTAGAGTTCAGCGACCAAGAAGAAGGAAACGACGGGCTTTTCGCACGCTGTTTTTGTTAAGCTTTCTCTTGTTGGCCATCTTCGGCAGCATTTACTGGTTTTTTGTGCTCCGTGCCTCAACTGAGCATGTGCAGCCGTATAATGGTGAGAAAAATGTGATTGTATACGAAGGCTCGCGAAAAGAGTCCACGTATGTGTTGGAATCAGAGCAAATATTGTTGCCCTTTGATTTCATTAAAGAGAACATTGATCCTGCGATTTTTTGGGATGAGCCTACACGTTCCGTTATCGTTACGACGAAGGATAAGGTGCTTCGGATGGAGAGCGGAGAAGTTGTCGCCTATCTGAACAAAAAACCTGTGGATTTACTCGTTCCGGTAAAAGAGGTGGACGGCACACGCTATGTCCCATTGGATCCATTGGAAAAGCTGTATCCTTATTCGTTTGAGCGAAAAGCAGACACGGGTGTCCTCGTCGTCGAAAAAGAGGGCTACGAAATCCAGCAAGCAAAAGTAATCGCTGCCGAGGAAAAACAAGCAGTCCGTACCGGTTCTTCTCACCGAACCCCGATCGTAGCAGAGCTGACGTCAGGAGAGGTTGTTGACGTTCTTGGCAAAAAAGAAAACTGGTATCGCGTTTTGACGGCTTCGGGAGTAGGCGGATTCATTTCAGAGAAAAGTATTGAAATGACAGATGTGCGCAAAGTCCAGCTAGAGCACACGACTGCTACCGGACAACAACACGCTGCTTGGAAGCCCGAGGGAAAGATCAACCTCGTATGGGAGCACGTCGTCAGTAAAAATCCGGATGTTTCAAAAATTGGTGCATTGCCAGGAGTAAATGTCGTTTCACCTACTTGGTTTGAAATGAAGGATGCAGAAGGAAATCTGTTGAACAGGGCCGATCCTGCGTACGTCAAATGGGCCCATAAAAGGGGCTACAAGGTTTGGGGGCTCGTTACAAACGGCTTTAATCCTGACTGGACCAAGTCTGTTCTCAGCAGCTATGACAAGCGAGATAAGTTAATTGCCCAACTCTTGTACTACGCTCATCTATACGATCTCGATGGCATCAACATCGATTTTGAGAACGTGTATTTAGAAGAGAAAGAGGAACTCGTTCAGTTTGTACGGGAGCTGACGCCGTATCTCCATCAGCAAGGACTGACCGTTTCCATAGATGTGACGATCAAATCAAACGCGAAGCAATGGTCCATGTTCCTGGATCGAAAAGCTTTGGCCGAGGTCGTCGATTATGTTGCGGTGATGACGTATGACGAGCATTGGGCTGCGAGTCCAAAAGCGGGATCTGTCGCATCGTTGCCATGGGTGGAGCGAGGCTTGCAAGGAGTTTTGGAAGAAGTCCCTAACGAAAAACTGCTGTTGGGTGTACCTTTTTACACACGCTTGTGGACAGAAGCCAAGCAGGCTGATGGCACTGTGAAGGTTAGCTCCAAAGCTTATTCCATGACGAAAGCACAGGACTGGATCAACGAGCGCAAACTGACGCCGGTTATGGATGAAGCTTCAGGTCAACATTACGTGGAGTATAAAGACCCGAAGGATGGCAACGTCTATAAAATGTGGATAGAAG